>JAGWPY010000057.1 GCA_028870275.1 Gammaproteobacteria bacterium | reverse complement strand
TGGCGGAAACAGGACCCAGGCCCAGAGTGCCGCGACGACCAGCGTGGCGGCGCCTCCGGCGACGATCGCCGGTACGAGTCCCAACCAGGCCGCGGTCAGACCAGACTCGAACTCGCCGAGTTCGTTCGACGCACCGATGAACATCGCGTTCACGGCGCTCACCCGGCCGCGGATCTCGTCGGGCGTCTCGAGTTGGACCAGGACGTGGCGGATGAACACGCTGATCATGTCGCCGGCGCCGAGCGCGGTCAGTGCGACCAGGGCCACCGAGAACCGATGCGTCAATCCGAAGACGATGGTCGACACGCCGAACACGGCGACGCCCAGGAACATCGTCGCGCCGACGTTACGGCGCAGGGGGGCGAACGTCAGCGCGACCGCGGTGATGCCGGCACCGAGCCCCGGAGCCGAACGCAGGTAACCGAAGGCCGCGGGACCCGCCTGCAGCACGTCGCGGGTGAACGCCGGCAGCAGGGCGGTGGCGCCGCCGAAGAGAACCGCGAACAGATCGAGCGAGAGCGCACCGAGCACGGTCTTGCGACGCCAGACGAAGCGCAGCCCCTGCAGCAGGTCACGCGCGTCGGCCGCGCCGGCCGGGGTCGTCCGTGCCGCAACCTGGCCGCGCGATCGTACCCGCAGGAGCAATCCAAGCGAGGCGAGCAGCAGGAGCGTCGCCGCCAGATAGACGGCCGCGGCTCCGCCCAGCCGCGGCCAGGAGGCGAGCGCCACGGAGTAGAGGATTCCGCCGACGCTCGGCCCCGCGATCGTGGCGACCTGGAAGCTCGAGGAGCTGAGCGCGATCGCCCGGGGGAGCGATTCGGTCGGCACCAGATTCGGCATGAAGGATTGCGCGGTCGGCATCTGGAAGGCGCGTGCCACGCCGAGCATCGCCAGCACCGCGAAAATCGGCCCCGTATGCGCGAGTCGTTCGACCGTGAACGCGAGCAGAAGTCCGGCGCATGAGGCCTGCACTACGGAGCAGAGGATCAGGATCCTGCGCCGTTCGAACCGGTCGGCGGCGTGACCCGCGTACAGCGCGAACACGATGAATGGCAGGAACTGGGAGAGGCCGATCAACCCCAGGTCGAGCGTGCGGCCGGTCATCCGGTATACCTGCCAACCGACCGCGATCACGATCATCTGTGCGGCATTCGCCGCGAGGAATCTCGCTGCCAGGTAGAGTCTGAAATCGCGGATCCGCAGGACCGCAAGTCCGCTGCCGCCGGTGGACGTCAAGGTAGATCGGGCCTCCGCCGTGCATTCTAGCAGGCGGCCGCGCGCCGTTCAGGGGCGCGCCGCGACTCGCGGATTCAGCCGATGGTATTCACGCAGGATGCGCACCAGATCCGCGTGCGGCAACGCGTGCACGGTATAGCCGTCGATTCCGGTCATCGTGCGCGCCGCGACCAGCGCATTGGTGATCGCCTCCTCGGTCGCCTGCACGGTCGCCCGGAACAACCCGTCGATCTCGCCGTTCTCGACCGGCGACAGCGCCGCCGGAGCCCGTCCGTCCGGGGCGTTGGGCGTGCCGGAGGTCGAGAACGACAGCACCAGATCTCCGGAACTGTCGCCCGAATAGGATCCCATGCGCGCGAGCCCCATCGCGGCGCGCCTCGCCAGGCGGTTGAGCTGGGTCGTCGACAGGGGCGCGTCCGTGCCGACGACGATCACGATCGAACCTTGATCGGGTCGGTGCAGTCCTCCTTCACCGTCGGGTCGACAGCGCGGCTCGCGCCCGGCCGACGCGAGGCCCGGCACGTAGCAGGGGAGCCAGCGATCGGCGAGTTCCCGGCCCACCGGCGCACCGGCGATCCGCAGAACCTCGCGCAGACCCGTATTGCACTGGACCAGCACACCCACCACGTACGGGGCGCCACTCACCACGACGCGCCGTGAGGCGGTGCCGATACCGCCCTTGAAGCCGAAACAGACCATGCCGGTGCCGCCGCCGACGTCGCCCTCGTCGACGTGTCCGCCCCGCGCCGCGGCGATCGCGGCGATCGCATCGGAGGCATGCACGTGGAAGCCCTCGATGTCGTTCAGGTAACCGTCCCAGGTTTCGGCGACCACCGGCCAGATCGCGCTGCCAAAATGCTGCGAGGTCCATTGCATGATGCCGGCGTAGACCTCGCCGATGGCGTTGGTGTTGGAGAGGCCGATCGGCCCGAACGCCACGCCGTAGTCCTCGAGATACGCCCGTCCGGTCATCTCGCCGTTACCGTTCAGGTCGAAGAAGCCGGCGTGCACCGCGGCGTCGCTGCCGCGACCGCGGGGCAGCACTACCGTGACGCCGGTGCGCACCGGACCGTGGCCGATGCGCAGCGCGCCGGAGCCGCGAATCAGGGTCACCTGGCCGACCTCGACTCCCGGCACGTCGGTGATCGCGTCATAGGCGGCGGGCGTGCCGCCGAACGGCACGCCGAGATCGCGCGCACGCGGCGCCGGCGCTTCGGCCCGGGCGGCGCCGAGCATGGTCAACGCCGCGAGACCGAGCAAAGCCGCTCCCACGCGGCGACGCGAGGCGCGCCCGCGCCAGCAGGTCCCTGATGTTCGGGAATCGTCTCGCGTCAGGTGCATTTCGCCTCCTTCGGGTCAGCCGACCAGATGTTCCGCGAGCAGCGCCGCGACCCGGTCGGCGGCGAGTTCGAGCGCATCGAAGCCGAGATCGGACAGTTCGACGTAGCTGTCGGCGGGGCCGAGCAGGTCTCGCACCCTCGTAGTCTGTTCGAAGAGTTCGTCGCGCATCGCGAACACCGTGATCGGCACCCGCAGCGCGCGCAGGCGCTTCGCGAGCGGATACGCGGCGGCCGCCCGCAATGCGGCTCCGGGGTTCGCGGCGAGCACCAGGTCGACGAAGCGGCGATGCAGGATCGACAAGTCGTAAGGCGGGGCGCGGAATGCGAAGCCGGCGCGCCAGGCGCCGAGGAGGTGCCCGCCCTCGAGCGTCGGCTTCAGCGGTTGCTCGCTGTACTTCTCCATCTGCCTCTCGAGTTCCTCGGCAGAGAACATCGGCACCGCCCCGACCGCCACGCGCGACGCACGATCGCCGAGCCGGTGCGCGATCTCGACCGCCTCGACGGCGCCGACGCCGACGCCGAACAGGTCCAGCGGGCCGTCGATACCGGCCGCGGCGAGCGCATCGATCGTGCCCTGGGCGTATTGCTCGATCGTCAATGCCCAGGGCGGGGCGTCCGAGCATCCGTAGCCGAGCCGATCCGGTGCGACGCTCGTGCGCTGCAGGCGGGACTGGAGCGGCTCCCAGATCGCCGCCGAACGCGGCGAGGGATGCAGCAGCAGCAGCGCGCGGCCGCCACGCCCCTCGCTTCTCAGGTGCATCTGTCCGAACCGCGTCGGCACGATCCGTCGGGTCAAGGCCACGGCAGGCGCCCTTCGAACGAACCCGTTCGCACGTTCAGCCGCCGAGGAACAACCGATACGCGGGGTTGGCGGTCTCCTCGACGTAGGCGTACTGCAGTTCCTCGAGGTGCGCCAGGAACTCGCCGCGCGTCTCGGGCGGCACCTGTATGCCCGCGAGCACCCGGCCGTGATCCGAACCGTGATTGCGATAGTGAAACAGGCTGATGTTCCATTCGCTGCCGATCGCCCGCAGGAACTTCAGCAGCGCGCCGGGCCGTTCCGGAAATTCGAACCTGTACAACTGCTCGTGCTCCAGGCCGTGCGAAGGTCCACCGACCATGTAACGCACGTGCAGTTTCGCGACCTCGTTGTCCGACATGTCGCGCACCGCATATCCGGCGGCGGCGATCGATTTGACCAGGGACTCGCGTTCGCTGCGGCCCTGGGTGAGCGCCACGCCGACGAAGACCTGCGCGGCCCTTTCGTTGCCGTAACGATAGTTGAACTCCGTGACGCTGCGTCGTCCAAGCAGTTCCGAGAACCGCAGGAACGAGCCCGGTCGCTCGGGCATCTCGACGGCGAGCAGCGCCTCGCGCTGCGCACCGAGGTCGGCCCGCTCGGCGACGTAGCGCAGGCGGTCGAAGTTCATGTTGGCGCCGCCATTGATCGCCACGAAACAGCGGTCGGTGCAGCTCTCCCGGGCTACGTACTTCTTGATGCCGGCGACCGCCAGCGCTCCGGAGGGTTCCGCGATCGCGCGCGTGTCCTCGAAGATGTCGCGTATCGCCGCGCAGATCTGATCCGTGGTCACCAGCAGGACTTCGTCCAGATACTGCTGGGCGAGCCGGAACGTCTCCTCGCCGACGCGCCGCACCGCCACGCCGTCGGCGAAAGTGCCGACCCGTTCGAGTTCGACGCGCCGACCCGCGCGCAGCGATTCGTACATGCCGGCCGAATCCTCGGGCTCGACGCCGATGATGCGGATTCGCGGATACAGCGCCTTCGCGTAGGCGGCGATACCGGCCGCCAGTCCGCCGCCGCCGACGGGGACGAATACCGCATCGATCTCCTCGCCGTGCCCCTGGCGCAGGATCTCCATCATGATCGTGCCCTGGCCGGCGATCACGTCCGGGTCGTCGAACGGATGCACGAACGCGAGCCCGCGCTCGCGCGCGAGCACGACCGCATGGTCGTAAGCCTGGTCATAGTCCTCGCCGTGCAGCACGATCTCGCCGCCGAGATCGGCGACGGCGTCCACCTTGATCTGCGGAGTCGTGACCGGCATCACGATCACCGCGGGGACGCCCCGGGTCCGCGCACCGAGCGCGACACCCTGGGCATGATTGCCGGCCGAGGCGCAGATCACTCCGCGGGACGCCACGATGGGGGATAGTTGCGCGATCTTGTTGTAGGCGCCGCGAATTTTGAACGAAAAGACCGGCTGCAGGTCTTCCCGCTTGAACAGCACGCGATTGCCGAGGCGGCGCGACAGGCGTGGCGCCGCTTCGAGCGGCGATTCGATCGCGACGTCGTAGACCCGGGCCTTGAGGATGCGTTCGAGGTAGTTCTCTGGCATGAGCGGTTCGATTCGATCTCCGGCGCGTCTGGTTCGCGGCGAACGCACATTAGAGGGTAACATCGGTACGATGAGCAAGCTGATCGCGTGGATTTCGTTGCTGTTGGTCGCGGCTCCGACCGCGTTCGCGTTCCCCGGCAAGACCGTCGCCACCGCCAACGTACAGGCGCGCCTGGAGAGCGAGGTCGATTCGATCGCGCCCGGCGAGAAGTTCACGGTCGCCCTCGTTCTTGACGTGCGCAAGGGCTGGCACACCTACTGGCGCAATCCCGGAGACTCCGGTCGGCCGACCGAGATCAGCTGGACCCTGCCGCCCGGATTCACGGCCGGCGGCATCGAATGGCCGGCGCCGCATCGATTCGTGCTCGCGCCGCTGGTGAACTACGGCTACGAGGGCCTCGCGGTCCATCTCGTGCAGATGACCGCACCTCGCGACCTCAGACCCGGTTCGACCGCGCGGCTGCGCGCCCATGCCGATTGGCTGGTCTGCTCCAACCTGTGCATTCCGGAACAGGCCGATCTCGATCTTTCGCTGCCGGTACGCGCCCGGGCTTCCTCCGTCGATCCTCGTTCAGAGCGCCTGTTCGCCGCGGCGCGCGCGGCATTGCCGGAGCCGGCCCCGGCCGGAGCGAGCGCGACCGTGAGCGCGGGTCAGCTCTCGCTGCGCTTCGGCCGCGGATGGGAGCAGGCGCTCGATTCGGCGCATGCCCTGCTCTTCGTTCCCTACGCGGACGAAGTGATCGCCTACGGTGCGCCACAGACGCTGCGGCGCGACGGCGCGACGGTCACGCTGACGATCAAGGCCGGCGATCAGCCGCCGCGATCCGGCATGCTCGAGGGTGTACTGATCGTCGGCGGCGCGGCGGCGGACGGCACCGCGACGGGGGGCGAGACGGTCGCGCCGCGCGCCTATGTGGTTTCGGCGCGCCTCACCGCCACCGCGACCGCGGCGCCAGAGGCGGCTGCCCTCGCCGGAGCCGCCTCGGGCGGGAGCGAGCGGCGTCCGGCGGAGGGTGGCTTGGGCGCCTTCGCGGCCTGGGTCGGCCTCGCCTTGCTGGGCGGCATGGTGCTGAACCTGATGCCCTGCGTGCTCCCGGTGCTCTCGATCAAGGCGATCGGGCTTGCCGAACAGGCCAAGAAACACCCCCGCGAAGTGCGTCTGAAGGGTCTCGCGTTCGCGGCGGGCGTGATCGTCTCGATGCTCGCATTGTCGGCGCTGCTACTGGCGCTGCGCGCGGCCGGCGCCCAGATCGGCTGGGGATTTCAGCTGCAGTCGCCATTGTTCGTCACGCTGATGGCCTATCTGCTGTTCGCGATCGGCCTGAACCTCTCCGGAGTGTTCGAGGTCGGCAGCGGTCTCTCAGGGCTCGGCGAAGGACTGACGCGCGGCGAGACGCGCAGTGCGGCCTTCTTCACGGGTGTGCTGACCACCCTCGTGGCGACGCCCTGCACGGCGCCGTTCATGGCGGCGGCCGTCGGTGCGGCGCTCTCCGAGCCCCCGGTGGTCGCGCTGTCGATCTTCGCTTCCCTGGGCGTCGGACTCAGTCTGCCGCTGGTGTTGCTCTCGTTCGCCCCCTGGCTGCGTCGGGCGCTGCCCAAGCCCGGCGCGTGGATGGATACGCTCAAGCAGGCGCTCGCCTTTCCCATGTACGCCTCGGCCGCGTGGCTGGTCTGGGTGCTCACCCAACAGACGGCCTCGCTGGGCCTGGCGGCAGCGCTCGCCGGATTGGTCCTGGTCGCGCTGGCGGCGTGGCTGTACCGCAAGTCGCACGGCCGGTCGCGGCGCCACAGGACAGTCGCGGCCGCGGCCGCGGCCGCATCGCTGGCGCTCGCGATCGGATTGCCGATCGAGCTTCAAGGGGCGCCCGCCCCGGCCGCAGGACCACCGGGGGCCGCTTCGAGCCGCTGGGAGCCTTATGATCCGGCGCGGCTCGCGGCGCTGCGCGCCGCGGGCAAGCCCGTGCTCGTGGATTTCACGGCCAGTTGGTGCCTGACCTGCCTGGTGAACGAGCGCACCGCGCTCGCCGATCCGGCGGTCAGGGCGATCTTTCGCGACAAGGGCGTGACCCTGGTCCGCGGCGACTGGACCAACGGCGATCCGCGAATCACACGGGTGCTCGCCCATTATGGTCGCGCCGGCGTGCCCCTGTATCTGCTGTTCAACGCGGCTCCGGGCTCGAGCCACGCGGTGATACTGCCGCAGCTGCTCACCGCGGGGGCCATCGAGCGCGCCTTCTCTGCCCTGCCGGATCGGCCGGGCGGGCTCGCCGGCCGATGAGCCGCGACCCGGGCGCGAGCCTGCCGGTGGCCGACTTCCGGCGGCGCCGCATGGTGCTCAACTGGGACATCCCGAGCGGCACCTGGGTGCCGTGCGAAACGCCGGCGCCGTTGGTCCACGGCATCGCGCTGATACGCGGAGTGCCTCCGAACATCTGCCTGTACGCTCAGGGCGGCCGACTGCGGCTGCAGATCGGTGACCGGCCGTTCGCCTTGACCGAGAATTCGCCGCGGATCCGCTGTCCGGCCGACTGGCTGAGTGCCGGACTGCGCCGTCGATTCGTCGTCGAGTCGAGCACCGGAGGCGTGCTGTTCTCCCAGGCTTATTGGGCGGGCCAGGGGCCGGATTTCTTCCGATGGCTCGCCCGCAAGGCCGAAGATCCGGATTGGCGCGCAGCGGTCGGTCGCGCCTGGACCGAGGGCGTGAGCGCCGAGGCGCTCCGCGAGTCCGCAGGCTTACGGTCGGACTGAGCCGGGTCACCGGGCAGGAACGCGGCGACCTCCTGCGCCGACAGATGGCGCCAGCGCCCAGGCGCAAGCGTTCCCAGATGCACCTCGCCGATGCGCACGCGGCGCAGGCGCCGCACTTTGTAGCCGAGCGCCGAACACATGCGGCGGATCTGGCGATTGAGCCCCTGTGTGAGCACGATCCTGAAACTGCGCTCGTCGATGCGATCGACGCGGCAGGGTCTGGTCATCTCTCCCATGATGCGCACGCCACTTCGCATGATCGCCAGCGTCATCTCGGTGAGCGGTCGGTCGACGCTCACCAGGTACTCCTTTTCGTGGTTGTTTTCCGCGCGCAGGATCCGATTGACGATGTCCCCATCGTTCGTGAGAAGAATCAGCCCTTCGGAGTCCTTGTCGAGCCGGCCGACCGGGAAGATCCGCTCCGGGTAGCCGACGAAATCGACGATGTTGTCGACGACCTCGGGCTCGCTGGTCGACACGATGCCGACCGGTTTGTTCAACGCGAGGTAGACCGGTACGCGCCGCTCGCGCAGCGGCTGCCCGTCGACCAGGACCACGTCGCCCGCGGCGACCCGCGTGCCGAGGGTCGCGGGGGCGCCGTTGCAGGACACTCGACCGGCGGTGATCCACTGATCGGCCTCGCGACGGGAACAAACGCCGGTCTCGCTGATGAATTTGTTGATTCGCACTCGTCCGGCCGCTCCTTTGCGCCCTCGAACCTCAGCGTCGATCGAGGAACTCCGCAACCCGCTGCGCAAGCGCCGGAGGGACTCGCTCGCCCGCAGCAGCCATCGGGCCGATCACGAGCAGGGGCTGCGCGATCCCGTGAAAGCGCTCCGTGCCCGGAGGATCCAGGAGGACCAGGCGGCGCACCAGCGCGGGCGCGACGGCGAGCAGATCAGCGGCGATCGCCGCGCCGTCGCCCACCGTGATCAGATCCACTTCGCGCAATCGCAGATCCCTGGCCAGATCGCGCAGCGCGCCCGCTCCGGCTGCGGCCGCACCGGCAGGCGGTGGGTCGGATTCGCCGCTGCCCGGCAGATCCGGGGCGTAGACCGACCGCAGGGCGGCGATCGCCGGCAGGAACTGCCCGAAGACGCGACTCGACTCCCCGCTGGCATGCACGCAAATCAGGGGCGGCTGTTCGTCGAACCCTCCGGTCGCCGGGAAAGCGGTGCGCACATGCAATTGACCGCTGTGCACGTCGAAATAAGTCCGGCGGGTACGGATCGCGTCGCCGTTCGGGAACTTCCGGGTGGAGCGCTTCGAATCATTGTTGTTGTTACGCAACATATTGTTCCGGATCTGGATGAAATAACGCTGGCGCAGACGCAAGGGCGCAGCTACAGTGTTGCAGGAGCGCAATCATGATTTTCTTGAGAGAGGCAGATCGACCACGCGCATAGCGCCGCCCCAGACGGCGCCGACCGCAAGAGGCATGGGGATTAGCGAAGCCGGGCACTGCCCGGCTTTTTTCTGAGTGCACCGCTGGCCCATCACGGCACGCGATCCCAGACCCGGGTCAATGCGACTCCACCGGCGCCCGCGCGGGCGATCCGTTCGACCAGACGACGGCGGTCTTCGGAAATGCGGTAGCGCATCTCGACGATCGCACCATCGTCGTCCGGCCTCATCGCGATCAGCAGGGCATCGCCCGACCAACCGCAAGGCGTCTGGGCCCCGCGCTCGCGCGCCGCCGGGCCCCGCACGGGAGCGGCCGAGGGTTGATAGACGCGGCTCTCGCCGGCGGAAGTGAACGCGACCACCCCGCCCACCTGACGAATCACCAGGTTCTTTCCCGGCCAGCGCATCGCGTCCGTCAACGCGCCGAGGCCGTCCGCTGCGCCGAGTCCCTGCGGTTCGCGCTCCTCGGGGCGCCCGCCCTCCGATTCGCCTCGATCACCCCGGTCGCCGGACCGATCCGGGGAAGTGTGCGAATCGCCCGCCTTGGCGAAGCCCGCCAGCATGGCGAACACCTGACGCGGGCTGTCGCTCTCGGACTGATCGAGCCGCCAGTGCCCGGAGAGGTCCACGCCGGCGGGCGGTGCCACCGCCAGCCGATCGTCCGCACAACCCCCGAGCAGCAACAACGCGATCAACCAAGCCGAGCGCATCAGCCACCTCCTAGGAATCAGGGTTCCGGTTTCCGAGCGGGACTTTATAGTGCCTGGAATGCGGCTCTACAAGCGCTGGCGCTGTGCCGACGGGCTGCGCGCCTCGTCGGCTCCGGCCACCCATAAGCGCCCGGCCGCCGGATCGAACCGCACGCACACCGTGGCATTGCGCCGCAAGACGTGCAGCGAACAATCGATGCCTTCGTCGGCGAGATCGGCCCGGACCAGATCGGCCAGCGAAGCGCTGCAAGCGGAGCCTTCGGGGGCGCGGGTCTGTACGACGAGGTGGGCGGTCACCCCCTCGCGGCGGGGCGCGGCGCCCAGCACCGCTCGCTTGAATCGACCGAGAGCGACCAGGACCGCACTCAGGGTGTTGTCGGTCAATTCGGGCGGACGCCCCCCCGGATGATGACAACGCAGATGCAGCAATCCGCCGAGCCCGCGACGTTCGTCGCCTAGGCACAGCGCCAGGGCCTCCTCGAGCGATGCAGTCAGGCGTGTTCCCGCGCCCGTCAGCCGGAAATCGTCGGCATCGACTTCGATTTCGCTCAGTTCCGCTCGCATGATCCCGCCAGCAGGTGGAAGGGCAGCGAGCATCCTGCCCGCTGACATCGCGCGGCACCGCCGAGAGATTCACGGTTTTGCGAGACCCGGGGCGGCATATGCCACGAATCGCCCCGTCACCCCCCCTCGCGGACCGGGATCGCGAGACCGCCACAGACACGATCGATCTCGTCCTGGGTCTCCGAACGCTCGGCCTCACGGACCAGGCGGCGCGGCAAGTGCGGCGCGAGGCGCTCGATGAACTCATACATGTAGGTTCGCAAGAGTGCGCCGCGACGAAAGCCGATCCAGGTCGTGTGGCGGTCGAACAGGTGCCGCGCATCGAGCACGGCGAGGTCCGAATCGGCCACCGGATCGACGGCGATGCTCGCCACGATGCCGACGCCGAGGCCGATGCGCACGTAGGTCTTGATCACGTCGGCATCCTGAGCGGTCAGCGCGACGTCGAGCGACAGTCCCGCCGCATCGAACAGCGCGGGCAGCGAGGAGCGCCCCGAGAAACTGAACACGTAAGTGACGATCGGGTGCTCGGCGAGCTTGCGCAGCGTGAGCTTGCCGCCGGAGGCGAGTGGATGCGAGCGGGGCACGACGACGCTGCGATGCCAGCGGTACAGCGGCAACCTGACGAGATGCGGGAAAAGATCGTCCGATCCGGTCGCGATCGCGAAGTCCACGCGATCGCGCGCGACCAGTTCGGCGATCTGTTCCGAGGTGCCCTGGTGCAGATGCAGTCGAACCTTCGGATAGCGCCGCCGGAATTCGCCGATGACCGGCGGCAGCACATAGCGCGCCTGGGTATGCGTGGTCGCGATCGACAGCGTGCCACCCTCCGCCTTGCGCAGGTCCTGCGAAGTTCGCCGGATGTTGTGCATCTCCCGCAGGATGTTGTTGGCGCGAGCGACGATCTCCTCGCCGGCGTGGGTGGTGCGCGTCAACGCCCGACCTTCGCGCTCGAACAGGCGGAAGCCGAGTTCCTCCTCGAGCATCTTGATCTGCCGGCTCACGCCGGGCTGCGACGTGTGCAGCTGCCTGGCCGCCGCCGTGATGTTGAGGCCGTTTTCATGCACCGCAACGAGATAGCGCAGTTGCTGCAGTTTCATGCGTCCTCATGACCGGAGCGCAGGTGCTCATAAGGGATTGTTCGTATCCCGACCATTCCGACCGACATATAGTCTTGATCCCTTTGTGAACGAGCGGTCAACGCCCGAGGCTCCGTGTCCCGAATCCCCGCCGACGTCCGCGATCTCGCCGATGCAAGCCTGGGCCTGCTACGCCAGGCGCTCGCGAACCACCCGCGCATCTGCTATGCGAGCAGCCTGGGCGCCGAATCCGTCGTCCTCACGGACTTGCTCTGGTCCGAGCTGCCGCAGATCGAGGTGTTCACCATCGATACGGGGCGTCTCTTTCCGCAAACGCGGGATCTGATCGAGCGGATCCAGCGCCATTACGGGCGCCGGCTGAAAATCTACTCTCCCGACGCGGCCGCAGTCGAGTCCTGGGTCGCGCGCCACGGTATCGACGGCTTTCGCAGCGGCACGGACCAGCGACGATCCTGCTGCCAGGTGCGCAAGATCGAGCCGTTCCGGCGCGCGATCGCCGGCTACGATGCCTGGGTGACAGGCATCCGGTCCGGGCAATCGGTGCAGCGTGCGCGGGCCCAACCGCTCGCCTGGGACCCGGACCACGGGCTCTACAAGGTGAGCCCCCTGCTCGCCTGGAGCGAGGAGCAGGTCTGGAGCTACATCCGCGCCCGGGAACTGCCCTACAACACCCTGCACGATCTCGGCTTCCCGAGCATCGGTTGCGCGCCCTGCACGCGCGCGGTCGCCGCGGGCGAGGATCCGCGATCCGGCCGCTGGTGGTGGGAACGCGAAGAGTCGCGCGAATGCGGCCTGCATCCGCGCCTTCCCGCACTCGTGAGCGGTTGAACCATGCGCCACTTCCCCGCGTTCATCGACCTGCATGGTCGGCGAGCACTGGTGGTCGGCGCCGGTTCGGTCGCCGCCCGCAAGATCGTCCTGCTCGAGCGCAGCGGCGCGCTGATCACGGTCGTGGCACCGCAGGCCGAGGCGCCGATTCTGGAGGCCGCTGCCGCGGGTCGCCTGATCCACTGGTCGCGCGAATTCCGCGCCGAGGATCTCGACGGGGCGACGATCGTGGTCGTCGCGACCCCGCGCCGCGCATTGAACCGCTGGATCGCCAAGCTCTGCGACGCGCGGGGCGTCCCGGTCAACGTGGTCGACGACGCCGCCGCCTCGCGATTCATCGTCCCGGCCATCGTCGACCGCGACCCGGTGCTGGTGGCGGTGTCGACCGGCGGCGCCTCGCCGGTGCTCGCCCGCCGGCTGCGCGAACGTCTGGAGGCGGCGCTGCCGGTGGAACTCGGCCGTCTCGCGCTCTGGCTCGCAAGTCTGCGTCGGGCCGCGCGCAGGCTGCGCGACGGTTCCGCGCGGCGGCGATTCTACGAAGCCCTGATCGACGGACCGGCGGCGCGCCGACTGCTCCAGGGCGATCGGCGGGGTGCCGATCGGCTGGCCGCCCGCGCGCTCGCCGACGACGCAGGAGGGCCCCCTCCCATGGGCGAGGTACTGCTCGTGGGTGCGGGACCCGGAGACCCGGAACTGCTCACCCTGAAGGCATTGCGCGCCCTGCAGGACGCCGACGTCATCCTGCACGATCGACTGGTCTCGGACGAGGTGCTCGAGTTGGCGCGGCGGGACGCGCTGCGGATACCGGTCGGCAAGACCGGCGGCGGTCGCTCGACCTCGCAGGAGGCGATCAATGCGCTGCTCATCGAGCACGCAAGGCTCGGGCGCCGGGTGGTGAGGCTCAAGGGCGGCGACCCGTTCGTATTCGGCCGCGGCGGAGAGGAACTGGAAGCCCTCGCCGGAGCGGGCATCCGTACACGGGTGATTCCGGGCATCACCGCAGCCCTGGGCGCCGCGGCAGCCGCGGCGATCCCGCTGACTCACCGCGACTGCGCCCATGAAGTGAGCTTCGTGACCGCTCAGTCGGGCGATGCGTCCTGCGAGCCGGATTGGCGGGCGCTCGCCGCGGCCGGTCGCACCGTGGTCTTCTACATGGGAACCGCGCGGATCGCGCACATCGCCGCGATGCTCGTGGCCCACGGCGCGCCCGCGACGCGACCCGTCGCGCTGATCGCCGCGGCGACCCGCGATTCGCAGCGGATCGTGACCGGCTCCCTGCACGACATTCACGATCGCGCCATGCGCGCGGGCGGAGCCGTCTCACCGGCGCTGCTCGTGGTCGGCGAAGTCGTGTCCCTTCACCAGCGGCTCGAAACGACCCAGACGGTGCTCGCGCGGGAATTGGCCGCAATCGCCTGAGCGCCAGTACAGGATGTCATCCCGATGATCGCCCGATTCCCTGAACAGACGCCGGTGACCACCGACGCGTTGATCGTTGGCGCAGGCCCCGTCGGCCTGTTCCAGGTGTTCGAACTCGGCCTGCTCGGCCTCAAGGCCGAGGTCGTCGATTCGCTGCGTCAGCCCGGCGGACAGTGCACCGAGCTCTACCCCGACAAGCCGATCTACGACATTCCGGCCGTGCCGGTCTGCACGGGCGAGGAGCTGACCGCCCGCCTTCTCGAGCAGATCGCGCCGTTCAAACCCGGCCTGCATTACGGCCAGGAGGTGACCCGGGTCGAACGCCGCGCCGATGGGCGATTCCTGGTCGGCACCTCGGCGGGTACCGTGTTCGACGCGGGCGTGGTGGTGATCGCCGCCGGCGTCGGCTCGTTTCAGCCACGCCGTCTGGAGGTCGATGGGGCCGCGGAGCTGGAGGGCAGCGCGCTTCACTATCGGGTCGGCGATCCGGCCGCATTCGCCGACCGGGATCTGGTCGTCTGCGGCGGCGGCGATTCGGCGCTCGACTGGGCGGTCGAGCTTGCACCGGCGGCGCGCAGCCTCGTGCTGGTGCATCGCCGGCCCGAATTCCGCGCGGCGACCGCGACCGTCGAAAAGTTGCGCCGGCTGCAGGAGGATGGCCGCGCCGACATTCTCACAGGCACGGTGCAGGCCCTCGACCGGCAGGACGGCCGGTTGAGCGGCGTGCGCGTGCAAAGTGGCGACGGCTTGACCCGGCGCATCGCGGCCGATCAGGTGCTGGTGTTCTTCGGACTCCACCCAAAACTGGGACCGATCGCCGAATGGGGCCTCGACATCGAACGCAAGGCGCTGAAAGTGGACACGGCGCGCTTCGAGACCTCGATTCCCGGGATCTTCGCGGTCGGCGACATCAACACCTATCCCGGCAAGAAGAAATTGATCCTCTCGGGGTTTCACGAGGCCGCGCTGGCCGCCTTCGCCGCGAAGGCGCACCTCTCGCCCGGCGAGAAGGTGCATTTGCAGTACACGACCACGAGTCCGGTCATGCACCGCCGGCTCGGCGTCGATCCGTCATCGGATTCCGCCGCCGCCTGAGCGCCGTCTGGCGCTACCAGGGCAATTCTTCGCCCTGGTAGTTGAAGAACCGGCCGGTATCGGCGCTGGTGAGGCCGGCGATCACGCGCCGCATGCCCGCGACGCTCGTCTGCGGATCGATTTCCGCGCGCGGGCCGCCCATGTCGGTACGCACCCAGCCGGGATGAATCGGTGCCGCGATGATGCCGCGGCGGGCGAGGTCGAGGCTCATCGACTTCATGACGGCGTTCACGCCCGCCTTGGTCGATCGATAATCGTACATCCCGCCGGCGGCGTTGCCGCCGATCGAACCCAGGACGCTCGACAGGGTCACGATCCGGCGGCCCTCGCCGGCGGCGACGTGATCGACGAACGCCTCGGCGATTTTCAACGGCGCGAACAGATTGATGCGCACCGACCGCATCCAGGTCTCGTAGTTCGTCTTGCCGAAGCCGGTGGTCACTAGCACCCCCGCGACGTTCAGCAGCAGATCGATCGGCTCCCCGCGCAGTTGCTCGGCGAGAGCGTCGATGGCCGCGTGATCGGTCACGTCGAGCGTGTGCGTCCTGACGAGTCCGGATGCGGTCCGCTCGATTTCGCCGAGCGCGGCCGACGGCTGGCGGGCGCAGGCATGCACCCGCCAGCCATCGGCTGTGTATTGCCGGACGAATTCGAGCCCCAGGCCTCGGCCGGCGCCGGTGATCAGTGCGGTGGGAATGATCGTTCTCCTCGACAGGTGGTGCAGGGTGGCACCGGAGCGGGCGCGGGCCGGCCGCGCAAAAAAAACCCCGGTCGAGCCGGGGATTCTAGTGGAACAGGTGCCGGGTACATACCGGCACGTCCATCGGCGGAAGATGCGCGGCACAAAAGTGGACCACGCTCGACCTTCTTACTTTCGGGCCACTTGTTGCGCGCAAGTGACGCCAGCTGAAACCAAAACGAACGACCTGACCGAGACGCTATCACGACTTGAGCAGAAATCCAATACTTTTCATGGCTTAAAGCTAGAGACACAAGCGAATTCGAGATTTCGGCATCTGTCGCCAAATAGTGACAGTCGGGTGGAGCCAAGCACGCCGAGGGCCTCTGCTCCGCAAAGCCCGGGCACAATGCGCTACCCTTCCCCATTGAATCGGCAGTTCCCGCCCAATGTTGAGGATCGAAGATCGATGGCCATGAAATATCTGCATACGATGGTGCGCGTCACCGACATCGAACAGTCCCTGCGCTTCTACCGGGACGCGCTCGGGCTGGTGCTGCAGTCGCGCCGCGACTACCCGCAGGGACGCTATACCCTCGTGTTCCTCGCCGCTCCGGGCAATCCGGAGGCGCAGGTGGAACTGACCCATAACTGGGATCCGGAGGTCTATTCGGGGGGCCGCAATTTCGGCCATCTCGCCTACGAGGTCGACGACATCTACGCGGTCTGTCAGCGACTTCTGGATCACGGCGTCACGATCAACCGCCCGCCACGCGATGGGCGCATGGCCTTCGTCCGCTCCCCGGACGGGATTTCCATCGAACTGTTGCAACAGGGCGGTGCGCGAGCGCCGGCCGAACCGTGGGCGTCGATGGCCAACACGGGCGCCTGGTAGCGGCTACCGGCCGCCGCGGCGCCGCCGCCGGCCTTCAGAACATCTCGGATTCGCCGGGCGGGGTAATGTCGACGCGCTTGCGCGAGGGGATGTGATCGCCGGTGATCATTTCGTCGTAAGGCTGCCCTGGGCCGACCATGGGATAGACCCCCGCATCGGGATCGATCATGACCTCGAGGAACGCCGGGCCGCGGAATGCGATGAATTCTCCGATCACCCGCGGCGCATCGGCCTTGCGGTCCAGCCGCGCCGCATAGCCGAAGCCGTCGGCGAGCGCGGCCTTCACGAAGTCTTTCTTGTGCAGGCTCTTGTCGCTCGCGCTGAGCCGTCCCTTGTGGAACAGTTTCTGCCACTGTTTCACCATGCCGTCGCCGCAGTTGTTCAGGACGACGACCTTGATCGGCAGGTCATAGGTGGTGACGGTCTCGAGTTCGCCGATGTTCATGCGGATGCTCGCATCGCCGTCGAGATCGATCACCAGCCGGCCGGGCTCGGCGAATTGCGCGCCGATCGCGGCGGGCAGCCCGAATCCCATCGTGCCCATGCTGCCGGAGGTGAGCCAGAGGCGCGGACTGCGAAAATCGAAATACTGCGCGGCCCACATCTGGTGCTGTCCGACCCCGGTGCAGATCACCGCCTCGCCGCGGGTCAGGCGGTTGATCTCCTCGATCACGTAATGCGGCTGGATGAGCTCGCTGGAGCGATCGTAGTTCATGGCATGTTTCGTCCGCAGCTCTTCGCAATGACGGCGCCAGGACTGCCAGTCCTTGCTGAAACCGCGGCTGCGGGCCCGTTCGAGCACGGTCGTGAGCGCGTCGGCGAGCAGCCCCACGTGACTCCAGTCGACGGGTTTGACCTTGTTGATCTCGGAGGCATCGATGTCGAAATGCGCAATGAACTTCGCGTTGCCGGCGAACCTGGCCGGATGGCCCGCGACTCGATCGTCGAAGCGCGCACCGATTGCGATCAACAGGTCGCAATCCTCGACCGCATAGTTCGCGAACGCCGCGCCGTGCATGCCCAGCATGCGCATCGACAGGGTGTCCTGGGTATCGACGGCGCCGATGCCCATCAGTGTGGTCACCACCGGAATGCCCAGTTCTCGCACCAGCGCGCGCAGCGCCTCGGACGCTTCACCGTTGATCACTCCGCCGCCCGCGTAGATCAGCGGCCGTTCGGCGGCGGCGAGCGCGGCGAGCAATCGGTCGCAGGCACTCTCGCCCAGATGATTCGCGCCGATCCGGTGCATCCGTTGCCGGTAGCCGGGAACCGGCAATCGACCAGACCCGTTGAAGGTGCCCCGCCAGTTCTGCACGTCCTTGGGGATATCCAGCACGACCGGTCCGGGACGCCCGGTGCGGGCGATCTCGAAGGCGGTCCGCACCGTCGCCTCGAGGCGCGTCGGATCGGTGACCAGGAAGACGTGTTTCGCGACCGCGCCCATGATGCTCGGCACAGGCGCCTCCTGGAATGCGTCGGTGCCGATCGCACTGGTCGGCACCTGGCCGCAGATCACGACGATCGGCACGCTATCGGCCATCGAGTCGCGCACCGGCGTGACGGTATTGGTCGCACCCGGGCCCGAGGTCACCAGCGCGACGCCCACGCGGCCGCTCGCGCGTGCATAGCCCGCGGCCATGAATCCGGCGCCCTGCTCGTTCGCCGGAACGATCAGCGGCATCGAGCCGCCGCTCGCCTCGTTGTGGAGGAAAACCGCATCGTAGATCGGCAGGATCGCGCCGCCGCTGTACCCGAAGACGGTATCGACACCCTCGTCGACGAGCACCTGGACGATCATCTCGGCCCCGGTCATCGTCTCGCCGGCCCGCGGATGCGGCGCAGCCGCCTGCAATTCGTGACGTTCTTTCACCCTTCAGAGCCTAGCAGCTATCGCCCTGGCGCCCAAGTGCTCGCCTCCTTTATCCTAACCGGCGACATGCGCCACCTGATCGCCATCCACCTGCAAAACGAAGCCGGTGCCCTCACCCGCGTCACGGGTCTGATTTCGAGCCGCGGCTACAACATCGAATCGCTGTCGGTCGCGCCGACCAACGACCCGACCGTGTCGCGCCTGACCCTCGTCACCACCGGATCCGACTCCGTGATCGCGCAGATCAACGCCCAGCTGCAGAAGCTGGTCGACGTGGTCACGGTCGAGGACATGACGAGCGGCGACCATCTCGCGCGCGAACTCGTGCTGATCAAGCTGCTGCTCCCGGCGAGCCAGGCTGAATCGGTCGCCGAAACCGTGCGGCGCAGCGGCGGCAAGGTGCTGACCGTCGATCCCTCCAGCTTCGTGGCCGAACTCGCCGGCACCGGAGACGAGATCGGCGAGTTCATCGCGACCCTGGCCGCATTCGGCGAAGTCGTCGAAGTCGTGCGCAGCGGCGCGCTGGGAATTTCGCGAACCAACCCGCGCATGCACGTGGTGAGATGAGCGGACCTGCCGCCCGGCGCCGGCGCCGACTCGCGGCGGCGGCGCTCCTCGCGAGCGTTCTGCCCCGGCTGATGGCATTCGCGGCGGGATCCCCCAGCCCTCCCGAGGCGCGCATCGAAGCGCGCTCGGCGACCTATCGTCTGGTCGGAGTATTGAACGGGGAAGTCCTCGATCTGCATCTGAGCCGGCGGCTCGACAACGCGCCCGTGGCGGATGCGGTGGTCGGCGCCACCTTCCGGGGTCGTACGATGAGCGCCATCGCGAGCGTCGACGGCGGCTATCGGCTCGACTCCCCGGAGCTCGCCCTGCCGGGGCCGACCGCGATCGCGTTCGAGGTCACGGTGGCGGGCCGGAGCGAGAGGCTCGATGGCATCATGCGTCGCCCGCAAGCCGCGAGCGGCGCTGAGAACAACGGCGGCGTGCGCCAATTCGGCTGGTGGGTGCTCAACTTCTCGGTCGGTTTCGGCTTTCTATGGCTGATCGCCCGACGCCGAAAGCACGGCGGAGACTGAAACGCGGTGCGGCCCTTTGCGGTCAGAAGCTCTGCATCGTCTGCACCAGGATCTGCACGCGGCTGACCCCCGTCGGAGCGTTCAGCGGGAAGGCGAGATCGACGTGCAGGACGTTGCCGAGTCCGGAGCGGGTGTTGCCCAGGCGTAGCCCGAAGCCCACGTCCTCCAGCGTGCCCGGCCGCTCGCCGCCGACCACCGCGCTTCCCCAGGCACGGCCGACGTCGGCGAACACCGCGCCGCCGACCCGCACCAGCCGGAACGGATACCAGTTGGTATAGAAGCGCTGCTCGAGCGTCCACAGGCCGATGGCGCTGCCCGCCTCGTAGCGCAGCGGATAGCCCCGCATGCCGTTGTCTCCGCCGATCGTCAACTGCGCATCGGCATCGAGCGCGTGCGTGGCGGTGCCCGACAGGCTGGAATAAAGCACCCAGTCGCGACGCCAGCGCCAGTAGTAGCGGGCGCTGGCGTCCGCGATCAGGTTGCGCGCACTGCCCCGCTCGATGCGCGAAGCGAAGTCTCCGGCGAGGAACATCGCCTGGTGCTCGTCGAACCGCAAGCCCGTGCTCACGCGGCCGTCGACCAGGATGGCGCGCGGCGTCGCGCCGCCCGAGTAGCCGGCCTCCGCCGCCACCTCGGTGCCGAAGTTGAGATCCTCGGTGCGACCGATCTGATTGAGGTCGGCCGTCTTGCGGTAGTCGTCCTGCAGGAAATCGAACCCGACGAACGGGTAGGCGAGCCTGCGGCTCGCGGGCAGTTGCGCCGCCGGCAGCGAGCTGCCCGGATCGGCGAGGAACAGACTGCGGTCGTAGCGCAGGCCCGCCAGCCAGCGGCGGGTCCATCCATCGCGAAGTCCCGAAGACAGGCCTCCGCTCAGCTCGTAGCTGTGCTCGGAGTCCTCGAACTGGTCGGCAATCTTGCCGTAGGCGTAGCGCGACACCACGCGTTGATAGGTCTGCGCGCTCATCGTCGCGCTCCAGCGGCTCTCCAGCGAGTAGAACGGTCGGACGAACTGCGCCGCACGCCGTCGCCCGTCGCTCGAATCGGCGTAGGCGAACGCATCCGTCCAGCGCGAGCCCATCACGTTCGGATCGGCCCAGTCGACCGTATTGCTGGTTCGATCCACGTCGCGCCCATGGGAGAACTCGATCGCCTTTCCGCGGCCGAGGAAGTTCGAATCGGAGATCTCGAAACTCGAGTTGTTGGCGCCCCCGGTTCGGCTGTAGGAGACGCCGGGATCGAGCGTCCAGACGTCCTTGGTGATCACCCGCACGTCGACCTTGCCGTCGTGATAGCGGACCGGCACGACATGGGCGTCGTAGACATAGGCGAGCCCGCGCAGGTTGCGCTCGGTCTCGGCGAGCAGACGCGCATCGTACTTCTGCCCCGTGGAGAACAGCAGTTGCGCGGCGATCGCCGATTTGCGGGTACGCATGTGCAGCCGGTTCGCCAGACGGAACAGCGGCACGTCCTCACGCGGATCGGACAGATCGAAGATGTTGTGCGTCTCGATCTCGATGCGGCCGACGACCGCGCCGGCCGCCTCCAGTTCGGCGTCGCTCGGCAACCCCGGCGGGCGTGGCTCGGCGATGCTGGTCTTCTGCTGATCGGTGAAACTCGCCGCCTGCGCGGCGACCGGCGGCCATCCGGCGATCACGCAGAGAACGAGGCAGCGCAGGCCAGACGAGATTTTCATGCAGCCGCCACGGTCACGCGGGATTGGCCGGCCGACGACGCGCCGATCGGGCGCGTCATGCCTACAGCGCGGCGTTGTCGCTTTCGCCCGTGCGGATGCGAACCACGCGCTGCAGCTCGGTCACGAAGATCTTGCCGTCGCCGACCTTGCCGGTGCGTGCCGCGCCCACGATCGCCTCCATGACCTGATCGACGATTTCGTTCTGCACGGCGACCTCGATGCGGGTCTTCGGAACGAAGTCGACCACGTATTCCGCACCCCGGTACAGCTCGGTGTGCCCGCGCTGGCGCCCGAACCCCTTCACCTCGGTCACGGTCATTCCGGAGACGCCGATCTCGGACAGCGCGGCGCGCACGTCGTCCAGCTTGAAGGGTTTGATGATGGCAGTGATCAGTTTCATCCCGTTCTCCGAGGAATATTTTGGGTCGGTGCGGGAATACTATTATGATTTCGCGACCGGGGCACTGGCCGGCCACGCCCCGGCTTGGTGCACGACGGCCCTCAACGACGGGTCTCGAGGGTTTCCTCCGGTCGCAACGTGGTCGAATCCATGAACGAGACTTTTCTGATCATCGGCGGCGGGCAATCCGGCTCTCAGGCGGTCGACAGCTTGCGGCGCGAGGGCTTCGACGGGCGCCTGGTACTCGTCGGCGAAGAGCAGGAGCTGCCCTACCAGCGTCCGCCGCTGTCGAAGAAATATCTCGCCGGGGAAATGAGCGACGACCGGCTACCCTTCCGTCACCGCGCATTCTACGAGGAACATCGGGTCGACCTGCGGCTCGGCACGCGCGTACTGCGGCTCGACTGCGCGGCGCGGGTCGCCGAACTCGATGGCGGCGAGCGAATACGCTACGACCGCGCTCTCCTCGCGCTCGGCGCCGCCCCGCGCCGGCTCGCCTGCCCGGGAGCCCAGCTCCCCGGGGTGCACGTGCTCCGGTCCGCCGCCGATGCCGCCGCGATCCGCGCGCGCTTCTCACCGGACGCCCGCGTGGTGATCGTCGGCGGTGGGTATATCGGCCTCGAGACCGCGGCGACCTGCAGGCATCTCGGCCTTTCGGCCACCGTACTGGAGATGGCCGACCGGGTCATGAACCGGGTGGTCGCTCCAGCGGTGTCGGCGTACTTCGAACGTGCGCACCGCGCGCACGGCGTGCGCATCGACTGCGGCGCCCGCGTGGCGGCCATCGAGGGCCGTGATCGCGTCGAGCGCGTGATCTGCGCCGACGGCAGCCGGCACGATGCCGATATCGTGATCGTCGGCATCGGCGCGACGCCGGTGGTCGACCTCGCGCTCGCCTCGGGACTCGCGGTCGAAGACGGAATACTGGTCGATGAACGTTGCCGGACCTCCGATCCTTCGGTGTTCGCCGCCGGCGACTGCACCAACCACCCGTCGCCGCACTACGGGCGACGGCTGCGCCTCGAATCGGTCGACAATGCCTTCGAACAGGCCAAGGTGGCGGCATCGAACATGGTCGGCAAGGACGTCATCCACGACCGCGTCCCCTGGTTCTGGTCGGACCAGTACCAGCACAAGCTGCTGATCGTGGGCCTCTCCGCGGGACACGACCGGGTGGTCGTGCGCGGCGAACCGGACTCCGGCGCGTTCAGCGTGCTCTACCTCAGGGACCGAGAACTGATCGTGCTCGAGTCCGTGGACGACTCGAAGGATTACATGGCCGCCCGCAAACTGATCGCCTCACGGGCGCGGATCGATCCGGCGCGGGCCCAGGATCGCCATCGCGAACTCAAGGACTGCCTCGCCTAGGTACGGTTCAGCCGAACACGACCAGCAGGTCCTTGGTATCGACGGCCTGACCGGGACGCACGAGCACTTCCGCGACGGTGCCGTCGCGCTCGGCACGGACCGCCGCCTCCATCTTCATCGCCTCGAGCGTCACCAGCACGTCGCCGCGACGAATCGCCTGGCCGACCCGCACCGCGACCGTCGACACGGTACCGGGCATCGGCGCCCCCACCTGTGCCGGATCGTCCGCGTTCGCCTTGCGCTGGGGCGGGCGGATCGCGACCTGGCTGCGGTCCGCGACGCGCACCGGCCGAGGTTGACCGTTCAATTCGAAGAACACCGTCCGGGTTCCGTCTTCGTGCGGATCGCTGGTGGTCACGTAGCGCACGATCAGGGTCTTGCCGCGCTCGAGATCGACGCTGATCTCCTCGCCGCTCTGCATGCCGTAGAAGAACACCGCGGTCGGAAGCGCGCTGACGTCGCCGAAGCGGGCGAGATCCGCGGCGTAGTCGATGAACACCTTCGGGTACATCAGATAGGACGCGAATTCGTCGTCGTCGATCGCTCGGCCGACCTTCTGCTGCGCGGCGGCACGCTCGGCACCGAGGTCGGCGCTCGGCAGGAACTCGCCCGGCCGCCCGCGCAAGGGTTCGGCGCCCTGCAACACCTTGCGCTGCAACTGCGGCGGAAACCCGCCGATGGGCTGACCGAGATCGCCGCGAAACAGCTGCACGACGGACTCGGGGAAGGCGACTTCGGTCGCCGGATCGAGAATTGCGGCGCGATCCAGGCCGCTCGACACCATCATGATCGCCATGTCGCCGACGACCTTCGAGGTGGGCGTCACCTTGACGATGTCGCCGAACAGATCGTTGACCTCTGCGTAGGCGTGCGCCACCTCGTGCCAGCGGTGGTCTTCGATGCCGAGCGAGCGCGCCTGTTCGCGCAGGTTCGTGTACTGCCCGCCGGGCATGCCGTGGACGTAGACCTCGGACGCTCCGGCGCGCACGTCGCTTTCGAACGCCACGTAGCCGCGACGGACCTGCTCCCAATACCCGGAAATGACCCGCAGCCGGTCGGGATCGAGACCCGTGTCGCGAGGCCCGTAGCGCAGAGCTTCGACGATCGATCCGAGGTTCGGTTGCGACGTCAGACCGGAGAGCGAATCGATCGCTCCGTCGACCGCGTCCGCGCCCGCGTCGATCGCCGCGAGCACGCTCGCCGCGGCGATGCCGCTGGTGTCGTGCGTATGGAAGTGCACCGGCAGCCCGATCTCCTCCTTGAGAGCGCGTACCAGGACCGTGGCCGCGTGCGGCTGGCACAGGCCCGCCATGTCCTTGATGCCGATGATGTGGGCGCCCATGTCTTTCAGGTCGCGGGCGAGCCCGAGGTAATAGCGCAGGTCGTACTTCGTCTGCCTGGGATTCGACAGGTTGCCGGTGTAACAGATCGCTCCCTCGCACAGCCGCCCGGTCGCCAGCACCGCCTCGATCGCCACCCGCATGTTCGCCGTCCAGTTGAGACAGTCGAACACCCGGAACAGGTCGATTCCGGCCGCGGCCGCCCGCTCGACGAAATAGCGCACGACGTTGTCGGGATAGTTCGTGTACCCGACCGCGTTCGCCGAACGCAGCAGCATCTGCAGCAGCAGGTTGGGCATGCGTTCGCGCAGCGTGCGCAGCCGCGCCCAGGGGTCCTCGCGCAGGAAGCGCATCGAGACGTCGAAGGTCGCTCCGCCCCAGCACTCCATCGAAAAGAGGCCGGGTAGGAGACCCGCGTACCACGGTGCGATGGCGGTCATGTCGCGGGTGCGCAGCCGGGTCGCGAGCAACGACTGGTGGGCATCGCGCATGCTCGTGTCCGTGAGCAGGACCCGCTTCTCGGCGAGCATCCACCGGGCGAATCCGGACGGGCCGAGTTGATCGAGTTTCTGCTTGGTGCCCGGCAAGGGCTCCGGCGGGGCCGAACGCGGCAGCTTCGCAACCACCGCCTGGCGCGGCGCTGCGCGGCCCTTGACTTCCGGGTTGCCGTTGACGATCACGTCGCCGATGAAACCGAGCAGCCGGGTCGCCCGGTCACGCTTGCGCGGAATGCGCAGCAATTCTGGCGTCTCGTCGATGAACCGGGTGGTGTATTCGGCCTTCGCGAAGTTCGCATGGGTGATCAACTGGTCGAGGAAGCGCAGGTTGGTCACCACGCCGCGAATGCGGAATTCCCAGAGCGCGCGGTGCATGCGCGCAATCGTCTCCTCAGGCGTGGGCGCCCAGGCCGTCACCTTCACGAGCAGCGAGTCGTAGTAGCGCGTGATGATCGCGCCGGAATAGGCCGTACCCGCGTCGAGCCGGATGCCGAATCCGGCGGGGCTGCGATAGGCCGTGATCCGGCCATAGTCGGGAACGAAGTTGTTTTCCGCGTCCTCGGTCGTGACCCGGCACTGCAGCGCGTGCGCGTTCACGCGAATGTCGGCCTGGGGCGGCACGCCGCTCTCCGGCGTGCCGATCACGGCGCCGGCCGAGACGCGGATCTGCGCCTTGACCAGATCGATGCCGGTGACGCATTCGGTGACCGTGTGCTCGACCTGGATGCGGGGGTTCACCTCGATGAAATAGAAGCGTCCCGTGTCGGCGTCCTGCAGGAATTCGACCGTACCGGCGGCTCGGTACGCGACCGCGCGGCCGATGGCGAGTGCCGCCTCGCAGAGCGAACGGCGCTGCGCCTCGGACAGGAACGCGGCCGGGGCGCGTTCCACGACCTTCTGATTGCGCCGCTGGACCGTGCAATCGCGCTCGAAGAGGTGCACCAGATTTCCATGGTGATCGCCGAGGATCTGCACCTCGACGTGCCGTGCGTGGCGGACCAGCTTCTCGAGGTAGACCTCGTCCTTGCCGAACGCGGCTTTCGCTTCACGCCGCGCCGCGGCCACGGCCTGGAGCAGCACTTCTTCCGACTCGACCACCCGCATGCCGCGACCGCCGCCGCCCCAGCTCGCCTTCAGCATCACCGGGAAACCGACCTCACGCGCGAGCCTCAGCACCTCGGCCTCGTCGGCCGGCAGCGGTGGCGTGGCCGGCATCACGGGAACGCCGGCGCTCTCGGCGAGCAGGCGCGCCTCGACCTTGTTGCCCAGGCGGCGCATGGTCTGTGGCTGAGGTCCGACGAAGATCAGGCCCGCGGCTTCGCAGGCTTCGGCGAATTCCGGACTCTCCGACAGGAATCCGTATCCCGGATGCACCGCGTCGGCGTCCGCTTCGCGGGCGATGCGCACGATGTCCTCGACGTCGAGGTACGCCTCGACGGGACCCTTGCCTTCGCCGACCAGATAGCTCTCATCGGCCTTGGTCCGATGCAGCGAGAATCGGTCCTCCTGCGAGTAGATCGCGATCGTGCGGATGCCGAGCTCCGAGGCCGCCCGCATCACGCGAATGGCGATCTCTCCGCGGTTGGCGATCAGGAGGCTGCGTATCGGACGAAGCGGCGTCGGGGAGTTCATGTCGGGATGATGATAGCCTTAACCGCGCCGTATTCCGACCGGCGCGCACGGGAGGCCACATGTTCGGCATTGCGATCCATGGAGGCGCAGGCACCTTGCCGCGCGCCGAGCTCGATGCCGGGCGGGAGCGGAGCTATCGCGCCGGGCTCGCCGCCGCGCTCGAAGCCGGCCGGGCGATCCTCGCCGGCGGTGGCTCGAGTCTCGACGCGGTGGAGCGTGCGGTCGTGCTCCTCGAGGAGGATCCGCTGTTCAACGCCGGCCGCGGCGCCGTGTTCACCTGGGAGGGCCGCAACGAACTCGACGCGGCGATCATGGAGGGTGCCGGCCGGCGTGCCGGCGCGGTTTGCGGCGTGCGCCACGTGCGCAACCCCGTCGTCCTGGCGCGCACCGTGATGGAGCACTCCGACTACGTGATGCTGAGCGGCGAAGGCGCCGAGGAATTCGCGCTCGTCCAGGGCATCGCCCTGGTGCCCAACGAGCATTTCCGGACCGAGGAACGCTGGCGGCAACTCGAGCGGATCCGCGCTGGCGATCCGCGAGTCTCGCCGCTCACGATCTCGCACGTGGGCACGGTGGGCGCGGTGGCGCTCGATTCGGCCGGACATCTGGCCGCGGCGACCTCGACGGGCGGCATGACCGGCAAGCGCTGGGGACGCATCGGCGACTCGCCGATCATCGGCGCGGGCACCTACGCCGACGATCGTTCCTGCGCGGTCTCGGCGACCGGCCATGGCGAGTCCTTCATCCGCGCGGCGGTCGCCCACGAGATCGGCGCGCGCATGCGCCTGGCCGGCCAGAGCCTCGATGATGCGGTCCACGGGGTCGTCACGGTCGAGCTCGGCGGTATGCGGGCCGAAGGCGGCGTGATCGCCATCGACCGCGGCGGCCGCGTCGTCACGGCATTCACTTCCGAGGGGATGTTCCGCGGCTCCGTGGTCGCGGGCGGGGATCCGCAGATCGCCATCTACCGCTGAACGACCCGGGGACGAGGACGTTCAGCCGGCGCGCTGGTTGCGTCGCTTCTCGAATCGGCCCGTCTGCAGGTTGTGATACTCGGCTTCCATGACGACCACGCGGTTACGCCCCTGTCCCTTGGCCGAGTAGAGCGCCTCGTCGGCGAGCTGGATCAGGCCTTCGGGAGTGCGGTTCGTGGTCGGCAGGATGAACGCGGCGCCGATGCTCACCGTCAGGCGGCTCGTCACGGTCGAGGCCTCGTGCGCGATGTTCAGATCGGCGATCGAGCGCTGGATCCGCGTGAGCACCTCCGCGACGTATTCACGGCTCGCCTCGTAGAGCACGATCGCAAATTCCTCGCCGCCATAACGAGCCGTGAAATCGAGTGGCCGGCGCGCCGAGCGGCTCAGGGTGGAGGCCACGGCGCGCAGGCACTCGTCGCCTGCCTGATGGCCGTAGCGGTCGTTGTAGTCCTTGAAGCAGTCGATGTCCACGAGCAGCACCGCGATCCGTTGCGCGTCGCGCGTGGCCTGGTTCCAGACGCGCCGTATGTGCTGGTCGAACATCCGCCGGTTCTGGATGCCGGTGAGCCCGTCGCGGGCCACCATCTCGCGCAGCAGACCGGCCTCCAGGAACCGGGTACGGCTGGTCTTCTCGTGCATGTAGACGACCGAGGCGCCGATCAGGTTGACCGTGACCAGCGCAAGGGCCTCGTAACTGAAGGCGACCGCGCCGAGCTGCGTGGCCGTCCCGGCGGCGAGATACGCGACCAACACGAGGAGATTGACCGCGAGCGCCTGATAGAAGACCAGGCCGGCCATGAAATAGGCGAACATCGCCGTCCAGATCATGCTGGGGAACTGCAGCGCCGTGCCGCTCAGCGAGGCGATCACCTGGAGCGCCGCCTGACTGAGGCCGCACAACCCGAGTGCCGCCATCGCGACCGGCGGGTAGAAGCGCTGGCGGTTCTGCGCAAAGGTCGCGGCGAGCACGCACAGCAGCAGCGGCTCGGATACCAGGATCTCGATGCGCGCCGGGATCCGGTCGAGCGTATGGCCGAGCACGATCGCATCCATCGCGGCGAACGCGAGCGTGATGACGACGCCGAGCAGCAGATTCGCGCGGATGTAGCCGAGCGACTCCTCCAGGCGCGTACGTCGGAACTCGCTCTCCAGCACGGGATCGAAGGACAGCCAGTCGAAGCCGACCTTCAACTGCCGGGCGTGCGGCAGATCCGGCAGATCCTCCGATGGAGCGGTCGGGACGTTCATGAGCGCAATCTACGGCGCCCGCGCGCTCCTCCTCCAGGGAATCGACCGCACGTTTCCGACGATCCGGCGCACCAGGCGCCGAAAACGTGAACTGCGGCACGGTTGCCGGGGCACCCGCGCCGCGCGGGAGCGTGTCCGGTCGGCGGCCGCGAGGCCGGCTATCCCTTGAGATAGCGTGCGAGGAACGTGTCGAAATCCTCCCGGTCGGCCGCCTCGATCCGCCCCTGCTCGCGGCGCGACTCCTCGGCCTCGGCGGCGAACTCGCCGAGACGACTCTCGTTCGGCGGGTAGAGCCCGAGAAAATAGTCCTTGTGGACCTGCGACATACGCCGCGCGAGCGAGAAATAGCCCTCACCGGCCTCACGCATCTCAGCGATCATCCGCGCGGATGGCGTGAGCGCGGGGTCCTCCACCTTCTCGCGCTGGCGCTCGAGGGCCGATCCATAGGGGCGCGAAGGCTCGCCCTCGTCGAGCAACTCGCACACCGCCTGCATGTCCTCGAGCAGTTCCCGTGCCCACTCGGACATCGGCCGATCGCGGCCGTCGCAATACAGACGCAGTCCGGGGCTGCGGCCCCGGCGCGCGACCGTCACGTGGTTGCGATCGAAGGCCTGCTGCTCGTCGCGGCCGATCGGCGGGCTCTCGCGCAGCAGGCAGAGCGCGAGGAAAGCCTCGAGGAAACGCAATTTCACCTGATTGACGCCCACGGGATCGAAGGCGCTCACGTCGAGCGCCCGCACCTCGAGGTACTCGACTCCGCCGCGCTCGAGCGCGCGGGTGGGGCGCTCGCCCGAGCGCGCCACGCGCTTGGGCCTGATGAAACTGTAGTATTCGTTGCCGACCTGCAGGATGTTCGCGCTCAGCTGACGGTATTCGCCGTCGACCTTCACGCCGAGCTTCTCGTAGGGCGGAAACGGCGTTTCGATCGCCCGGTTCAGATCCCGCACGTACTCCTGGAGAGAGTTCACCGAGACGTTGACGCCCGCCTGATTCTTGTTTCGGTAGCCGATATCGCTCATGCGCAGCGAGGTCGCGAACGGATCGTAGAGCGTGTCGGCGTCGAAGCGCTGCAGATCGTGCTCGCGGCCCGCCAGGAACCCCTCGGGCACGGCCGGCGAGGTGCCGAACAGGTACAACACCAGCCAGCCGAAGCGTCGGTAATTTCGCAGCACCGTGAAATACCGTTCGGAGGTGAAGGCGCGTTTTGCCGCGGTCGATCGTTCGACCGCGGCGAGCACCTCCCAGAGCGGCTCCGGGAACGAGTAATTGAAGTGCACCCCGGAGATCGCCTGCATCATGCGGCCGTATCGAAGTCCCAGCCCGTGACGATAGATCGTCTTCAGACGACCGATGTTCGAGGAACCGTAGCGGGCAAGCGGTATCTCCTCGTCCGAGCCGATCGCGCACGGCATGCTGGTCGCCCAGAGCATCTCCTCACCGAGATGGCGATAGACGAACTGATGCAGGTCGCAGAGGTACTGCAGCAACTCCCAGGTCTGCGCGAACGGCGGGGTGACCAGTTCGATCAGGGCCTCGGAGAAATCGGTGGTGATATTGGGGCTGGTCAGAGCCGCGCCGAGACCGGCGGGATGTGGCGTCTGCACCAGCCGGCCCTCGGGCGTCACGCGCAGCGACTCCTTCTCGACGCCCTTGCGCCCGCCCCGCAATACGCCGCGTGCACCGGAGTTGATCAACCCGGCGATTCTTCGCTCGTACTGCCTGTCGACCACGTTGTCCATCCCCTCTTCGTTGTCCTTGGCTCGCCCGCCAGGAGGCGCCGGCACGGATCACCGTCCCCGGCCGGCCGCGGCGCCTCGCTCCTCGCCCTCGCCGGAGGATGCCGATTCGGCCCGCTCGCGCAGCGCCTGCAGCATTCGCGGCAGATCCCGGCGCAGCTCCAGACGGAGCAACCACCCGGGAACCCAGAACCGTGGAACCACCTCGAACGAATAATGCGCGACCGTCTCGCTGCCGTCGCGCTGCAAAAGCCACCGGCCCCTCAACAGGGCGAGGTCGCCGGAGATCTGCGCGAACTCGATGCTCGTGTGTGCGCGATAATCGGCCCGTACCACGTAGCTTACCTGCGGCAGGTACCAAGACCAACCCACGACCTCGCGAATCTGCTGCCACGAGCCATCCGCAGCCGAGCGTTGCACCACGCAGGCCCGCAGGCGCGGCACGACGCGCAGGGCCTCGGCGCAGCTCGTCAGCACGCGCCAGAGCGCATCGGGCGGTGCCCGCACGCGGATCGCGGCGCTGACGGCGGCGCCGCGCCCCGCATCGATCGCCTCCACGGCGAGCGACGGCGCCGGCCCGGCGGGCGAGGCGCGAGCCGGGCCGATCGCGCAAGCGAGCGCCAGAACGAGGAGACCGAGGATGCCGCGGCGAGGTTGCATGCGCGTTTCAGACCCTGGATGAGCCGGCGAGTTCGCCGCAGCGCGCGCTCGCGCCGCAAGGCGACGGAAGGTTCATAATCCGGGAAATTGTCCGCCGGGAGAATCGCGCATGCTGGTCGGTGAAAGAGTCCGCAGGGTGGCTGTGGTCGGCGGCCTGCGGATCCCGTTCGCGCGTGGCCACGGCGCATACGCCGAACTCGGCAACCAGGAGATGCTCACCGCCGTGCTTCGCGCGCTGGTCGAGCGGTTCGCGCTGACGGGTGAACGTCTCGGCGAAGTCGCCGCCGGTGCGGTCACGAAGCACTCGAGCCAATGGAATCTCGCACGCGAATCGACCCTGGGCTGCGGACTTTCCCGGGAAACGCCGGCCGTGGATCTGCAACGCGCCTGCGGCACCAGCCTCGAGGCCGCCATCCAGATCGGCAACCGCATCGCGCTCGGCCAGATCGAGGCGGGCATCGCTGCGGGCGTCGACACCGTGAGCGATCCACCGGTGACCTTCCCCGGCGAATTCCGGCAGTTGCTCATGCGCAGCTACCGCGCGAAGAGCGTCGCGGCGCGCATCGCGCCGTGGTTCGGCCTGCGCCCGCGGCACTTCAAACCGGTGTTGCCGGCGGTCAGCGAGCCGCGCACCGGTCTGTCGATGGGACAAAGCACCGAGCTGATGGCGAGGACCTGGGGCGTGACCCGGGAGGAGCAGGACCGGCTCGCGCTCGCCAGCCACCGCAATGCGCTCGCCGCTTATCGGGACGGCTTCTACGGCGACCTGGTGCACCCGTTTCAGGGACTCGCGGCGGACGACAATATTCGGGCCGATACCAGCCTCGAGAAGCTCGCGCGGCTCCCCTGCGCGTTCGACCGCAGCGGCGCGGGCACGCTCACCGCCGGGAATTCCACGCCGATGACTGACGGCGCATCGGCCGTGCTGCTCGCCTCGGAGGACTGGGCGCGACAACGTGGACTGCCGGTGCTCGCGCATCTGACCTACGCCAAGGTGGCCGCGGTCGATTTCGTCGATCGGCGCGAGGGCTTGCTCATGGCGCCGGCCTATGCCGTCCCGCGCATGCTCGCGGATGCCGGTCTCACCCTGCGGGACTTCGATTACTACGAGATACACGAGGCCTTCGCCGCCCAGGTGCTGTGCACGCTGCGGGCGTGGTCCGACCCGACGTTCTGCAGGGAGCGTCTCGGACTCGACGGAATCCTCGGATCCATCGATCCCGGCAGGTTGAACGTCAAGGGCGGCAGCATCGCGATCGGGCACCCGTTCGCCGCGACCGGCGCGAGAATTCTCGCCACGCTCGCCAAGCTCCTCGACACCTCGGGCGCCCGACGAGGCCTGATCTCGATCTGCACGGCGGGGGGAATGGGCGTCACCGCGATCCTCGAGCGCTGAGCCGGCATCCGCCTTGAGGGCCGCTCGACGAACGCGGTATCCTCTGCCGCCCCACTTCCGCAGCAGGGTAAATCATGGGAAGCGCGATCGAAATTACCGCAAGCGACGGACACCGACTGTCCGCGTATCTGCAGGAGCCCAAGGGCAAGCCGCGCGGGGGGATCGTCGTGATCCAGGAGATCTTCGGCGTCACACGCCACATCCGCGCGGTGGCCGATCAATATGCCGCGGCCGGGTTCCTGGCCATCGCGCCGGCGCTGTTCGATCGCATCGAGCGCGGCGTGGACGTGCCCTACACCGATGTCCAGAAGGGCTTCGGTTACATGCAGAAGACCCAGAACGAACTGGTCATGCTGGATCTGCGCGCCGCGGTGGAGCGGGTCGCCTCGGCCGGCAAGGTCGCAGTGGTCGGCTTCTGCTGGGGCGGCACGATGGCCTACCTCGCCGCCGCGCGGCTGCCGGTCGCGGCGGCGGTGTCCTATTACGGTGGCGGCAATGCCCAGCATCTCGGCGAAAGACCGCATTGCCCCGTGATGTTCCACTACGGCGAACTGGACGCGCACATTCCGATGGCGCAGGTCGAACAGGTCAAGGCGGCGAATCCGGCCGGCATATTCCACCTGTACAAGGCGGACCACGGCTTCAACTGCACCGATCGATCCAGCTATGAACCGGCGAGCGCCGAGCTCGCGCTGTCGCGCAGTCTCGAGTTCCTGCACGAGCACGTCGGCTGAAACAATTTCGAGGATGGGACCTGTGATGATCAAGCTTCGAGACCAGAACCTGCTTCGCCAAGCCTGTTACGTCGATGGCCGCTGGATAACCGCCGACGGGGGTGGCCAGCTGCCGGTGCGCAATCCGGCGACCGGCGAGACCTTGGGCGCAGTGCCTGATCTCGGCACGGACGAGACGCGCCGGGCGATCGAGGCGGCATCGAAGGCCTTCCGCCCCTGGTCGGCGCGCACGGCCAAGGACCGCGCCTCGCTGCTGCGTCGCTGGTTCGAGCTGATCCTCGCTCATCAGGAAGATCTCGCGGTGCTGATGACCGCGGAACAGGGCAAGCCACTCGCCGAGGCGAAGGGCGAGATCGCCTATGCGGCCTCGTTCATCGAATGGTTCGCCGAGGAAGGCAAGCGCGTCTACGGGGACGTGATCCCGACGCATCAGCCGGACAAGAGGATCCTGGTGCTGCGCCAGCCGGTCGGCGTGGTCGCGGCGATCACGCCGTGGAACTTCCCCGCCGCCATGATCACGCGCAAGGCGGGGCCCGCACTCGCGGCGGGCTGCACCTTCGTATGCAAGCCGGCCACGCAAACGCCGTTCTCCGCGCTCGCGCTGGCGGAGCTCGCCGACCGGGCCGGCATTCCCGCGGGCGTATTCAGCGTCGTGACCGGATCGGCGACCCGGATCGGCGCTGAAATGACCAGCAACCCGCTGGTCCGCAAGCTCACCTTCACCGGTTCCACGGAAATCGGCAAGAAACTGGTGGCGCAGTGCGCCGGTACGCTGAAAAAAGTCTCCATGGAACTCGGCGGCAACGCGCCTTTCATCGTGTTCGACGACGCGGACCTCGACGCCGCCGTGCAGGGGGCGATCACCAGCAAGTACCGAAACACCGGCCAGACCTGCGTGTGCGCGAATCGGCTGCTGGTCCAGGACGGGGTCTACGAGGAGTTCGCGAGGCGGCTCGCTGCCGCGGTCGGCACCCTCAAGGTCGGCGACGGACTCGCCGGAGCGACCGATCAGGGCCCCTTGATCGACGCGAAGGCCCTGGCCAAAGTGGAGGAGCACGTCGCCGATGCCGTCGCCAAGGGCGCGCGCGTCGTCGCGGGTGGCCGGCGCCATTCCCTGGGCGGAACGTTCTACGAGCCCACCATTCTCGCCGACGTGACGCCGGCGATGGCGGTCGCCCGCGAGGAGACCTTCGGACCGGTCGCGCCGCTGTTCCGGTTCCGCACCGAGGCCGAGGCCGTCGCGATGGCGAACGACACCGAGTTCGGTCTCGCGGCCTACATGTTCACGCGGGACCTGGCCCGCAGCTGGCGGGTCTCAGAGGCCCTCGAGTACGGTATCGTCGGACTGAACACGGGCTTGATCTCGACCGAGGTCGCGCCGTTCGGTGGTGTGAAGGAATCCGGTACCGGCAGGGAAGGCTCCAAGTACGGCATCCTCGACTTCACCGAGATCAAGTACGTCTGTGTCGGCGGGATCAGCTGATCCCGCGGTCACCCGAATCCCTGCCCTCGAGCACCGGCCCCACCACGTGGGGCCGGTTCCTGGAGATGTCGCTGCCGACCAGCGACGTGCGTGAGTCGCTGGCGTTCTATCGGAAACTCGGCTTCTCGTTCGCCGAGGTGGGCGAGGCCTGGCCTCACCCGTATGCGGTCGCGACCGACGGGCGCATCAGCATCGGCCTGCATCAGTGCGCAGACCTCGAGCCGACGCTGACCTTCGTGCGGCCCGACCTGCTGCGCCATCTCGAGGGACTCGAACGACTGGTTGCCTCCTTCGACGTTCGGCGCCTCGGGCCGGACGTGTTCAACGAGCTGCGCTGGCGGGATCCGGGTGGCAACTCACTGCGATTCGTCGAGGCACGCACGTTCTCGCCCTCGACCGGAACGCGGACGAACCGCTCGCTCTGCGGCGATTTCCGCGAAGTGGCCCTGCCGGCCGCCGACGCGGCGCAATCCAAGTCCCACTGGGAAGCGATCGGTTTCGTCGGACTCGACGAGGAGGGGGGACTGGGTCGACACGTCGGCTGTACCAGCGACACGCTCGACCTCGGTCTGTACAGCGAAGCGGAACTCGCGCGGCCGACTCTGCTGTTCGAGGTCGACGACCTCGCGGCGACCGGGTCTGCACTGACCGCGGCGGGCATCCGCGGCGTCGCCCGCAGGGCCGGCGGCGCGGCCGAATGTCTGAGCTTCACGGCCCCGGAGGGCACGCCGATCCTAGTTCTCGGCGGAGCCTGAACGTACCGCGTAGAGACTCATCTGCACTTCGACTCGATCCCGTACCCGCAGGGCACCGAGCATCACCTGATAGGGCGTGATCCCGAGTCGCGTCTGGCGCAGCTCGAAGGCGGTCCTCGCAACGATGCCGGCCGGCGGGTTCGAGAACGCGAAGGCGCTCGCCGTGAACGGTAGATCGAGCACGGCGCGGTGTCCGGCGACCCGCACCTCGACACGCGCGGCCGGCCGTGGCGATGGCGCGAAGATCGCCAGTGACCGTAGGCGGATCAGCGGATGATGGGCGGCATCGAGCTGGAACGGCCCCAGCATGTGGGCACGCGTTCCTCGCCTGTCCGCCGGCGCGACCGCAGCCGCGAACACCCCCCCCAGCGCCTGCCGCTCCGCCTCGTCGTCGACCACGAAGTCCCCGACCGGAACTTCGATCACGAAGCTCGATTGCGTCCAGGACTCGCCGAGACGCAGCCAGCCGCGCAGGGCGCGGTTGCTCACCACGTGGTCGTGACCGAGGTTCGCCAGCGGCCCGGCCCGGTAGACGAGCACCCGCAGCCACGAGCGAGCTGGATCGATCCGGTACCCGACGATCCGGCTCCCCGCATGATGCGAGCCGAGCGGTTGTTTCACCCGGATCGGGATCCGCGCCCGGCCAGGGCGCGCCTGCGGGTAGCACGCGATCAGGCACGCCGCGAGCGCGGCGATCACACCAGCCTTCGGGCGCAGCATGGTTCACCAACTTGCTAGACTTGCGTCAGGGGCGCGCCAGTTTGGCGCGTGAAGGAGTCTTATGCCAACTGCGAACGCGGCGCGTCGTTACGGAGCGGTCGCACAGCTGCTGCACTGGACCATCGCTGCTCTGATCGTGCTGCAGTTCGTGCTCGCCAAATGGGCCGCCCGACTACCTCTCGGAATGGAGAAGCTCGGACTGCTCGCGCGGCACAAGAGCTTCGGCATGACCATCCTCGCGCTCGCCGTCTTGCGCCTCGGATGGCGGGTATTCCACCCGGCCCCGCCCCTGCCGGCGACCGCCGGCAGGACCGTGCGCGGCGCCGCGCGGGCGATGCACGCCAGCCTCTACGCGCTGTTGTTCGCGATGCCGCTGAGCGGCTGGCTGATGTCGTCCGCGAAGAACTACTCGGTGAGCTGGTTCGGTCTGTTCACCTGGCCGAATCTGATCGGCCCGAACGAGTCCGCGTTCGGCGCGCTGCGCCGGATCCACCACGGACTCGGCACCGCCTTGCTGATTCTCGCCGTGCTGCACGTGCTCGCGGCGCTGAAGCACCACTTTCTGGACAAGGACGACGTATTGCTGCGCATGCTGCCGCGCGTCAAGCCAAGGAGCCCGCGATGACGACCTGGAAATCGCCCCTCGCCGCGACGCTCGTCGCGTTTGCGACCGCGTTGGCGCCCTGCATGGCGGCGCCCGCGCGTCAATTCAGCGCGGTCGCGGCGGACAGCCACCTGGATTTCACCGGCACGCAGGCAGGCGCGCCATTCACGGCCGAATTCCGCCGATTTCGGGCCGCAATCGTCTTTTCGCCCGACGATCTGCCGCACTCCCGCTTCGACGTGGTGATCGATCTCGCCTCGGTCGACTCCAAGGACCACGACCGCGATACGACGATCCGCGGATCCGACCTGTTCGACGTCGCCCGCTGGCCCACGGCTCACTATGTCACGAGCGGCTTCACCCGGACGGCCGGCGGTTTCGCGGCGACCGGCATGCTCACCCTGCGAGGCGTCTCGCGCCCCGTGCCGATCACGTTCCGGTTTCTCACCACGCAGGGCGGTGCGACGCTGACCGGCTCGGCGAAGCTCGAGCGCCTGGATTTCGGCGTCGGCCAGGGGGACTGGAAGAGCACCGAATGGGTGGGCAACGACGTGCGAATCGATTTCTCCCTGGTGCTCGTGCCGCAGCATTGAGATGGACCGTCCGCCGCGACCGTTCGACGACGTCGCCGAATGCGTCGAGGCGATCCTGGGTCGCGTCGGGCCGCAGGTCACCGTCGCCTTGCCGCTCGGCATAGGCAAGCCCCACGCGCTGACGAACGAACTCTATCGCCGCGCCCGCCGCGATCCGGCGATTCGACTGACCATCTTCACGGCGCTGTCCCTGTCGACGCCCCGTCCGCGCGGAGAACTCGAGCGCCGTTTCCTAAAGCCGCTGGTTGAGCGGGTGTTCGGCGATTTCCTGCCGCTCGACTACGTCGCCGATCTGCACGCCGGGTGCGTTCCGCCGAACGTGCAAATCGTCGAATTCTTCCTCGATCCCGGTGCCTTCCTCGATTCGACCCATGCACAGAGGCACTACGTCAGCAGCAACTACACCCACGTCGCCCGTGACCTCGCCGAGCGCGGCGTCAACGTGATCGGTCAGCTGATCGCGAAGCGTGCCGTGGCGGGCGCGAGCGAATACAGCCTGGGCTCGAATCCGGACGTCACGCTCGATCTGCTCTCGGGACTGGAAGGGGCGCGTCGCGCCGGCCGCGACGTGGTCGTCGTCGGTCAGGTGAGCCGGCAGATGCCCTTCATGTTCGGCCCAGCCGCCGTGCCGGCCGAGACCTTCGACTTCGTGATCGATCATCCCCGCTGGGAGAGCGATCTTTATTCGCCGCCGAATCCGCGGCTCACGACCGCCGAATTCTCCATTGGGCTGCACGCGGCGAGGCTGGTCCGCGACGGCGGCACCCTGCAGCTCGGCATCGGCGGGATCGGCGACGCGATCGTCTACGCCCTGCAGCTGCGCCATCAGCAGAACGGGGAATTTCGCGAGATCCACCGGCTGTTGCGCTCGCCCCAGCGCTTCGCAGGGACGCCCGCGGAGATCGGCGGGGACGCTCCCTTCGAAAAAGGCCTGTACGCCTGTACCGAGATGTTCGTCGAGGGCTTCCTGGAGCTGTACCGATCGGGAATCCTGAGGCGCCGCGTCTACGACGAGCCGCACATCCAGTCGCTGCTCGCCGCCGGCGCGCTCGACGAGACGATCGATGGGCGCTTCCTGCGCGCGCTCTCGACCACCGGCCTCTCCAGCCCGCTGACGGCGGATCAGTTCTCCGCTCTGCAGCGCGTCGGCGTGTTCCGCAGCGAGGTGCGCTACGCCGACGGTCATGTGATCGGCGTCGACGGCCGGGCGATCGCGGCCCGGCTCGACGACGCACGCTGCACCGAGATGATGCTCGCCTCCTGTACCGGCCGACGCCTGCGCGGCGGACGATTGCTGCATGCCGGGTTCTTCCTGGGATCGCGGGCGTTCTACGCGGCGCTACGCGACCTGCCGGAGACCGAGCGCCGGGATTTCTGCATGTGCGGAGTGGGATTCACCAATCAGCTGGAAGGCGAGGACCGCGCGCTGCGAATCGCCCAGCGCACGCACGGACGCTTCATCAATACCGGCATGATGGCCACGCTCCTCGGCGCGGTCGTCTCCGACGGACTGGCGGATGGCCGCGTCGTGAGCGGCGTCGGCGGCCAATACAACTTCGTCGCGATGGCCCACGCGCTACCCGGAGCCCGGTCGATCATCGCGGTGCGCAGCACCCGCGAGCACCGCGGCGAGGTCAGCTCGAACATCCTCTGGAACTACGGACATACGACCATCCCACGGCATCTGCGCGATCTGGTGGTCACCGAGTATGGGGTCGCGGACCTGCGTGGACTGTCCGACCAGGAGGTCGTCGCCGCGATGCTGAACATCGCCGATTCGCGTTTTCAGGACGCGCTGCTGCGCGAGGCGCGCGCCGCCGGCAAGATTCCCCGGGACTATCGCATACCCGACCGGCACCGCGGCAACACGCCTCGGGCGCTCGAGCAACAGTTCGCGCTGTCGAGGGCCCGCGGACTGTTCTCGGACTTCCCGTTCGGCACCGATCTGACGCGCGAGGAAATCGTCCTGTCGGGCGCGCTCGAGGCGCTCGCGCGGCGCTCCGGCACCCTTCGCGGCAGGATCGCGGCTGCCGTCGCCGCGGTGGCCTCGGGGCGCGTACCCGCGCGCTTCGAGCCTTACCTCGAACGCCTCGGTCTCGGGGAGCCGACCGACCGGCAGCAGCGGATGTGGCGCCGCCTGATCGCCAGAGAGTTGCGCGAACGGCTGCGCGACTGAGCGCGCAGAGGATCGGCGCACGCGGTCTCGTCCTGGGCGGCGACCGCGACTTCGCCGGCGATCACCGCACCGGCAGTTCGCGCGACTTCTGCACCGTGCGCAGGGCGAACGAGGAATGCACGCGGGCCACGTTCGGCAGCCGCGTCAGGTGCTGGCTGTGCAGACGTTCGAAATCGGCGGTGTCGGCGAGCACGACGCGCAGCAGATAGTCATATTCCCCCGACATCAGATAGCACTCCATCACCTCGGGCACGCGGCGCACCGCCTCCTCGAAAGCATGCAGGTGCGCCTGTTCCTGGCGCTCGAGCGTGATCGCCACGAAGACGTTGACCGGGCAGCCCGCCCGCTGCTGGTTGAGCACCGCCGCATACCCTTCGATGAGGCCCGCATCCTCGAGGGCCCGCACGCGGCGCAGACACGCGGACTCGGACAGATTGACCGCCTCGGCGAGCCGGCTGTTGGTGATCCGTCCATCGAGCTGGAGCGCGTGGACGATCGCGCGGTCGTAGCGGTCGAGCTTCATCGGCGGGCAGGCCCCGGTGACGACAGAAAATGTCTCGAATTCGTCATTGCGCGACATATTATGCCGAACGAGGACGAAAATGTGCGCGAATCGCGGCACTTCCGCCGTTGCCCGTCTTTAAATTGGTCGCAACAACCGGCCATTTTTTTCCATGCCCCGGGGAGTGCAGGCAATCATGAAGATCGGCGTACCGAAAGAGATCAAGGTTCACGAATACCGGGTCGGCCTCGTACCCGCAGGCGTCGCAGAGCTGGTGCGCGCCGGCCACGAGGTGCTGGTCCAGACCGGCGCCGGCACCGGCATCGGGGTCGATGACGCGCAGTACCTCGCGGCGGGCGCCCGCATCGCGGCCGACGCGGCCCAGGTGTTCTCTTTCGCCGAGCTGGTGGTCAAGGTGAAGGAGCCGCAGTTGCCGGAGTGCGCAATGCTGCGCGAGGGCCAGACGCTGTTCACCTATCTTCACCTCGCGGCCGATCGCGAACAGGCGCTCGCGCTGATGAAATCCGGTGCCACCGCGATCGCCTACGAGACCGTGACCGCAAGCGACGGATCGCTCCCCCTGCTCACACCGATGAGCGAGGTAGCCGGACGCATGTCGGTGCAGGTCGGCGCGACCTGCCTGCAGAAGGCCAATGGCGGCTTCGGCGTGCTGCTCGGCGGCGTCCCGGGGGTCGCTCCGGCCAAGGTAGTGATCCTCGGCGGCGGCGTCTCAGGAACCCATGCGGCCGAGATGGCCGTGGGTCTGCGCGCCGACGTGACCGTCGTCGACCGTTCGGTCAAGCGGCTGCGCGAGCTGTCGACGACTTTCGGCAATCAGCTGAAGACCGCCTACTCGACCGCTCACGCCATCGAGGAACTCGTCAAGGACGCCGACCTGGTGATCGGCGCGGTTCTGATCGCCGGAGCCGCGGCACCCAAGCTCGTCAGCCGGGCGATGGTCAAGTCGATGAAGCCCGGCGCCGTGATGGTCGACATCGCGATCGACCAGGGCGGGTGCTTCGAGACGAGCCGGCCGACCACGCACGCCGAGCCTACGTTCGTGGAACACGGTGTGATCCACTACTGCGTCACGAACATGCCGGGCGCCGTGCCGAGAACCTCGACGTTCGCACTCACCAACGCGACCCTGCCCTACGTGAAGGCGCTCGCGGATGCGGGCTGGCGCGACGCGCTCGCGCGCGATCGGGGCCTCGCCATGGGTCTGAACGTGCACGCCGGCCGGATCACCCACGAGGCGGTCGCGCGCGCCCTGGCGCTCGACTACCGGCCGCTCGCCGCCGCCTGACGGATCCGCGCATCGCAGGGGCGGGGGCCAGCGTACGCCCCCGCCCCATCAGGCCGGGGGTTCCTGCTCTGCACCGGCTGAGTGCTTCCCGCCAGTCTCCTCGCGGTGATACGGAATCCAGGCGTAGATCTCCGGCGAAGTCTGCGGATACGTGAGGAATTCCTCGCGGCTCTCGACCACCGGTTCGCGCCGGCGGCGCGTCAGGCGCCAGAGCGCGAACGAGGTGAACACGCCGGTCAACAAGGCGACGTAGACGAAGAAGGCCCCTGGCCGTGTCAGCTGGATCGCCAGTGTGCCGGTCGTCGGCCCGATTGCGGCGCCGATCGCCCACAGGAACAGCAGCGTCGAAGACAGAGCGACGTAATCGCTCGACGGCGCCCGATCATTGGCGTGCGCCACCCCGACCGCGTAGAGACTCTCGGCCAGCCCGCCGAAGATTGCGAACAGTGCCGCGAGCAGCAGGAACGGCGTTTGCCGGGTCACCCCGACCAGGGCCAGGGCCACGGCGAGCACGGCGGCCCCGATGCCGATCAGGGCGTAGAGGCGGTCGATCCGGTCCGACAGGTGCCCGATCGGCCACTGCAGGAACAGGCTGCCGAACGACACGCAGGCGAGCAGCACGACGATGTGGCGCTGGTCGAAGCCGATCCTCTGGCCGAACAGCGGACCTACGGTCGTGAACGCCGTCAGGATCAGACCATTGAGCACACAGGCGCACACACTGACCGGGGAAGTGCGGAGCGCCTTGCCGATCTGCAGCCGCATGCGCTGCGGCAGTTCCGGGGCGCGCACGTCGATCGCGACCATGGGCACGAGCGCCAGAGTCGTCACGATGCCGGCGACGAACAGGAAACTCGGCCCGCGCACGTCGAGGTTGCGGCCGAGCAGCTGACCTGCGCCGAAGAACAGTCCGTAGACGAAGACGTACGCGGTCAATACCCGACCCCGCTGTTCGTTGGGGGCCAGCGCGTTCAGCCAGCTCTCGACTACGACGGCGAGTCCGGCGGCGTTCGCTCCGATCACGAACCTGAGTGCGGCGATGCTTGGCGCGGATTCGGCGAAATAGAGCCCGAGGATCGCCACGCATTTGAGGCTCGCGAAGGTCGCATAGGCGCGCTCCAGCCCGACCGGCGCGATGACCCGGTGCGCATACACGCATCCGCAGACGAAGCCGAGCGCCTCGGCCGTCGCGAGCAGTCCGATCGTACCGGCCGACAGGCCCATCGCCGAGTAGCGCAGCGGCAGCAGGGAGCCGAGCAACCCGGCGCCGAGCATGATCGACCCGGTGCTGAGGAGCGGCGGCACGAGACGCCAGGCGAACTGAGTCGACCTCGCCGGGTTCGCTTCGATGCGCGGTTTCGTGGCAGTCTTCACGGAGTTCGAGGGCGCAATGGGCACATTGACGGGGATTATACGGAGCCGGATCGCACGCGACCTGCCGGACGCACGCTCGTATCGCGGGTACGCGGACCTCGCGCGTGCCCAGAGATTGGGCGTCGACTTCCGGATCCACGTCCGGCAGCGGACGGGGTGCAGGATCGCGGTGATCGCCCCGCACGGCGGAGGCATCGAAAACGGCACCTCGGAGATCGCGCGCGCGGTCGCAGGCGAGGACCTGAACCTCTATCTGCTCGAGGGACTCCGGCCGCGGCACAACTATCACGCCCTGCACCTGACCAGCCACCTGTTCGACGAGCCGCGATGCCTGCAGCTCATTGCCGGCTGCAGCACGGTCGTCGCGATACACGGCTGCGCCGGCACGGACCCGCAAGTCTATCTCGGCGGCCGCGATCGCCGGCTGCGCGATCGCTTCGCCAGGATCCTGCGCATCCGCGGATTCCCGGCGCGCACCGACGGTCATCGGTTTCCGGCTGCCAGGGCGGACAACGTCTGTAACCGGGGCGCGACCGGCATGGGCGTGCAGGTCGAGCTCAGCGAACCGCTGCGCATGGGCGCCGAACTTGCGAGGATCGGCGCGGTACTGCGCGCCGCACTGCTCTGAACCCGGCCGCCTTGCTCCTGTACGATCGATCAATTACGCTTCGGCGGCAGCGGCCGGCCGGGTGTCGGCCGCCGAAGAACTGACGCCGCGAGGTCCACATGGCGCGCAATCCGCGCTTCGACGTGCTCTTCGAGCCGATCCGCATCGGCCCGGTCACCGCACCGAACCGCTTCTATCAGGTGCCACACGCGAGCGGCATGACCAACGACCTGCCGCATGTGCGAGCGAGTTTTCGCGAGACCAAGGCCGAAGGAGGCTGGGGTGTCGTGTGCACGGGCGCGGTATCGATCCATCCGAGCTCGGACGATTCGCCGCTGCCGTTCGCCTCTCTGTGGGACGCGAGCGACGTGCGCGCGCATGCGCTGATGACCGATGCCGTGCATCGCCACGGGTCGCTCGCGGGCGTCGAACTCTGGCACGGCGGCGCGATCACCATGAACCGCACCAGCCGCCTGCCGCCCCTGTCGCCTTCCGGGCTTCCCTGGATGTCGACGCATCTCGGATTCATGGGCAACCAGCGGCCCCGCGTCATGGACCGGGCCGACATCCGCGCCCTGCTCGACTGGCAGGCGGCTGGTGCGCGCCGGGCCCGCGAGGCGGGCTTCGACATCGTCTACGTCTATGCCGGCATGGGCTATCTACCCTACGAATTCCTGCTGCCGGAATACAACCGCCGGCACGATGAATACGGAGGCACGATCGAGAACCGCACGCGCCTGGTGCGCGAGATGCTCGCGGTGACCCGCGACGCGGTCGGCGACCGCTGCGCCGTCGCCTTGCGCATCAGTCTCGAGGAGTTGCGCGCGAAGCCGGGCAAACACGCCGAGTCCGAGGCGCACGAGGCGATCGCGCTGCTCTCCGACTGGACCGATCTGTTCGACGTCAAGATGGATTCGAGCCCGACCGACTGCGCGCCGTCCCGCTTCGCGCCCGAGGGCAGCCACGAACCGATCGTCGAGTTCGTGAAGAAAGTCACCTCCAAACCGGTGGTCGGGGTTGGACGGTTCACGTCCCCGGATTTCATGGTCTCGCAGATCCGCCGCGGGGTGCTGGACCTGATTGGCGGCGCGCGGCCATCGATCGCCGATCCTTTCCTGCCCAGGAAGATCGACGAGGGCCGGGAGAACGAGATCCGCGAGTGCATCGGCTGCAACATCTGCATCTCCAGCTGGCACGACGGGGTGCCGGTGCGCTGCACCCAGAACCCGACCATCGGTGAGGAATGGCGCAGAGGCTGGCACCCCGAGCGCTTCGAGCCCGCGGCGAGCGACGCCTCCGTGCTGATCGTCGGCGGCGGCCCGGCCGGGCTCGAGTGCGCGGTGACGCTCGCGAGACGCGGTTATCGCGTGACCGTGGCGGACGCCGCCGCCGAATTCGGCGGCCGCCTGCGCTTCGAGACCAGGCTGCCCGGCCTTGCGACCTGGGGACGGGTGGTCGACTGGCGGCTCGGCCAACTGCGCAGCCGCGACAACGTGAGCCTGTATCCCGGCAGCGCAATGGGGATCGAGGACCTGCTCGCCTCGGACCATCCTCACATCGTGATCGCGACCGGCTCGCGCTGGAGCCGGATGCTCTACGCGAGCACCGAATTCCCGACCGAAGAATTCCTGGCACCCGACGTGTACACCCCGGACGACATCGCCGCGGGCCTGATCCCCGAAGGGCCGGTGCTGGTGTTCGACTTCGACAACTACTACCTCGGCGGTGCGATCGCCGAACACCTGGCCCGGCTCGGCTGCCAGGTCGACTACGCGACCACCGCCGGCAGCGCCTCCGCCTGGACGTTCATGACCAACGAATTGCCGCTCGTGCATCGGGCGCTCGGCAAGGCGGGCGTGAGGATTCATCTTCTGCAGAGGGTGAGCGGCTTCGATGGCCGCGAAGTGGAGATCGCCGACGTGTTCACGGGGGCCAAGCGCACGCAGCCCTGCCGCTCGCTGGTCGTGGTCGGGGTCCGCACGCCCGACGACGCGCTGTATCGCCAGCTGATCGAGCGCGACGCCGATCTGCGGCGCGCCGGCATCCACTCGGTCACGCGGATCGGTGATGCGCTTGCGCCCGGAGCGATCGTGCACGCCGTCCACTCCGGCCACCGGTTCGCGCGCGAGTTCGAGTCCGAATCGCGGCCGGAACCGTACCGGCGCGACTTCCAGGTCTGAGTCCACGGCGCGGGCGCACTGCGTGGCGAGCCGCAACGGCGTTCCGAAGTTCCACCGCGAAACCGCCGCGGTACGGCGTGGCGCGCTGATCGCCGCGACCTTGCGCAGCCTCGAGCGATATGGGCACGAGGGAGCCTCGATTCGACGGATCAGCGCGGTCGCCGGCGTATCGATCGGGCTCATCAACCACCACTTCCGTACGAAGTCCGAGCTGATCGCCGCGGCTTACGAGTCGCTGGCGCTCGGTCTGCAGCGGACCCTGCGGCTGCGCGCCGCCGCGGATCGCGACACGCCGCCGCGCGAGCGCATCAGCCGGTTCCTGAACGCGTCCTTCGGGCCGGATCTGCTCGCTCCATCGGTGTTCAACGTCTGGCTGGTGTTCTGGAGCATGATCCTGCATTCCCCGCAGATGCGTGCGGTGCACGATCGCACCTACCGGCGCTATCGGGCGATTCTGGAGAACCTGCTCGGGGCGCTCGACGAATCCGGCGAGGCACGCCGATTCCGGCTGAGGCCGGCGGCGATCGCGCTCTCCGCGCTGCTCGACGGCCTGTGGATCGAGCTGTCGCTGAGCCCCGGCACCTTCCGGCCCGAAGAGGCGATCGCCATCTGCGAGGATTGGGTCGATGCGCTGTGCGCCGGCGCGTTCGTGCACCTGTTGAACGACAAACCCCGCACCGTCCGATCCCAACCGAGAAACCATACATGAATGATCCGAGGCGTTTCGACGCGATCGTCGTCGGCGGCGGCCACAACGGCCTGGTCTGCGCGGCGTACCTGGCCGGAGCCGGCCTCGACGTGCTGGTGTTGGAGCGCCGCGACGTCGTCGGCGGCGCGGCCGTGACCGAGGAGTTCCATCCGGGCTTTCGTAACTCGGTCGCCTCCTACACCGTCTCCCTGCTCAATCCGAAGGTGATCCGCGATCTGGACCTCGCCGGTCACGGACTGCGCGTGGTCGAACGCGAGATCTCCAACTTCCTGCCGCTCGCGGACGACGGGTATCTGAAGGTCGGCGCCGGACGCACCGCCGGCGAGGTCGCGAAGTTCTCCCGCCGTGACGCGGAGCGGCTCGACGCCTACGGCCAGAGACTCGATGCGATCGCGGACGTGCTGCGCGATCTGGTGTTGCAGACGCCCCCGAACGTGACCGATACGGGGTGGCTCGCAGCCCTGCCGCAGGTGCTGCGCGGGGCGCGCCTCGGCCGTAGGATCGGCCAACTCGACCTGCCGCTGCGGCGCGAACTGCTCGATCTGTTCGCAAAGTCCGCCGGCGATTACCTCGACGGCTGGTTCGAGAGTGCACCGATCAAGGCGGCCTTCGGTTTCGACGGCATCGTCGGCAACTACGCGAGTCCCTATGCGGCCGGATCGGCATACGTGCTCCTGCACCACGTGTTCGGCGAGGTCAACGGCAGGAAGGGCGCCTGGGGTCACGCCATCGGCGGCATGGGTTCGATCACCCAGGCGATCGCCCGGGCGGCCGAGCGGCGCGGCGTTGAGATCCGCACGGGCGAGACGGTACGCGAGGTGCTGGTCCGCGGCGGGCGCGCGGTCGGCGTGGTCACCGGCCGCGGCGAGGAGATCCGTGCGCGCTGCGTCGTGTCGAACCTGAATCCGAAGCTGCTGTTCGGCTCGTTGGTGCCGCGCTCGGCCCTGGATGCGGATTTTGCCGCGCGCATCGACCGCTGGCGCTGCGGCTCGGGTACGTTCCGCATGAACGTCGCGCTCGCCGAACTCCCCGACTTTTCGGTCCTGCCCGGGCGCAACCGGGCCGAGCATCACACGGCCGGAATCATCATGGCGCCGTCGCTCGCCTATATGGACCGGGCCTACCTCGACGCCCGGGAACAGGGCTGGTCGAAGCGACCGATCGTCGAGATGCTGATTCCTTCGACGCTGGACGACAGCCTGGCGCCTCCCGGCCGACACGTTGCCAGCCTGTTCTGCCAGCACGTCGCCCCGACCCTGCCCGACGGCTCCTCCTGGGACGATCATCGCGAAAAGGTCGCCGATCTGATGATCGATCTGGTCGACTCGCACGCTCCGAACTTCAAGGCCTCGGTGCTCGGCCGGCAGATCTTGAGTCCGCTCGACCTCGAGCGCACCTTCGGTCTCGTCGGTGGCGACATCTTCCACGGCGCCCTGAGCCTCGACCAGTTGTTCTCCGCGCGCCCCATGCTCGGCCACGCGGATTACCGTGCCCCCGTCGCCGGTCTGTACATGTGCGGTTCGGGAACTCACCCCGGCGGCGGCGTGACCGGCGCCCCCGGCCACAACGCCGCCCGCGAGATCATCGCGGATTTCCGCAAGGGGCGCCTGAGGCGCAATTGAGCGGCCGGATCGGTCCCGGAGAGCGCGGCCCGTCGGCGCTTCAGCCGAGCGGCGACACGCCGAACAGCCGCTGGTGCGCCCAACCGACGAACAAGGCGTAGAGCGCCAGGCCCGCGACGACCGCGATCGCATCGTTCCAGCGGCCCGGCGGCGCGCTCGGCACCGCGGCCTGACGCCGGCGCTTCAGCGAGATCCGGTCGGCGACGGCCCACACCAGGAATCCGCCGAACAGCAGGAGGTCTGCGAGCCGGCCGTTCATCAACAGGTGCGCGAACGCCCAGGACTTGACGGCCGCCAGCATGGGGTGGCGAGTCGCCGTACGAATGCGCCCCGGCAGATACGCGGCCAGCAACAACGGGAACACCGGCAGCATGAACAGGAAGGTCAGGTGCCTCATCCAGGACGGGGGCACGTAGACCACGTAGGGCTCGAGGCGGGCGGCCGCGAAACCACGCACCAGCAGCACGAAGCCGATCAGCGACACGATCCCATAGAGACCCTTCCAGACCCCTGCGCCGAGGCGCGCCACCAGCCGCTCGCGCAGGCCGGGCGCCACGATCGCGATCGAGTGCGTGCCGAGGAACAGACACAAGCCGATGATCAAGGTGTACATAGCCGTGCCCTCATCGCCGCGATCGCGGCCGCCGCGCGGCGCGTCCCGGCTTGCGTCTGGAGACCGCCTTGGCGGCCGGTTTGCGTGATGCCATCTTGCGCCGCTTCGCCACGGCCGAGCGATTCTTCGCGGCGGACTTCCTCGTGCCGCGCTTCGCCGCCTTCGGCCGTTTGCTCGCGGCGCGCTTCGTTGCGGCGCGCTTCGTTGCGGCGCGCTTCGTCGCGGCGCGCTTCGTTGCGGCCGGCCGCTTCTTCGCGGCAGGCCTCCCCTTGCGGGCGCTGCCGCTGGGTGCGGCTCCTGCACGCCGCGGCCGGCCGGCGCCGAGTTCGGGTTCACCGCGCAGCTGGTCGAGGATCGCGGGATTCTCGAGCGTCGAGACGTCCTGGGTGATCTCCTCGCCGCGTGCGATCGAGCGCAACAGCCGCCGCATGATCTTGCCCGATCGGGTCTTCGGCAGGTTCTCGGTCAGGCGAATCTCGTCGGGCTTGGCGATGGGGCTCAACTGATCCGCGACCCAGGCGCGCAACTCGTCGACCAGCGCCTGAGCGGCCGCGCCGCTCGGCTTGGGGCCGTTGGTCACGACGAACGCGAACACCGATTCGCCCTTGATCTCATGCTGACGCCCGACCACTGCGGCCTCGGCAACCCGGGGATGCGCGACCAGAGCCGACTCGATCTCCATCGTGCCGAGACGATGGCCGGCGACGTTCAGCACGTCGTCGATCCGTCCCATGATCCAGAAATATCCGTCCGCATCGCGATGCGCCGAGTCTCCGGCCACGTAGAAGCGATCCTGGAACTTCTCCCAGTAGGTGCGCAGATACCGCTCGTTGTCCCCCCAGATCGTGCGCAGCATCGACGGCCAGGGGCGCCGGATCACCAGATAGCCACCCGCGTCGGCGCGGCGCACCGACCGGCCCTCGTCGTCGACGATGTCGGCGAAGATCCCCGGCAGGGGCCGCGCGCAGGAACCCGGTTTGGCCGACATCGCGCCGGGCACCGGGGTCATCATGGTCGCGCCCGTTTCCGTCTGCCACCAGGTGTCGACGATGGGGCAGCGCCCCCGGCCGATGTTGCGGTGGAACCAGATCCAGGCCTCGGGATTGATCGGCTCGCCGACGCTGCCCAAGAGCCGCAGCTTCGACAGATCGTAGCGTCGCGGAATCTCCTCGCCCAGCTTCATCAGCGCGCGGATCGCGGTCGGCGCCGTATAGAAGATGGTCACTCCGTGCGTTTCGCAGATGCTCCAGAAGCGGCCACCGTCGGGGAACACCGGCGCGCCCTCGTACATCACGACGGTCGCACCGCAGGCGAGAGGACCATAGGCGACGTAGGTGTGGCCCGTGACCCAGCCGACGTCGGCCGTGCACCAGAAGACGTCGCTGTCCTTCAGATCGAACACGATTCGCGAGGTGTACTTGGCACCGAGCAGGTAGCCGGCGCTTGCGTGCTGTATGCCCTTGGGACGACCCGTGGAGCCCGAGGTGTACAACAGAAAGAGCGGGTGCTCGGACTCGACCCACTCGGGCTCGCAATGCGTTCCCTGCCCGGCGAGCACGTCGTGCCACCAGTGATCCCGCCCGCCACGCATCTCGCACTCCCCGCCGATGCGCGCATAGACGATCACGCTCTGCACGCTCTCGCAGCCTTCCGCGAGCGCCTTGTCGACCGCGCGCTTCAACTCCACGCGGTGACCGCCGCGCCAGCCGCCGTCCGCCGTGATCACCATCTTCGCGCCCGCGTCCTCGATGCGATCCTTGACCGCATTCGCGGAAAACCCGCCGAACACCACCGAATGCAGCGCGCCGATGCGGGCGCAGGCCTGCATGGCGATCACCGCCTCGGGAATCAGTGGCATGTAGATCACGACCCGGTCGCCCTTGCCGATGCCATGAAGCTTCAGCGCGTTGGCGAACCGGCAGACCTCGGCGTGCAGTTCCCGGTAGGTGAGCTTGCGCACGTCGCCGGGTTCGCCCTCGAAGACGATCGCGACCTTGTCCGGACGCTCGACCAGATGCACGTCCAGGCAGTTGTAGGAGACGTTCAGGCTGCCGTCGGTGAACCAGCGGAAATTCGGCGCGGCGGAATCGTCGAGCGGCACCGAGAACGGCGTGCGCCAGGAGATCTCGCGGTTGGCGAGCTCCGCCCAGAATCCCACGTAATCATCGGCGGCGCGGCGGTGCATCTCCTCGAGCGCGGCCGCGTCGACGGCGGCGGCCCGACGGAATTCCGCGGACGGCGGGAACACCCGGTCTTCCTGCAGGACGGATTGAATGCTCTTCTGTGACACGGCCATGACTCCCGGAATGCCTCGTACGCGCCGACCTTCGCCGAAGCCGATTCTACGCGCAGTCGCCGAGCCTGCGCATCGCGACGCGTTCTACCCGCGCGCGCAGCATGGCCGATAGGCCTCGCTCCTCGAGGAAGGCGCCGATGGCCGGATCCACCGCGCGCGGCCGTAATTCGTCGAGGCTCGGGACGCCGGGCAGGTCGCAGACGATCGAGGTCAGGCTGCGTGCCAGATAGGCGTCCGTCTCGTGGGCGGCGAGCGAACGGGCGAGGCGGGCCGCGCCGCGGATGGGCAGCCGCGCGACCCGGCCCAGGTTCCCGTAGAGATCCTCGAGCGAGGCGAACTCGGCGAACAGGCGCGCGGCGGACTTCGGCCCGACGCCCGGAACCCCCGGAACGTTGTCGACCGGGTCGCCGGTGAGCGCAAGATAGTCGGCCATCCGCTCGGGAAGTGCGCCGAAGCGCGCGGCAATCTCCTCGTATCCGTAGCGGGCGCGCGCCGCCGGATCCCAGAACACGTCGCCTTCGCGCACCAGTTGGGCGAGATCCTTGTCGCGCGTCACCAGCACGCTCTTCAGGCCCGCCGCGCGGGCCGCGGCGGCGAGCGTGCCGATCAGGTCGTCCGCCTCGTAACGCGCGCTCGCGCATTCGGCGAGCCCGAGTACGCGACACAATTCACGGCAGTGGGCGAACTGCTGCGCAAGGCCGGGAGGCGCGGCCTCGCGGTTCGCCTTGTAGGCCGGGTAGATCGAATTGCGGTAGGAGGCCTCGCCGCCGAGACTCTCGTCGAATGCGACCGCGATGCGCTCGGGACGCACGCCATCCAGCAGGTCGAGCAGGAACAACGCGAAGCCGAACAGCGCATGCGTCGGCTCGCCGTCGGCGTCGGCCAGGTGCGCGGGCAGGGAATGGTACGCGCGGAAGACGAAGTAGCTCGCGTCGACGAGATGGACGACGCCGGCCTTGCCGGCCGGGCTCACGCTGGAAATCGCTGGATGCGTTCGTGCAGCGGACTCGACCGCGGGAAATGCGCGAGCAGGTACTCCATCTGGTCGGCGAGCACGCGTCGACCCTTCAAGTAGATGTATTCCGCATAGGTGGGCGTGAACGGCACCGCCAACAGTTGCATGCCCGCCTGCTCCGGCGTACGCGAAGCCTTGGCGTTGTTGCAGCGGCGACAGGCGGTGACCACGTTCGACCAGACGTCGCGGCCGCCCCGGCTGAAGGGAGTCACATGATCCCGGGAAAGCAGCTGATAGGCGAACCGCTGGCCGCAATACAGGCACAGATGGGCATCGCGCCGGAACAGCGTCTGATTGTTGAGCGGCGGCGTGTACGCGGCACCGCGCAGATTACCCGGATTGCCGGTATGGCCGAGCGTCGCGATGATCGAATTCACCTGCACCACCGTGCGCAATCCCGTGCGTGCCGAGGTGCCGCCGTAGAGGCTGTAGAGAGGAGTACCGCAGGTATAGGCGACCTGCCCCGTGTGGTAGAGCCGGGCGGCCTCGCGATAGTCGACCCATTCGAGCGGCATGCCCGAGACGTCGGTTCGCAGGATCTGTTGCGACAGGGGATGCGGATCCGCGAGGCGCGCGACCCCACGCATGTGGTCCAGCCCGATCAACTCTTTTGTCGCAGGCTCCATACACTGGTAAAGATAGTCGAGTCCTGTGCAATAATCCAACACCACAGGGAGAAGAGCAGATGAGCGTAACCATCGGCGTTCTCGCCGAGACCGCCCCGGGGGAGACCCGGGTCGCGCTGATTCCGGAAGTGGCATCGAGGCTGAAGAGCCAGGGCGCCACGCTGGTCATGCAGAGTGGCGCCGGGGTTTCGGCACACTTCCCCGACTCCGCCTACAAGGACGTCGAGTTCGCCCAGCCGGCGGACATCCTCGCGCGCTCCGACGTGCTCCTCAAGGTCCAGCCGCCGACGCTCGACGAAGTCGCGGCGCTGCGCGCCGGCGCCGTCGTGGTCGGCTACATGCAGGCGTACGCGCGCGCCGATCTGGTCCGGGCGCTGCGCGACCGGCGGCTCACCAGTTTCTCGATGGAATTGATCCCGCGCATTTCGCGAGCCCAGTCCATGGACGCGCTCTCGTCCCAGGCGGCGGTCGCGGGTTACAAGGCGGTGCTGATCGCCGCCAGCACGCTCGAGAAGTTCATGCCCATGCTCACCACCGCGGCCGGAACCATCAGGCCGGCGACCGTACTGGTGATCGGAGCGGGCGTTGCGGGACTACAGGCGATCGCGACTGCGAAGCGGCTCGGCGCGGTGGTCGAAGCCTACGACGTGCGCAGCGCCACCCGCGACCAGGTCAAGTCTCTCGGCGCGAAGTTCGTCGACACCGGCGTATCGGCCGACGGCGCGGGCGGTTATGCCAGAGAACTCACCGAAGAGGAGAAGGCGAGGCAGCAGGCGGTGCTCGACGCCCGGATCGCCGCCAGCGACGTGGTCATCACGACCGCGGCCGTGCCCGGACGCGCCGCGCCGCGCATCGTCGGCGAAGCCGCGGTCGCGCGCATGAAGCCTGGCTCGGTGATCGTCGACATCGCCGCCGAACAGGGCGGCAACTGCGCGCTGACCCGCGCTGGCGAGACCGTCGTACACGGTGGTGTGAAGATCGTCGGTCCGGTGAACCTGCCCGCCACCCTGCCTTTCCACGCGAGCGAGATGTATTCGCGCAATCTCCTCAACCTGCTCAAGCCCGCGCTCGCGAACGGCGAACTGAAGATCGACTGGACCGACGAGGTGTTCGCCGGCGCGGTTCTCACCCACGACGGACAGATCAAGCACGAAGCCACCCGCAAGCTCGTAGAGGGACAATAGGCCATGATCGACGGCGTCATCGCGCTCTACATATTCATGCTGGCGGCGTTCACCGGTTACGAGGTCATCTCGCGCGTGCCGGTGATCCTTCACACACCGCTCATGTCGGGGTCGAACTTCGTCCACGGCATCGTACTGGTCGGCGCGATGGTGGCGCTGGCGAGCGCCGACTCGACGCTCGCTCGGGTGATCGGCGTCGCCGGCGTGTTCCTCGCGGCAGGCAACGCGGTCGGCGGCTACGTGGTGACCGAGAGGATGCTGCAGATGTTCGTCAAGGCCGGCCGCCGCAAGAGCGAAAGCGCATGAGCGGCGCGACGTTCTCTACCCAGACGCTGCTGCAGCTGAGCTACCTGGTCGCGGCGGCGCTGTTCATCGTCGGCCTGAAGCGCATGAGTTCGCCGCTGACCGCGGTGAGCGGGGTCCGCTGGGCCGGCGTCGGCATGTTGCTCGCAACCGTCGTGACGCTCGCGTTCATGGGCGCGTCGCCCGAGAACCTCGCGCTGGTGATCGGCGCCGTGGTGGTCGGCGGTGCGCTCGCCTGGGTGAGCGGCAAGCGGGTCGCGATGACCAACATGCCGCAGATGATCGCCCTCTACAACGGCATGGGCGGCGGCGCCGCGGCGGCGATCGCCGCCGTCGAACTCTACCGCGGCGATGCGCCCAACGCGACCCACCTGACCATCGCGCTGATCGGTGGCTTCATTGGTTCCGTCTCCTTCAGCGGCAGCCTGATCGCATTCGGCAAGCTCCAGGGGCTGATCACCCGGTCGGTGCGCTTCGGGGGCCAGAAGGTGGTGAACCTCGCGATCCTGATCGCGACGCTGGTCCTCGGCGCCTCGATCGTGGTCGCCGCCCACGATTCGCTGCAGATGGTGTCCGCGTTCTTCGTGATGGCGCTGTTGCTCGGCATCGCCATGACCCTGCCGATCGGCGGGGCCGACATGCCCGTGGTCATTTCCCTGTACAACGCCCTGACCGGTCTCGCGGTCGGATTCGAGGGATTCGTTCTCGACAACGCCGCGATGATCATCGCCGGTACCGTCGTCGGCGCGGCGGGCACCCTGCTCACCCAGCTCATGGCGAAGGCGATGAACCGCTCGCTTGGAAACGTGCTGTTCGCCAACTTCGGCGAAAGCGGCTCTTCCGGCACGGGGGGCGTGACCGGCACGCAGAAGGCGATCGAAGCCGCGGATGCCGGCGTCATGCTCGCCTTCTCGCAGAAAGTGATCGTCGTGCCGGGCTACGGCATGGCGGTCGCGCAGGCCCAGCACAAGGTCTGGGAACTCTGTCAGCTGTTGATCGAGCACGGCGTGCAGGTCCGCTTCGCGATCCACCCCGTGGCCGGCCGCATGCCGGGGCACATGAACGTGCTGCTCGCCGAGGCGGGAGTTCCCTACGAACTGATCGCAGATCTCGACGAGATCAACGCGGAGTTCGAAACGGCCGACGTCGCGCTGATCATCGGCGCGAACGACGTGGTCAACCCCGACGCACGCAACAACCGCCAGAGCCCGATCTACGGGATGCCGATCCTGAACGCCGACAAGGCGAAGAACGTGGTGGTGATCAAGCGCGGCCAGGGACAGGGATTCTCGGGTATCGACAATGCCCTGTTCGTGCTCGATCAGACCCGCATGCTCTACGGCGATGCGCAGGGCGCGGCCGGCCAGCTGATCCAGGCGGTCAAGGCCGCGGGCTGATCCGCGCCGACGGGCGCCCCGCGCAAGCCGCCGGTTCAGCGGCGCGGGCGCATGGGACGCATCGGCCTCATGGGGCGCATCGGCCGGAACGAACGCAGGGCATTGCGCCGTTCGGCCGGAGTCATCTGCCGCCACTGACGCCGCAACGCGCGCCGTTGCTGCGGGGACATCTGGCGGAATCTCCGGTAGGCCTCGCGGATGCGCTGCTGCTGTTGCGGCGGCAGGCTGCGGAAGTTGCGCCAGCGCTCGCGGATCCGCTCGCGCTGCTGCGGGGTCATGGCCCGCCATCGCCGGAATCGCTGCGCAGCTCGGGCCCGCTGCTCCGGCGTCATCCCGAGCCAGCGGGCACTGCCCTGCGCGAGCGCCCGCTGACGCGCGGGCGGCAGCGAATCCCAACGTCCGTGAAACGCCTGCAGCAACCGCTGCTGCGCGGGCGAGAGCGATGACCATGAACGTGTCTGTGCCGGGTTGACGGCGGCCGGCGGCGTCGGCTGTGCGGCGGGCGTCGGATCGAACGCGCTCTGCGCCGCCGCGGTTCCATTCATCGCGAGCAGCCCGCCGAGCGCGAGCACCGGTAAGCGGGCCAGGAGCCGGTCGAATTCGCGCACTCGCTTCATGGCGTCAGGTCCTTTGCGGCCGGAGCAGTCTGCTGCGCAGGCTTGGAGTCGCGCTTCATGAAGGCCCACCACTTCGCATCCGGTACATCATCGTCACCCAGGAATTCGATCAGCGCCTCGTCCGGCGGACGGTCCTGCTTTGCGGGCGCCGTCGGGCGCGCCATACCCGTAGGCGGCGGTCCCTGCGTCGCGGCAGGCGGCGGCTCCGCGGCTGCCGCCGCACAGGCGATGAGCGAAGACCACGCGAGCCAGGCGCCGGTACGACTCCATGTGGGCCTCATCCGGCGGAATCCGCGGTCGGTTGCGCAGGCGATGCCTGGGCCGCGGCCCAGGCATAGAAATCGGCGTCCTCGCGCATCATGTCGAGCGCATCGCCGCTGCCCGGTTCGGACGAGGCGACCAGGTCGAGATCCTCGACCGGAGCCCGACCGTCGAGCGGACCCGGGGCAGGCGAGCCGGCCGGCCAGCCGAGCCAAACCGCGATCGCCAGCGCGCCGGCGAGCGTGACCGCGGCGGCGAGCGTCCGACGGGTCGGAATCGGCAGTCGCGGGGCCGGCCGGGACGCGGCCTCGAGCGCCGCGTGCCGCGCCCGGGTCAGGCGCGATCGCACCCGCATGTCGACCGCCGCGACACTGTCCTCGAACAGCGCCCGGCTACGCTCCTGCAAATCGGTGGGACGATCCGTCTGCATCACCAGACCTCGCCGAGACTCTCGCGCAGGCTGTGCACTGCGCGCGAATAATGGGTTTTCACGCTGCCCTCGGAGCAGCCCATCGCCCGGGCCGTTTCCGCCACGTCCAGGCCCTCGAAATTGCGCAGCATGAACGCCTGGCGCTGGCGCGCCGGCAGCGCGCTCAGCGAATCGTCGAGCCGCTCGATCGCCTCCGAGCGCTGCAGCCGCGTGAGCACGTCCGGTCCCGGATCGGCCGCGGCCTCGATCGGATCGGGGCACTCTGCGTCCGGGTCCTGCGCCGGCCCCGGCAGCCACGCCATGAACCGACGACGGATCGTGCGTCGCCGCTGCAGGTCGCGGATGCCGTTCTCGAGGATCCGATAGAACAGCGGCCGCCACTCACCCGCCGGTCGCGCCGCATAATGTCGTACGAGCTTGAGCATCGCATCCTGGACGACATCGAGCGCATCGTCGGCGTCGCGCAACGCGACCTCGGCCATGCGGAATGCGCGTCGCTCGATCCCGGCCAGAAACTTGTCGAGTTCGCGCGTCCGATCCAGTGCCGCCTCCCCAGGTTTGGCGGGACCGTCCCAGCCCATGGCAGAGAGCGTGAGCGTACCAAAACCCGCCATCGTGCGTCCTTAATGCAACGACGGATCGAACCCGTCAGCGCTATAAACGCAACTCCGGCCGAGGGGTTGACTGCGCGTGAGTTCCCGGCCGAAGCAGCGAATTACGCACACGGCCGATGACGGCGCCTGTAATACTTCCGAAGGACATTTCGACGAAGATTTCGAAGGATCTTGTAACCATATGATTATTATTATTTTTAATGATTTTCGTGCACTTTTCAGCCAATTCGACCAGACTCGAAACAGGATCGGCACTTAAGTCATTTGGTCCCGGTTTCTCAACAGACTTATCCACAGGCATTGTGGAAAACGCATCCCCTTCAGCGCTGATCCTCAAGGTCGCTCTCGATACACCCCTGCGTCGAACCTTCGACTACCGGGGACCGGCGCCTGGCTTGGCGGAGCGTGCGACGAGCATCGAACCCGGAGTGCGGGTACGCGTCCCTTTCGGCCGCAGCATGCGCGTGGGCGTCGTCGTCGGCATCGCCGACACATCGGCCCTGGCTCCGGCGAAACTCAAGGCGGTGGAGCGGATTCTCGACGACCGGCCGCTCTTCGATCCGGTCACCTTCGAACTGCTGCGCTGGGCCGCCGAATACTATCGTCACCCGATCGGCGAGGTATTCGCCGCCGCGCTGCCGGCGGGGCTGCGCGAGGGCCGGCCCGCGGCGGCGACGGCGGCGCAGCTGTGGGCACTGACGGAAGCCGGTGCGGCGCAGCTCGCGGATCCGTCGAACCGGCGCGGACCACGCCGCCGGGCGCTGCTCGCCCATCTGGCCGTGCACGGTCCGCGGAGCGATGCGGAACTCGCCCCGCAATTCGCACCGTCCTTGCTGCGCGCCGTGCGCGACTGCGGCTGGATTCGCGTGACCGAAGCCGCCACGGCGCCGCCGTCCGGCCAGGAGGCTCCGCTCGGCCCGAGCGCGCCCCTCGTCCGATCCCCGCCGATCGAACTCGGCGAGGCGCAAGGCCGCGCCGTCGCCGCGATCCAGGCCGCAGAGGGGCGATACCGCGCTTTCCTCTTGTACGGCGTGACCGGCAGCGGTAAGACCGAGGTCTATCTGCGGGCGATCGCCACCGCGATCGCCGGTGGCGGCCAGGCGCTGGTCCTGGTGCCCGAGATCTCGCTGACGCCACAGCTGGTCGAGCGCTTTCGCCGACGGTTCGACACGGAGCCGGCGATCCTGCATTCCGGACTCGCCGACCGCGAGCGCCGCGACGCCTGGCAACGCGCCCGCAATGGCGAGGCGCGCGTGATCATCGGCACCCGCTCCGCGGTGTTCGCGTCGATCGCCAATCTCGCGATGATCGTGGTCGACGAGGAACACGATCCCTCGTACAAGCAGCAGGAAGGTTTTCGCTATTCGGCGCGCGATCTGGCGGTGTTGCGGGCGCAACGCGCCCGCGTGCCCATCGTCCTCGGTTCGGCGACGCCTTCGCTCGAGTCCCTGGAGAACGCCGCCCGCGGGCGATACGACCGGCTCGATTTGCCGGAGCGCGCCGGAATGGCCCGGCCGGCGCGCATGACGGTGATCGATCTGCGCCGGCATGGCGTCGAGCAGGGCTTCTCGCAGCCCGCGCTCGCGGCGATGCAGACCCACCTCGGCGCGGGCGGCCAGGTCCTGGTGTTCCTGAATCGGCGCGGCTATGCGCCGAGCCTGTACTGCACGGCCTGCGGCTGGGTTGCGAACTGCCGTCACTGCGACGCCCGACTGACCCTGCACCGCCGCGAGGGAGCGCTGCGCTGTCATCACTGCGGAGCGCAGCGGCGCACGATCGTCGCCTGCGAGTCGTGCTCACAGCCACTACGGCCGGTCGGACAAGGCACGGAGCGGGTCGAGGAGACCCTCGAGAGACTCTTCCCCGGCGCGACCCAGGCGAGACTCGATCGTGATACGGCCGCGGCGCGCGGCGCCGTCGAGTCGGTGCTCGCGCGGGTGCACAGCGGCGAGGCGCGGATCCTGATCGGCACGCAGATGCTCACCAAGGGGCACCATTTCCCGGACGTGAGCCTGGTCGTGATCCTCGATGCCGACCAGGGACTGTTCGCGACCGACTATCGGGCGGCGGAGCGTTTGGCGCAGACGATCGTGCAGGTCGCCGGCCGTGCCGGACGGGCGGAAAGGGCCGGCGAGGTGCTGATCCAGTCGAACTACCCCGAGCACCCGCTGCTCACGTTGCTGACCGCAGAAGGATACGAGGCGTTCGCCTCGCGCGCGCTCGCCGAGCGGCGCGAAGCTCACTGGCCGCCGTTCTCGCGGCTCGCCCTGCTTCGCGCCGAATCCCGCGACACCGCGAGCCTCGATCGATTCCTTCGTGCGATCGCCGAGCGCGGCCGTGCCGAGGCGGCTCGAGGGCCCGCCCACCCGGCCCCGCGAATACTCGGTCCGGCGAGCGCGCTGGTCGCCCGCCGCGCGGACCGCTTTCGCGCGCACCTGCTGATCGAGGCCGACGACCGGGCCGCCCTGCAACGGTTCCTCGCCGCCTGGCTGCCGCTGGTCGAATCGACCAAGGCGCCCTCCGGCCTGCGCTGGTCGATCGACGTCGATCCGCTGGAGGTCGACTGAGCGGTTTCGGGTAAACTGCCGGACCCCGAAGAACCAAGAGCGGATGGGCGTGAAGAAGACGATCGAAGATCTGCTGCGAAGGGCGCTCGCGGCATTGCCGCCGGAACTCGTGCCGGCGGCGGCGCGCAGCGAACCGATCGAAGTCGAACGGGCACGCGACCCGGCTCACGGCGACTTCGCCAGCAATCTGGCGATGCGCCTCGCAAAGGCTTCCCGGCAGAACCCGCGCAAGCTGGCCGGCGCGCTGATCGAGGCCCTGCCCGGCCACGAACAGATCGCCAAGATCGAAGTGGCCGGGGCCGGGTTCATCAATTTCTTCCTGCGCGAGGGGGCCATGCGCGCCGAGATCGCCCGGATCCTGCGCGAAGGCACCGCCTACGGCCGGTCGACGCTGGGCGGGAATCTCTCCGTGCAGGTGGAGTTCGTCTCGGCGAATCCGACCGGCCCTCTGCACGTGGGCCATGGCCGTCACGCGGCCTACGGCGCGACGCTCGCGAACCTCCTCGAGGCGGTGGGATTCCGGGTCGCGCGCGAGTATTACGTGAACGACGCCGGCCGCCAGATGGAGATCCTCGCCGCCAGCACCTGGCTGCGGTATCTCGAGTGCTGCGGGGAGAGTTTCACCTTTCCCGCGAACGGCTACCGCGGCGATTACATCCGCGCGATCGCCGAGGCGCTGCGCGGATCACGCGGTGAATCGCTGCGGCGGCCGGCCGCGGAGGTGTTCCGCGACCTCCCGCCGGACGAGGCTCAGGGAGGCGACAAGGACGTCTACGTCGACGCCGTGATCGCCCGGGCGCGCGCCCTGATCGGCGCCGAGCATTTCCGCCAGGTGCTCGATTTCGCGCTGGCGGACATCCTCGGCGACATCAAGGAGGACCTGCGCGAGTTCGGCGTGCGGTTCGACCGCTGGTTCTCGGAGCGCAGTCTCGCGGACGACGGCTCGATCGAGCGCGCCCTCGTCCAGCTGGAGAAGTCCGGACACGCCTACCGCAAGGACGGGGCGCTGTGGCTGCGCAGCACGGAGTTCGGCGACGAGAAGGACCGCGTGGTCGTACGCGAGAACGGCATCAAGACCTACTTCGCGTCCGACATCGCCTACATCTTCAACAAGCTCGGCCGCGGCTACCAGCGTCTGCTGTACGTGCTCGGCGCCGACCACCACGGCTACATCGCCCGGATGCGCGCGGCGCTCGCCGCTCTCGGCGGCCCGGCGGAATGTTTCGAGGTGCGGCTGGTGCAGTTCGTCACGCTCTATCGCGGCGGCGAGAAGGCGCAGATGTCGACGCGTTCCGGGGAATTCGTGACGCTGCGCGACCTGCGCAAGGAGGTCGGCAACGACGCCGCCAGGCTGTTCTACGTGATGCGCAGCAATGACCAGCACCTCGACTTCGATCTGCAGCTGGCCACCTCGCGCACCAACGACAATCCGGTCTACTACATCCAGTACGCGCACGCGCGCGTCGCCAGCCTGATGCGCCAGTTGCGCGAGCGGGGTTTGGTACACGACGAGGCACGGGCCCTGTCGGGCCTCGCCCGCCTGACCGAACCCCAGGAGGCGGCGCTGATCAAGCGCCTGAACGCCTATCCGGAGATGGTCGAGCAGGCCGCGTTGCAGCGTGCACCGCATCTGCTGGTCCACTACCTCAGGGATCTGGCCAACGACTTCCACACGAACTACAGCGCCCATCAGATCCTGGTCGAGGATCCCGAACTGCGCGAGGCGCGCATCGCGCTCGCGCGCGCCGCACAGGTCGTGATCCGCAACGGCCTCGAACTGCTCGGCGTCTCCGCCCCGGACACGATGTAGGCGCCGCGTGACCCGGGACTACAAGACCAGGCGGCCGAACCGCAAGGGCGGACTGTCCGGAGGAGCGGGACTCGCGATCGGGCTGGCGGTCGGTCTCGCGGTCGCCGTCGTGGCGCACTTCGTGCAGCGCCGGCCGAGCGCTCCGCCACCGGCTCCTCCGGCCGCGGCGGGCGCCCGTACCAAGCCGCACGGCCGAGTCGGCGCGGCCGGACACGCCGCCTCGGTGGCGAGCGCAACCGCGGCGCCGAAACAGTCCTACGATTTCTACAAGATGCTGCCGAGCTTCGAGGTGGTCGTTCCGCCCAAGACCCGCGAGGTCAAACCGGACCTCAAGCTGGCGCCGGAAACCCGTCCCGGCACCTACGTCCTGCAGGCCGGCGCCTACAAGCGGTTTGCCGATGCGGACCGGGTCCGAGCGCAGCTCGCGTTGCAGGGCATCGAATCGACCGTGCAGAAGGTCACGGTCGACGACGACACCTGGCACCGGATCCGCATCGGGCCGGTCTCCGACCTGAAGACCTTGAACCACATGCGCGACGTGCTGCGGCGGGAGAACGTCGATTTTCTGGTGATCCGGGTCGGCGACTGAAGCCCGCGACCCGCGGCTCAGTCCTCGCCGAGCTGGCGGAAATCCACGCCGAGCGCACGGAGCTTCCGGTACAGGTGGGTACGCTCCATACCGACCCGCTTGGCGAGCTGACCCACTTTGCCGTTGCAGAGCAGGAGCTGCTGCTGGAGGTAGGCGCGCTCGAACTGTTCGCGCGCCTCGCGCAACGGAAGCGCGAGCAGGTCCTGTTTCACCAGAGGTTCGTCCGCCGAGCGTCTCTCGGCGAGCTCTCGCTCGACCTCCTCGAGCCCGATCTCCTCACCGTGCCCGAGGATCAACACGCGCTGCACGAGATTTCTCAATTCGCCGACGTTGCCCGGCCACGGATAGTTGCGCAGCCGGTTCTGTGCGGCGACGCTGAAGCGACGCAGCGGCAGATGCTGATCGTCGACCAGACGATCGACGTAGTAGCGCAGCAGATCGGGCACGTCCTCGGCGTAATCGCGCAACGGCGGCACCTTGAGGGTGATCACACCCAGGTACGCGAACAGGTCGCGGCGGAACGGCTCGGCTCCAGGACGCTGATCGAACCCCTCCAGCGCCGAACTCACCCAGCGCACATCGAGCGGCAGGCGATCGCCCCCGCCGACGCGTACGTATCCCTGCTGCTCGATCGCGCCCATGAGCAGCCGTTGCGCCTCGGCATTCAGATCCTCGATGCCGTTCAGGTACAGCGTGCCGCCCGCGGCGCGTTCCAGCACACCGGGCTCGATGCGACCCTCGGTCGAAGTGCCGAACAGCGCCGCCGCCGGATCGGCGGCGAGGCTCGCCGCGACCACGACCGTGAACGGGCGCGCCGCGCGCGCGCTGAGGCTGTGCAGGTAGCGGGCGTAGGCTTCGCGGCCGGAACCCGCTTCGCCGACGAACAACACCGCCGAGGCGCTGGGTGCGACCTGCTGGACGCGCTCGCGCAGCAACTGGGTTGCCCGGCCCTTGCCGATCGGCACGGCGAGCGTGCCAGGCTGGGCGCGCATCGCCATGCGCTTGCGCCGGCCGGCATCCAGAGCGCGCTCGACGGTGCGCAGCAGCTTGGTGAGCGACAGGGGCTTCTCGACGAAATCGAAGGCGCCGAGGCGAGTGGCCTCGACCGCGGTCTCCACAGTGCCGTGTCCCGACATCATCACGACCGGGCAGTCGTAGCCGCGGGTCTCGGACCATTCCCGCAGCAACGAGATACCATCCGTATCCGGCATCCAGATGTCGAGCAGCACGAGATCCTGCACCCCGGCGGCGCGCGCCGCGCGCGCCTGTGCGGCCCCGGAGGCGACCTCGACCTCATAGCCTTCCTCGGTCAGGATCTCCCGCAACAACTCGCGGATGTCGGCCTCGTCATCGACCACCAAGATTCTCGACGCGGTCATACGCGCTCTCTCCTCTGTTCGCCCCTGCGCTGTTCACGCACACCGGCCTGGCGGCCGGTCTCGCCCAGCGGCAGCATGATCCTGACCCGGGCTCCGCCCGCGGGCCGATTATCCGCTTCTATGCGACCGCCGTGTTCCTCGACGATCTTCTTGACGATGGCGAGTCCGAGTCCGGTGCCCTTCGGCTTGCTGGTCACGTAGGGATCGAACACCGTGCCGATCAGGTCCCGCTGAAATCCCGGGCCGTTGTCGGCGACCACGATCGCCGCGACCGCCTTGCCCGCCTCGTCCGCGAGCCGGGTCTCGACCTCGACGCGGCCGGCATCGCGGCCCTCGAGGGCTTCCAGCGAATTGGTGACCAGATTGTTGAGGATCTGGCGAATGCGCATGCGGTCGGCGGTGATCTCGGGAAGCTGCGGGTCGAGCCGCAAGCGCAGGTCGACCTGGGAGGCCGGGGCCCGGTAGAGTTCGACCACCTCGGTCACCAGCTGATTCAGGTCGAAGCGGGCGAAATGCAGATCGGGTGCGCGGGCGTATTCGCTGAACGCGTTGACCATCTGCTTCATCGCATCGACCTGCGCGACGATCGTGTGGGTCGCGCGCTCGAGAACCTGGGCGTCCTGCGGGTTCATGCTGCCGAGAAACTTGCGCCGCATGCGTTCCGCGGACAGCTGGATCGGAGTGAGGGGATTCTTGATCTCGTGGGCGAGCCGGCGCGCCACTTCTCCCCAGGCCGCGTCGCGCTGCGCCTGCAGCAAGGTGGTGATGTCGTCGAACACCAGCACCACCCCGGAATCGCCGATCTCCTTGGGCAACTGGGTGCATGCGCACATGAGCACCCGCCTGCCGGCGTCCGAGGGCAACTCGAGCTGCTCGCGCCAGTCACGGTCCCCGGCGACGATGCGACGCTTCACCGCGCCCAGAAAGGCGCGGAAGAACGGCGCATCGCTGATCGTTTCGTCGAAGGGACGGCCGGTCGCCCCCTCGAGATCGACCCCGAGGATCGCGCTCGCCGCCTGGTTCGCGGTGCGCACGCCGAGATCGGCCTCGAGCGCCACGACGCCGGTGGACAGGCGCGCCAGGATCACGGCGAGGCCGGCCCGCTCGGCTTCGACCGCTTGCTGGCTGCGGCGGGTCTCGAGACGGGCGCGGGCCAGACGCTTGGTCATCTCGTTGAACGAGGTCACGAGGAATCCCAGCTCGTCGCGTGAGGGCAAGGGCAGCTGCGTGTCGTAGTTGCCGCGCGCGACCGCGCGGGTCCCGGCGATCAGATCCTGCACCGGCTGCACCAGCCTCTGCGCGGCGAAGAAGGCGCCATAGACCGCGGCCAGCAGCGACAGCAGCACGACGAAGCTCAGGATCAACATGAACGTGGTCTTCAGCGGCCGCCGCAGCTGCACGAGGTTGGCATATTGCGTATAGGACCTCTGCACCGTGTCGGCGAGCTCGCTGAGCTGCTCCGGCACCGGATACAGGGCGATCAGCACGCGCGAGGCCGGGTCTCCGTTGGTGTCGATCGGCGAGGCCGCGCGGATCACGTAACTGCCCGAGGAGTCGGTATCCAGGCTCGCGTAGGAGCGCCCGCGGCGCACCTGCAGCATCATCTCCTGGGTCGCCGGCAGCGGCACCGAATCGAGCGGCCGGTCGGAACTCGTCGCCAGGATCCTTAGGCTCGGCCCGACCACGGTGAACTCCATGGCGGTGCTCTCGCGCCGGGCCCGATCGAGCGTCGCGATCAGATCGAGATCGGACAGCCCCGAGAGCGAATGAGCCACGGCCGCGGTGTTCTGCTGGAAATCGCGCACTCTGGCGTCGAGGGCGGCCCGCGACAGATCGCGCGTGTCCTTCAGTCCCTGGCTCACCTCCAGCTCGAACCAGCTGTCGATGCTGCGGTTCATGAACTGCAGGGCGAAGTAGAACACCACCAGAATGGGTCCGACCGCGAGCGCGCTGAAGACCGCCACGGTGCGCGCCTTCAGCCGCGAACCGGGCACATGACGACGGTACTCGCGCACCAGTGCGAGCAGTTTGCCGACCAGCATCGCACACAAGGTCAGCAGGCCGGCGATGTTGATCAGCAGGATCCAGGGCAACCAGCGGTCGAATTTCTCGGAGTTCTGCGCCGCCGATCCGAGCAGCAGCAGTGCGACGAGCCAGAGGGCGACGCCCACGCCGCCGAGCAGGGTGGCGCCGTACCGGCGCGCTACGGTCGTAGCGTCCACGTGTACCAGTCGCTCTCGCGGTGCCATTCGTTGACCCAGAACATCAGGATCCTGAGCGTGAGCGGCACGGCGCCGTAGTCGATCCTGGCGCGAACGCTCGCCTCGTAACGCGGGCCTGCGGGCACCAGCGACTTGTCGAGCACGGGAAGGCCGCGGATCCGGGACAGCTCGGCGATCGCCGCGTCGAGCGTCGGCAGGGATTCCTGTTGTCCGCTGTTGTCGTTGCGCAGCACGTAATGCGCGCTCACGGCGTTGTACTGCAGCTGATAGCGCTGCGCGAGGTCGGCGACGTCGGCGTCCGGCAGGAAGCGCCGCACGCGCTTCAGCGAGAAATCGACTTCAAGCGTGAGCGGCACGCCGTCCGCGAGACCCCGCCGCACCGCCTCGCCGATCGGCAGGTCGAAGTTCGCATCGAGCCGGTAGACGCCCTCTCGCACCGCGAGGTCGGCGCTGCGAACCACGAAATCGCCCTCGAGGCCGTCGGCGAACGCCACCGCGGCCCCCAGCAAGCACAGCAACGCGGCCAGCGGCATTCCGGCTCGGCGGACCGCTCGCGAGGCGCGTGGATGGCGTGCAGGATTCGGGTTCATCGCTTGGTCAGGACAGCATAATAGAAGCCGTCGGCGCCTGCCTCGCCCGGAAGGATCTGCCGGCCCGGACCGTCCGGCGTCCCGAGCTCCGGCCAATGGGGCCCGTGCGCCGGATCGAGTACCTCGGCATCGCCGGTCGCGGCGAGGAACGACTCGACGACGTGGCGGTTCTCGGCCCGGGCCCAGCTGCAGGTCGCATACACCAGCCGCCCGCCCGGAGCGAGCATCGACCAGGCCGCGTGCAACAGGCGGGCCTGCTGGCGGGGCATGCGTTCGAGATCCGCCGGCGTGCGGCGCAGGCGGATGTCGGGGTGGCGACGGATCACGCCGAGACCGGAGCAGGGCGCATCGAGCAGGATGCGGTCGAACGGCCGCCCGTCCCACCAGGATTCCGGCGCCGTCGCATCGGCCGCGACGAGTTCGGCGGCGAGGCCGCCGCGGGCGAGATTCTCCCTCACCCGCTCGAGACGGAAGGGGTCGAGATCGACCGCGACCAGACGACCGAGGCCGGGCGCCTGCTCGGCAATCGATGAGGTCTTGCCGCCCGGGGCCGCGCAGGCGTCGAGTACCGAGAGCCCGGGGGCGAGGGCGAGCAGAGCGCCTGCGCACTGGGCGCCGAGGTCCTGCACCGACACGAGACCCTCGGCGAAGCCCGGCAGGCGATCGACCTCGCAGGGCTGGTCGAGACGCAACGCGCCCGGCACCCGCGGCTCTGGAGTCGAGCCGATTCCCTCGGCTCTCAGCCGGGCCGCGTAGGCGGCGGCGTCGCCGCGGCGCGCGTTCACGCGCAGCCACATCGGCGCCTGCGTGTCGAGGGCGGCCAGCACCTCCTCGGTGCGCTGCGGCCAGTCCTCGCGCAGTCGGGCCTCGAGCCAGGCCGGCGATGCGTGAAACGCGGCACGGTCTCGCGCGAGTGCCTCGATGAGCGCGCCCTGCTCACGCAGGTAGCGTCGCAACAGCGCATTGACCAGACCCGCGGCGCGCGGCGCCGGACCCGCCTTGGCGACCTCGACCGCGGCGTCGACGACGGCGTATTCCGGAGAGCGCCGATCCTCGAGTTCGAACAGCGCGACCGAGAGCAGCGCGCGCACGAACGGATCGAGCCGGCGGCCCGGCTGCTGCGCGAGCATCGCGATCAGCTTTTCGTGGCGGTAGTAGCCGCGAACCGCACCGAAGCTGAGCGACTTGACCGAGGAAGCCTCTGCGCCCCGAACGCCCGCCAGCGCCTGGCGAAGAGCCGCATCGAGGCTTACGCGCCCGGCCAGCAGCGCGGCGACCGCGCGAGCCGCCGGCAACCGGGCCGCGATCGCCGCGTTCATGGCGGACCGAGCCGCTCTCCGACCAGCGAATCGGCGCGCCCGAGATGCACGGCGTCGACGATGCGCCGGCCGGGGCGCTGCACCCGCAACAGCCGCAACCGGCCGCGGCCGCAGGCGACCTCGACGCCGCGGGAATCCGCGGCGAGGATGCGACCGGGCGCGGGATCTTCGGGCCGTGCGGCTTCGCCGTCGGGCGCAATGGCGGCGCCCCAGATGCGCAGCTGCTCGCCGCGCCAGCGGGTCTCGGCCACGGGCCAGGGATTGAACGCGCGCACCTGCCGCTCGATGCTCGCCGCATCGGCGCTCCAGTCGATCGCGGCCTCGGTCTTGTCGACTTTCGCCGCGTAGGTCACGCCCTCGGCGGACTGCGGGACCGCGACCGCGCGACCGGCGGAAATCTCCCCGAGCGTCGCGCAAAGACTCGCCGCACCGAGGTTCGCGAGCGCCTCGCCGAGCGTGCCCGCGTCGTCGAAGCCGATCGGCCGTTCGGCGCGCGCGTACACGGGGCCGGTGTCGAGGCCCGCCTCCATGCGCATGATGGACACGCCGGTGAGGCGATCGCCGGCGAGGATGGCACGCTGAATCGGCGCGGCGCCGCGCCATCGCGGCAAGAGCGATGCGTGGACGTTCAGGCAACCCAGGCGGGGAATCGCCAGCGCTGCCGCGGGCAGGATCAGGCCATAGGCGACGACCACGAAGGCGTCGACCTCGAGTCGTCGCAGGCCCTCGATCGTCTCTTCGTCACGAAAGCCCGTGGGTTGCTCGACCCGCAGACCGAGCGCGAGCGCGCGCAGCTTCACCGCGCTCGGCTGCAGCGCCCGGCCCCGCCCCGCGGGCCGGTCGGCCTGGGTGTAGACCGCGAGGATCCGGTGACCGGCGGCGTGCAGCGCCTCGAGCGAGGGTACGGCGAACCGGGGCGTCCCCGCGAACGCCAGCCGCAGCGGCGATTGCCCGGCGCCCAAGACGCTCAGTTCGCCTGCGCCGGGGATCGGTCCTCGCGGCCCGCCGGACGTTGCCTGCGCTCCTTGGCGAGACGCCGGCGGATCATCTGCCGCTTGAGTTCGGACAGGTAGTCGACGAACAATCGGCCTTCGAGATGGTCCATTTCGTGCTGGATACACACCGCCGCGAGGCCCTCGGCCTGCATCTCGAACGGCCGGCCATCCCGGCCGAGCGCCCGCACGCGTATCTTCTGCGCTCGTTCCACGTTGGCGTAGATGCCGGGCAGCGACAGGCAGCCCTCCTCGCAATTCGACGGCGCCTCGCGCGTGAGGATCTCCGGATTGATGAGCACCACCGGTTGATCGTGCTCCGCGCTCACGTCGACGACCAGCAGCCGGCGGTGCACGTCGACCTGGGTCGCGGCGAGACCGACGCCCTTGGAGGCGTACATCGTCTCCAGCATGTCGTCGGCCAGCCGGCGTACGGCATCGTCGACGAGGTCGATCGCCGCGGCCTTGGTGCGCAGCCGGGGATCCGGATATTCGAGAATCGCGAGCTTTGTCATCGACGTTATGAGAGAGATGTCGTGTTTTTGGCCGAAGAATGTTGCTACAGTTCCGCCACTGCTTAACTTAATGCGAACGGCAGGGCCCAACGCAGTGCAACCGAAGACCGAAAACCGCGCACCACGTCAAAGTCACGCCCGGTCGCCCCGCAGTATATCAGTCAGCCCATCACCGCGGCGTCGGTGACCCAAGGGAGCAACGCGAATGCAGCCGCAGACCATCCGGCCTCTATCGGTCACAATCCATCGTGCGGGCCTCGTGCTGCTCGCGGCCATGCTGGCCGCAGGCAGCGCCTCGGGCGCCAGCACCGACCCGGCGCCATCGGCGGCGAACGCGGCCGCCGCGGCCGCGCCGGGATCGACCGGCGCGCCAGCCGCCGCTGATGAGTCTGCGTCCGGGCCGGCGCTCGCCGCCGACGCGCCGAGTTCCTACGTCGTCAAGCGCGGCGACACGCTCTGGGACATCGCCAAGCTGTTCCTGCGCGACCCCTGGCATTGGCCCGAGATCTGGCAGGCGAATCCGCAGATCCACAATCCGCATCTGATCTACCCCGGAGACACGCTGCGACTGGTCTACGTCGGCGGTCGACCGCAGCTCGTGCTGCAACGCGGCGGCCTGCCCGCCGACGTCGAGCGCGGCGGCGTGGTGCGGCTCGAACCCCGCGTGCACAGCCGGCCGTTGTCCGAAGCGATCCGCACGATCCCGTACGAGACCGTGCAGTCCTTCATGTCGAAGCCGACCGTGCTCACACGCGAACAAATCCATGGCGCGCCCTATCTGCTGGCCGCGCTCGACGGGCACGTGGCCTTCGCCCAGGGCAACACGGTCTACGCGCGCGGGTTCAAGGGATCCGCCCAGGTCGGCGACACCTTCAATGTGATCCGCGTCGGCGC
>JAGWPY010000056.1 GCA_028870275.1 Gammaproteobacteria bacterium | reverse complement strand
TAGGAGTCGCAGGTTCAAATCCTGTCACCCCGACCATCACAAGCCCGCTGTTTTCCCAAAAATTTGGCGCGTTCGATCGCGCCCTGGATGCGCCCGGAAGGCCCACCGGTGGCAGATCGGTGGCATCTTCGGCCCCCGCCTAGATCACCCACCCCGGCAAATTCCGACCAGTGTTGATCACTGAAACCCCCGTCAGGCGACCAGCGCGGCCTCGAGATCCGCGATCAGGTCCTTGATGTTCTCGATGCCGATGGAAAGCCTCACGGTGTCCTCGGCGACACCCGCCTTGGCGAGCTCCTCGGCACTGAGCTGGCGATGCGTCGTCGACGCCGGGTGGGTCGCGAGCGAACGCACGTCGCCGATGTTGACGAGGCGCGTGAACAGCTGCAGCGCATCGAGGAAACGCGCGCCGCGCTCACGGGCCTTTCCAGCCGCTGCCTTCAGGCCGAACGTCAGCAGGCCCGAGGCCTGGCCCGACAGATACTTGCCGACCAGTGCGTGGTCCGCATGATCCGGTAATCCAGCATAGTTGACCCACGCGACTTCGCGGTGGGAGCGCAGAAAGTTCGCGATCGCCAACGCATTGGCGCTGATGCGGTCGACACGCAGCACCAGCGTCTCGATACCCTGCAGGATCAGAAACGCGTTGAACGGCGAGATCGCCGCCCCGGTATTGCGCAGCGGCACGACTCGCGCGCGGCCGATGTAGGCCGCGGGCCCCAGCGCTTCGGTATAGACCACGCCGTGGTAACTGACATCGGGCTCGTTCAGCCGCCGGAAGCGCGCCTTGTGCTCGGCCCACGGAAACTTGCCGGAATCGACGATCGCCCCGCCGACGCTGGTGCCATGGCCGCCCAGATACTTCGTCAGGGAGTGCACGACGATATCCGCCCCGTGCTCGAACGGTCGGCACAGGTACGGTGTCGGCACCGTATTGTCGACGATCAAGGGAACGCCATGCCGGTGCGCGAGATCGGCGATGCCGCGGATGTCGGTGATATTGCCCTGCGGATTGCCGAGCGACTCGACGTAGACGGCCTTGGTCTTCGCATCGATGAGCGGCGCGAACGTCTCGGGACGCCGGTAGTCCGCGAATCGCACTTCGATGCCGTACTGGGGCAGCGTGTGCGCGAACAGGTTGTAGGTCCCGCCGTACAGCGCATTGGAGGCGACGATGTTGTCGCCGGCCTCGGCGATCGTCAGGATCGCGTAAGTGACCGCGGCCTGGCCCGACGCGAGCGCGAGGGCGGCGATGCCCCCTTCCAGCGCCGCGATGCGCTGCTCGAGGACATCCTGGGTAGGATTCATGATGCGGGTATAGATGTTGCCGGGCACCTTCAGGTCGAACAGATCGGCGCCGTGCTGCGCGCTGTCGAACGCGTAGGCGACCGTCTGGTAGATCGGCACCGCGACCGACTTGGTGGTCGCCTCCGGCGTGTAGCCGCCGTGCACCGATATCGTCTCGAAATGCCAGTTCTCGCGACCCCTCTCGTGACCCATTGCAGTACTCCGGCGGTTGGTGGAGACCCGAAAGTAGGCAATCGCGCCGGGCGGCGCCAATGCCGGAACGGCATGAGCTTATGTGACCGCCCTCCGAGGTGTCATTGCGTCGCGCCGGCACTGGTGCTATACGTTCATAGAAAAATCTATATGAACATATAGAGGGGATCCGCCATGCTGACCGCGATTGCGCCGACGCCGGACACCGATCGATCCAAATCGTGGGCGCCGGATAGCCGCCCGAGCCGGCCACTCGCCGCGCTCGGACTCGCGCTGCTCGCCACGGCGCCGGGACTCGCCCTCGCCGCCTCGAATGGCGCGGATTCGCTGCAGGAGATCGTGGTCACGGCGACCCGACGCGCCGAGAGCATCAGCAAGGTCCCCCTCAGCATCACGGCATTCAGTCAGAACTCGCTAGATACCCGCGGCATCAAGGACTTCCAGGACATCGCCCGGTTCGTGCCTGGAGTCTCGATCGACAACTCCGGAACGAACGCGATCTCGATCCGCGGCATCTCCTCCTCCGGCGGCGCGGGAACCACCGGCATCTACATCGACGACACGCCGATCCAGATGCGCTCGATCGGGTTCAATCCCGACGACACCCTGCCGCGGACCTTCGACCTGCAGCGCGTCGAGATACTGCGCGGCCCGCAGGGAACGCTGTTCGGCTCAGGCTCCGAGGGCGGCACCGTCCGCTACATCATGACGCCACCGAGCCTGACCCGGGACTCGACCTATGCGAGGACCGAGCTCTCGTTCACGCGGGGCGGTGAGCCGAATTACGAGGCCGGCATCGCCCATGGCGGACCGATCGTCGACGGCAAGCTCGGCTACCGCGCGAGCATCTGGTACCGCTACGACGGCGGCTGGATCAACCGCGTCGATCCGACGACCCGCGACGTCGTCGAGAAGAACGTCAATCACGTGAACACGGTCGCCGCCCGCTTCGCGTTGCTCTACCAACCGGTCGATGGCCTGCGGATCGAGCCGAGCGTGATGTTCCAGGACGCGCACCGGCATGACGTGTCGACCTATTGGCCGGCCTATTCCGACCTCGCGACGGGTCGATTCAATACGGCGACCCCGGAGCGCATTCCGGTGCCCGACCGCTATTACCTGCCGGCGCTGCGGATCACCGCCGACATCGGCAAGACGCAGCTGATCTCGAACACCTCTTATTACAACCGCCACGAACTCACCGGCTACCAGGGCACCGTCTACGACCTCGCCTTGTTCCAGAGCCAGTCATGGTTGATCGGCAGCTGCGGCTCGGCATCGACGACCGCGACGCCGCCGTGCTCGTGGTATCCCCTGATCGATGCGAACGGCCTGCATCTGCCCGCCGGCTTTCAGAACTACTCGACGCCGAATACGATGACCAATGACCAGGAGTCCTGGACCCAGGAGATCCGTTGGCAATCCAACGACCCGCAAAGCCGCTGGAACTGGACCTTAGGCGCGTTCTGGTCCCTGTCCCGGGAGTCCAGTGTCGAGGAATTGAAGGACACACAGATCATCCCGTTCTGGAACGCGCTGTTCGGGATCGATCCACAGTCCTACTACGGCACCTATTACTACTGCAATGGCGCCGGGGTCGCCGGCCAGACGCTGCCGAACTGCGACATCTACTACAACGGCGTCAGCGCCCACGACCGTCAGATCGCCGGCTTCGGCCAGGTCACCTATGACCTGACGAAGCAGTGGCGGTTGACGCTCGGCGGCCGCGTCGCACACATGTCGTTTGCGATGACCCAACACGCCGATGGCCTGGAGAACTACGGCCCGAGCTACGCCGCGGCGAACGAGAGCCAGACCGCGTTCACACCGAAGGCGAGCATCGGGTTCCAGGCCGATCCGAACAACCTCTATTACGCGACCTACGCCAAGGGTTTCCGCCCGGGCGGCGGCAATCCCTCGCTGCCGAGCTACTGCGACGGCACCGGCGGGCTGCAACAGACCGGCTATCCGAACGGCTCGCCGCTCACTTACAACGCCGACACGACACAGAGCTTCGAGATCGGCTCGAAGAACGCGTTCGCCGACCGTCTGCGCCTCGCGACCAGCATCTACTACGTCAAGTGGAACAACATCCAGCAGAGCGTCTACGTCGCCTACAACTGCGGACTGCAGTTCACCGACAACCTGGGCACCGCGGTGGCGAAGGGCTTCGATCTGCAGGCCGACCTGTCGCTCGGCGGCGGATTCTCGGCGAACGCCGCGGTCGGCTACACGAGCGCCCGCTATACGCGCTCGACGGCCGCGCCGAAGCCGCTGCTCGTACTGGCCGGCGACGCCATCTCGGGTCAGGCGGCCATCGATGGCGGACCTGGAACCGGCGCGCCCTGGACGGTCTCGCTCGGCGCCGAGTACCGATTCGCGATCGCGAGCCAATCGGCCTTCCTGCGGATGGACTGGGAATACCAGAGCCGCAACCCCTGGCTCGCGGCGAATCAGGACCCACGCAGCGTGCAATACGATCCGTACGTGTTCACACTGTCCTCGACGACGTTCGCGTCGATACGCACGGGAATCGAGTTCGGGTCCTGGCGGGTCTCGCTGTTCGTCAACAATCTGTTCGATTCACGGACGACGACGAATTACGAACTCGGCCAACTCGACTCGAACAATCCGAGCGCACCGCCCGCGCAACAGCAGAACTTCTACACCTTCCGCCCGCGGACGATCGGGATCACCGCGACGTTCCGTAAATGACGCACTGCCGCCATTTCCAGCGCTTTCAGCGCGCACGGCGGGTCCCATTGAGGGGGATCTGCGACCAGCCGACGGCCGCCGCTCGGTCGTCGGCTGCGTCGCGCCCCGCCTCGCCACCCCAGGTCCAGTACAGGCCGAGGTAAGCGTAAGTCTCGGACGAGCCCGCGACCGCGTGCCCGACGCTGTAGAGCAGTTGGAACGCGGGTTTGCGGAAATAATAATAACCACCGAAGTCGATCAGGGTCGTGCTCCGATCGAGCGGCGTGCC
>JAGWPY010000055.1 GCA_028870275.1 Gammaproteobacteria bacterium | reverse complement strand
GCGCAGCGGCGCCACGCTGGTGAGCTACCTGACGCCGCCGATCGCCAATGCCGGCCTGTACCGCGGGCTGGCCGACCTCAAATCGGCGATCGACAGCTGGCGGGCGCTCGAGCCCGGTGCGGACGAGGAACGCGCCTCGCTCGCCGAGAGCATCCAGGCTCTGGCTCACGCGGTCGATCTCGCGCCAGCCTCGCCGCCCTGGGGCGGTTCGGCGGACGCGGCGATCGCGCGTCTCGGCACACAGATCCTCGAACTCGAGTACACACTGATCCCTCACGGCCTGCACGTGCTCGGCCGCCCCGCGGACCGCGACCAGCGCATCGACTTCCTTGCGGCGATCGCCGACTCGAATCACGGCGGTGCGCCCTCCCGCGAGATCCTCGGCGTGCTCGTCGACCGCGGCGCGGCGGCGGCGGCCGCCGCCGACGCCGAGAACGCCGGCGGGGATCGCGGAGCGGCGTTCGCAGAACTGGCCCGCATCGACGCGGAACTGCGCGGCGATCGCGAGATCGACGCGGTGCTTCGCGCGCTCGACGGACGCTATCTGCGGCCGGCGCCGGGCGGCGACCTCGTGCGCAACCCGCAGGTGCTGCCGACCGGAAGGAACCTGCATGGTTTCGACCCCTTCCGTCTGCCGAGCGCGTTTGCGGTGGAGGACGGCGCACGGCAGGCGGCGCGGTTGATCGAAAGACATCGAGCGGACGGCCACGCCGATCCCGAGACCATCGCCCTGGTGCTCTGGGGTACCGATAACCTCAAATCCGAGGGCGCGCCGATCGGCCAGGCTCTCGCGCTGATCGGCGCGAAACCGCGATTCGACAGCTATGGGCGCATCGTCGGCGCCTCGCTGATACCGCTACAGGAACTCGGCCGCCCGCGCATCGACGTGGTCATGACCCTCTCCGGCATCTTCCGCGATCTGCTGCCCCTGCAGATTCGCCTGCTCGCGGAAGCGGCCTTTCTCGCCGCATCGGCCGACGAGCCCGAGGAGCGCAATTTCGTCCGCAAGCACGCGCTGAGCCATCAGCGCGAACACAACTGCGATCTCGAGACCGCCGCACTGCGCGTCTTCGGCAACGCCGACAGCGCCTATGGAGCCAATGTGAACCATCTGATCGAGAACGGCCGCTGGGAAGCGCCGGACGAACTCGCCGAGACCTACACGCGCCGCAAGAGCTTCGCCTACGGCCGTTCCGGCCGACCGACTCCACAGGCCGACCTGCTGCGCGCGGTGCTCGCCGGCGTGGACCTGTCTTACCAGAACCTCGAGTCCGTGGAACTCGGCGTGACCACCGTGGACACCTACTTCGATACCCTGGGCGGCATCAACAGCGCGGTGCGACGCGCCAAGGGAGGGATCGGCGCACCGGTGTACATCGGCGACCAGACCACCGGCCGCGCGGCGGTGCGGACGCTCTCGGAGCAGGTGGCCCTCGAGGCCCGCACCCGTACGCTCAACCCGAAGTGGTACGAGGGCATGCTCGCGCACGGCTTCGAGGGGGTTCGGCAGATCGAGGCTCATCTGACCAACACGATGGGCTGGTCCGCGACCACCGGCGAGGTCCAGCCTTGGGTGTACGAGCGCATCACGGAGACCTTCATCCTCGATCCGCAGATGCGTCGGCGCCTCGCGGAGCTGAACCCCTTCGCGTCGGCCAAGGTCGCCAGCCGTTTGATCGAGGCTTCCGACCGCCATTACTGGCAACCTGACGAGCAGATGCTCGCCGCGCTGCGCGCCGCCGGCGAGGAGCTGGAGGATCGGATGGAAGGGGTCTTCCAGGGAGCGGCGGCATGAGCGCGGTGCCGGCCAGCATGCACGACGCCCACGCGTGTGCCGCCCCCGCCGACGGCGAAGGCAGCGTGCAGGTGCCCATGGACCCGAGCCTGCGCATCGAGGGCGCGAAGGTCTTCGCGGTCTACGGCAAGGGCGGGATCGGCAAGAGCACGACCTCGTCGAACCTCTCGGCGGCGTTCTCGATGCTCGGCAAGCGGGTGCTGCAGATCGGTTGCGATCCGAAGCACGACTCGACCTTCACGCTGACCAAACGTCTGGTGCCGACCGTGATCGACGTGCTCGAATCGGTCGATTTCCACTCCGAGGAGCTGCGCGTCGAGGACTTCGTCTACCAGGGCTACAACGGCGTGATGTGCGTCGAGGCGGGCGGACCGCCGGCGGGCACGGGTTGCGGCGGATACGTCGTCGGGCAGACGGTCAAGCTCCTCAAGGAGCATCACCTGCTCGAGGACACGGACGTGGTGATCTTCGACGTGCTCGGTGACGTCGTCTGCGGGGGATTCGCCGCGCCGCTGCAGCACGCGGCGCGCGCCCTGATCGTCACCGCCAATGACTTCGATTCGATCTTCGCGATGAATCGCATCGTCGCGGCGATCCAGGCCAAGTCGCGCAATTACGCGGTGAGGCTCGGCGGAGTGATCGCCAACCGCAGCAGCGCCACCGATCAGATCGAGAAATTCAACCAGCGGGCGGGCCTGCGCACCATGGCGACCTTCCCGGATCTCGACGCGATCCGGCGCAGCCGATTGAAGAAATCGACCTTGTTCGAAATGGAGGACTCCCCCGAGGTCGCGCAGGTGCGGGCCGAATACCTGAGGCTCGCGGCCGCGCTCTGGGACGGCGCCGACCCCCTGGACGGGGTCGCGCTCAAGGACCGGGAGATCTTCGACCTGCTGGGGTTCGACTGATGGCCGTCGCCGACTACCACGCCCGCCGCGGCGAGGTGCAGACCTATTTCGATCGCACCGCGGCCGAGACCTGGGCACGACTGACCTCCACCGCGCCGGTCGGGCGGATCCGCTCGACCGTGCGCGCCGGCCGCGACGAGATGCGCCGAACCCTGCTCGCGTTCCTGCCGAGCGACCTGTCGGGGCGCCGCTTGCTGGATGCCGGTTGCGGCACCGGACTGCTGGCCGTCGAGGCCGCGCGTCGCGGCGCCGATGTGCTGGCGGTCGATCTGTCGCCGACCCTGATCGGCATCGGCCGGGAGCGGTTGCCCGCCGATCTCGCCGGCGGCCGGGTCGATCTGCGCAGCGGCGACATGCTCGACGCGGCCCTCGGCGGCTTCGATCACGTGGTCGCCATGGACTCCCTGATCCACTATCGTTCGACCGACGCGGTGCGGGTGATCGGCGAGCTGTCGCAGCGGACCCGTCACTCCATCGTCTTCACCTTCGCACCGCGGACGGCGCCGCTCGCGGCGATGCATGCGCTCGGACGACTGTTTCCGCGCTCCAATCGGGCACCTTCGATCGAGCCCGTCGCCGAGCGACGTCTGCGAGCGGCCATCCGCGAGAGTGTGATGCTGCGCGGCTGGCGGATCGGCCGGACCCGCCGGGTCGTGAGCGGCTTCTACACCTCGCAGGCGCTGGAGCTGGTGCGCGCATGAGTCGCATCGGCGAACGTCTGTCGCGGCGATGGATGCGGGTCGGGGCCGAATTCCTGCCCTTCGCCGATGCGGCGAGTCCCGAGCTTCCCATGCCGCGCCTGTTGCGCCTGTCGCTGTTCCAGGTGACGGTGGGCATGGCGACGGTGCTGTTGATCGGCACGCTGAACCGGGTGCTGATCGTCGAGCTCGGGGTGTCCGCCTGGCTGGTGTCGGCCATGGTCGGGCTGCCGCTCGTGTTCGCGCCCTTCCGCACGCTGGTCGGCTTCGCCTCCGACCAGCATCGCTCCGCGCTCGGCTGGCGCCGGGTTCCCTACATCTGGATGGGCACGTTGCTGCAGTTCGGCGGTTTCGCGTTCATGCCGTTCGCGCTGCTGGTGCTCTCCGGAGACACTCATGGTCCGGTGTGGATCGGCCGTGTGGCTTCGGCATTCGCCTTCCTGCTGGTCGGCGCGGGACTGCAGACCGTGCAGACCGCGGGCCTCGCGCTCGCAACCGATCTGGCGCCACCCCAGACGCGGCCGAAGGTGATCGCGCTGATGTACGCGATGCTGCTGACCGGCATGGTCGCCTGCGGTGTGATCTTCGGGACGCTGCTCGCCAATTTCAGCGAGATCCGCCTGATCCAGGTGGTCCAGGGCGCCGCCATGACCACGATGGCTCTGAACCTCGCGGCGCTCTGGAAACAGGAACCGCGCCGTCCCTCGACGCGTCTGCAGCCGGCCTCGGCGGCCAGCGTTCGCAGACGCTTTCGCGAGGCCTGGCGGCGCTTCGCCGAGCACGATCATGCGCGCCGATTCCTGCTCGCCGTCGGGCTCGGCACCGCCGCGTTCAACATGCAGGACATCGTCCTCGAGCCCTACGGGGGCCAGATCCTTCACCTGTCGGTCGCCGCAACCACGACGCTCACCGCCGGTCTCGCCACCGGCGCGTTGCTCGCATTCGCGATCTCCGCCAGGGCCCTGGGCCGCGGCTCCGATCCCTGCCGCCTGGCCGCCTACGGCGCCGTGATCGGCCTGTTCGCGTTCGCGGCGATCATCTTCGCAGCGCCTCTAGGTTCGGCGGCGGTGTTCCGCCTCGGCACATTGTCGATCGGCTTCGGCGGCGGGTTCTTCTCGGTCGGCACCCTGGCCGGCGCGATGCAACGCGAACGGGGCGGCGACAGCGGTCTCGCGCTCGGCGCCTGGGGCGCCGTGCAGGCGACCTGCGCCGGCGTCGCGATCGCGGTCGGTGGCGCTTTGCGCGACCTGCTGACCCACCTGGCCGTCCGCGGCGAACTCGGGCCCGCGCTGCACGGCGATGCGGTGGGCTACGGATTCGTTTATCTGCTGGAGATTGCCTTGCTGTTCGCGACGCTGGTGGTGATCGGACCGCTGGTGCGCTTCGGCAGGCAATCGCCGGCGGCTGCGGCGAAAGCCGCCCTGCTCTTTCAATGACGGTAAGACACGGCACGACATCTCTAGGGGGGATCGCGCGATGAACACAGGGGCCATCACCGGGTATTTCGACGTGGCGCAGATCGTGCTCTACGTCTTCTGGATCTTCTTCGCGGGATTGCTGCTCTACCTGCGCCGCGAGGACAAGCGCGAGGGCTATCCGCTCGAGTCGGCCGGCGGTGGAGCGGCGCGTTACGAGGGTTTCCCGCGGGTACCGAAGCCGAAGACCTTCGCGCTCGCCGACGGACGCACGGTGCTCGCGCCGCGCGCCGAAGCGGCCCCCCCGCCGGTCGACGCGACCCCGACCAGCGCCTACCGGGGCTCTCCCCTGCAGCCCAACGGCGATCCCATGACGAGCCGCGCCGGGCCGGGCGCCTATGTCGAACGCGGCGACCATCCCGAGCGCCTGCGCACCGGTGAGCCGATGATCGTGCCGATGCGTGGCGCGACGGGGTTCGAGATCGCCGCCGGGGATCCCGATCCCCGGGGTATGGCGGTGTTCGGCGCCGACGGCGCCCGGGCCGGAGTGGTGAGCGAGCTGTGGGTCGATCGGGCCGAGCCGCAGATCCGCTATTTCGAGGTCGAGATCGCCGGCGGGCGGCGCGTGCTGCTGCCGGTACACTTCGGCCGGCTCGACGGGCGGCGCGGCTGCATCAGGGTCCGCTCGATTCTCGCGAGCCAATTCAGCGCGGTACCCGCGACCGCGAGCGATGGGCAGATCACCTTGCGCGAGGAGGACAGGATCGCCGCCTACTATGCGAGCGGCACGCTGTACGCGACGCCCGATCGTCTGGGGCCCTGGCTGTGAGTCACGACGACTTCGCCTTCGAGCCCGTCCGCGGCCTGCCGGCGGCGCTGCCCGCTGGCGAACGACTCCTCTGGCAGGGCCAGCCGGATTGGCGCCGACTCGCGATCGACGCCTATCACGTTCGTGCGGTGGCCGGCTATTTCCTGCTGATCGCCGGCTGGCATCTGGCGGGGCAATTGCAGGCGGACTCGAGCTGGTTCGAAGGCTTGCGCTCGCTGGCCCCGACCTTTCTGATCGGTGCGATCGCCTGCGCGATCCTGACCACGTTGGCCGTGCTCAGCGCGCGCAGCACGGTGTTCAGCATCACCAGCGGCCGCATCGTGCTGCGGCAGGGTATCGCCTTGCCGATCACGATGAACGTCCCCTTCGAGCTGATCGACGCGGCCAGCGTCAAGCGCCGCAAGAACGGCTCCGGCGACCTCGCGCTGCGGCTGCGGCGCGACCAGCGGATCGGCTATCTGGTCAACTGGCCCTACGTGCGGCCGGGCCACTTCAATCGCCCGCAAGCGTGTTTTCGCTCACTCGCGAGCGTCGACGCACCCGCCACGGTGCTCGGTGACGCCGTGGTGCGCCGATGAGCGCACTGCCACGCGCGCAGAACGAGCGGATCCTGCCGCGCGGCGCATTGTTCGGCGCGGGCGCGGTCGTCGCCACGACCATGATTCTGGTCTGCGCCGCCCGACTCGGGGGCTACCAGCCCGATCGGCCCGCGCCGAGCGCCGTCGTTTCGCAGGCGGATCTGAGATTCGTCGATCGCGCCGACGGGGCCGTGTTGGTCTATGCCGCCGCGGACGGTCGTCTGGTCGACACGCTCGCTCCGGGCACGAACGGCTTCGTGCGCGGTGTGCTGCGCGGTCTCGCCCTCGCCCGCACCGAGGAGCATCTCGGATCCGGCCCGCCCTTCCGTCTGACCCGCTGGGCCGACGGCCGGCTCTCGCTCGAAGACCCTGCCACCGGCCGCGAGGTCGAACTCGACGCTTTCGGCATGACCAACGCGCGCGCCTTCGCGCACATTCTGCTGGCCGATTCGGCCCACGAGGAGCTGCGACCATGATGGACGCCATCGAGATTCGCGATGCCGCCGATGCGACCCGCCATGCGGGCGCCGATACGCTGCTCAGCCCCCGCTTCTACACCACCGACTACGAGGCCCTGGAACGCCTCGACATCGCGCCGGTCCGCGAGGAGTGGGCGGCGATGATGCGCGAATTCGACGGCGATCTGAATCACAACCACTTCGAGCGCGACGCGACGTTCGATGCCGAGGTGCGCGAGCTTCCGGCGGAACTGCGCCGCGAGTTCCTCGACTTCCTGATCAGTTCGGTGACCGCGGAGTTCTCCGGCTGCGTTCTGTACAGCGAGATTCGCCGCAGGCTCCGGCGCAACGAGCCCCTGCGGGAGCTCATGGCCTTCATGGCCCGCGACGAGGCGCGTCACGCCGGCTTCATCAACCAGGCATTGAAGGACTTCGGCGTCGCCGTGGATCTCGGCTTCCTGCGACGCGAGCGCAAGTACACCTATTTCCGCCCCAAGTTCATCTATTACGCGACCTATCTGTCCGAGAAGATCGGTTACGCGCGCTACATCACCATCTACCGCCATCTCGAGCGCAACCCGCAGCGTCGCTTCCATCCGATCTTCCGGTGGTTCCGCGAGTGGTGCAATGACGAATTCCGTCATGGCGAGGCGTTCGCCCTGATCATGCGCGCCAACCCGCGCCTTCTTCGCTGGCCGAACACGTTGTGGATCCGCTTCTTCCTGCTCGCGGTGTTCGCCACCATGTATGTGCGCGACCACACCCGGCCGGTGATGTACGAGGCCTTCGGCATGGACCCGACCGAATACGACCTGACGGTGTTGCGGATCACCTCGGAGATCTCGCGTCAGGTGTTCCCCCTGACCCTCGACCTCGATCATCCGAAGTTCCTCGCGGGTCTCGAACGTATGCGCCGTTGCGCCGTGGCGGCGGCCGCCGGCAAGTCCGCCGGAGGCTTGGGCGGCCGCTTGCGACAGTTGTGGTTCGGGGCGGGCGCCGCACTGACGTTCGCCCGGCTCTATCTGCTGCCCGTGGTCCGCAACCCTCTGCCGCGGCGAGTGCGCATGGCGCCAGCCTGGTGAGCCGGCCGCGCGCCGGAACTTGAACGAGGGGCGGCAAGGGAGCTTGCGCGCATGAGCACGATCGCCGCCGCCGCACTGTTTGCCTGCGCGCTCTGGTGGTCGCTCACCGGAGCGATCCTCTATCTCGATGCCCTGCCGCGCTCGCGCCTGCCCTGGGCGATGATCCTGGCCTCGGTGGTCCTCGCGGCCGCGCTGCCCGTGGTCGCGGCGAGCGCGACGCATCGCGACCCATGGGCGGCGTACGTGGCCTTCGGAGCCGCGTTGCTCGTCTGGGCCTGGGTCGAATTCGCCTTTCTGAGTGGCTACGTCACGGGTCCGCGCAAGCACCCCTGCCCGGTCGATTGCACGGGTCTGCGCCACTTCGCTCACGCCGCCGAGACCGTGCTCTATCACGAGATGGCGCTCGCGGCGGCCGGGACGATCGTGTTCACGATCACCCAGGACGCGCCGAACCGCGTCGCAGCCTGGACGTTCGCGGCGCTATGGTGCATGCGGCTGAGCGCCAAACTCAATCTGTTCCTGGGCGTTCGCAACCGCAGCGAACAGCTCCTGCCGGCCCACCTCGCTTACCTCGGAGCGTTCTTCGGCCGCCGGACCATCAATCCGCTGTTTCCGTTCTCGATCCTGGCGGCCGCGGCGGCGTTCGCGCTGCTCGCGGCCCGCTGCATCGCCGACACCGGCACGCCGCGTGCGGCCGGGTCGGCGCTGATCGCCGCCCTGGTCGCGCTCGGATTGCTGGAGCACTGCTTCCTGGTGCTGCCGTTCCCGAGCGAACGACTCTGGTCCTGGTACCGTCGCGAGACGGTCAGGGGACCGCGGATCTAGGGCCGGGTGAGTGCCGCGGTCGGCGGTGCCGCGGCAGTCGTCGCCGCCGCAGCCGGTGCCGCCGGGGTCGGTGCGGGCGTCGACATCGGGCCGCGCAGCTCCGGGTAGTCCTTGGCCATGCTGACGCCGTACAGGGGCTTGAACACGCCCTGATGACAGGTCGCGCAGTCGATCTTGGCGACATCGCCCAGTACGCCGAGTCGATGGGCCGGAAAGACCCGGGTCAGAGACTCCATGTAATCGACGTTGAGCTCGCGAGCCATGCGAATCCCATACCAGGCCGTCACGCGCTTCGGCGTGCTGGTGCTCCAGATCGGCATCGAGCGGGTGTTGTGGCAATAGGTGCAGTTCACGCCGAGCGCGGTCGACATGTGCATCATCAGCGCGTAGGTCCGCTCCGTGTGCTGCAGGGAACTGCCGTCCGCGCCGGGCAACGCCTGGGTGGCGTTGACGCGAATGGGTTGGTCGTGCAGCAGATACGCGGTGAACGGGTCGTATGGCAAGGCCGTGCCGGCGATCGTCGCATGCGGCGAGTAGAGATTCGGGTTGGCCGCGGTGACGCCGCCCTGCGCCGACTCGCCCGGACTCTCGAACCAGACCTCCTGCGGCACGACGTTGCCCCGATGGCAGGTATAGCAGGTGACTCCGGTCGCACCGACGTGGCTGGTCCAGTCGATGTTGATGTGCCGGACCATCTGCAGCATGCGGCGGGCGACCACCTTGGTGTAGCGCTGGTCGCTCGCCATGTTGCCGACGACGTGACAATAGCCGCAGCTCTGGTCCGGCGGCGCCACCCACCGGGTGATGGACAACATGACCCGGGTGAACTGGCCGACATTGAGGTCCTTGAGCACCTGCACGTTCTTGTAGATCGTGCCAGCGAGAGGTCCGACCGTCGGGGCCGGCGGCAGCGCGGCCGGTACGGCGTTGGCCGCCGCCTTGAGCGCGTCGAGTCTCGGGTCGATGACCTGATCCATCGCGGTGCCGCGATAGCCGTTCTGCACCAGGGCGACCGGCGGCCGTTCGCAGGAAACGAGCAGCGGCGCGGCGGCGGCGACGACCGCCAGGGTGCGCAGGGCCGGCTGGGAGAGTCGGTGCGTTCGACGAGCAGTTTCTTTCACTTGAGCGCTCCGGATAGTGTGGCCGGATCGACGACCGGCGCAAAGACATGCGGGTACATCGGCGCGACGCCGTGTTTGACGGCCCACAGATACCAGTTGTCGACCACGGTGCCGGTCAGCAGGATGCCGATACCGCCGGCGAGCGGACAGAGCACCGCGAACCACCAGGCCCAGCGATGGATCGACTCCATGGTGGCGTTGAACCCCATGGTCCAACGCCAGAACAGCGCCGCTCGTTCCGAGGCGGTACCGCGGTCGACGATCTGTTCGATTTCCCGGTCGCCGCCGAAGCGGCTGACCGCGAGGATCGTTCCGCCGTGCATCGCGAACAACAGAGCCGAGCCGTACAGGAACGCGATCGAGAGGCAATGGAACGGGTTGTAGAACAGATTTCCATAGCGCAGCGAGAATGCGCTCACCCAGTCCAGATGCGCGAAGATGCCGAATGGCACGGCCTCGCCGAAATTGCCCATGATCACCGGGCGAATGATGCCGAGGACGAGATACAGCCAGATCGCGGCCGCGAAGGCCCAGGCGACGTGGGTGCCCAGACCGAGCGCGCGGGCGCGCCGGTACATGCGCACCCACCAGAGCAGCAGCGAACTGGTGAGGAAGAATCCGGCCATCAGCCACCAGCCGCCGTCCTGCAGCGTCGGCAGGTGCAGGCCGTTCGCGGGGGAAGGTGGCTCCAGCGCGAGCCAGGGCAGCATGCGCACGAACTGGATCGGGTTCCAGTGCACCTGCGCGAACATGTTCAGGCCGATGATCTCGAAGGCGATGAAGCCGCAGACCAGGGACAGCAGCCCGGTCGTGCCCAGATAGATCGGTCCGATCTGCGCATCGCCGATCCGGCCGAGCAGGTGGGAGAAGAATGGCCTGCCCTGCCGGTCCCAGGTCCCATGTGGCAGCGGCGTTCCCGCATGGGCGGGCGCGCGGATCTGCACTCTCGTGAACAAATTCTGATATTCGGCCATGTTGAGCTCCGACGCCCGTGAGTTAGTGCCAAATCGGCAGGTTCAGCCACCAGTTCCACCACTCGGGCCAGCCGCGGGTCCAGAAAGGACCGCTGAGCAGGATGCATACCGCGCTGAAGAACACGGCGCTGACCGCCAGGAAGAGACCGAGTCGATGGATGCCGAGCGTGCCGATCGAGTAACCGATCGCGTCACGGAAATAGCTGTTCTCCTCCTCCGCGTTCTTGACCGCCTCGCCCTTGCGCGGGTTGGTGGCCGAGAGGATCAGGCCTCCGTGCAGGGAGAGCGCGAAGGTGGTCGCGAAGAAAAAGCTCACCGCGATCATGTGCGCGGGGTTGTAGTGGAAGTGCAGGTACTGGTATCCGGTGTTCGAGACCCAGTCGAGGTGGCTGAAGATCCCATAGGGAAAGCCGACGCCCCAGGCGCCCATCAGCAGTGGACGGATCACGTTCAGCGAGACGAAAGCGAAGATCGCCATGCCGAAGGCGAGCGGCACGTGCAGGCCGATGCCGAGCTTGCGGCAGATCTCCACCTCGCGCAGTGCCCAGGAGACGAAGGCGCCGACCGCGCACATCGTGATCAGCTGCCACAGACCACCGTGGCGCAACGGGGCGAGCGCGAGTCCGTAGTGCAGGTCCGGCGGCGCGATGCTGATCTGCCACAGGTTCCAGGTGGGTCCGAGCGCCGCGCCCCAGACGATCAGCATCGTGCCGAGCGCCGCGAAGAACGCCGTGGTCACGCCGAAGAAGCCGACGTAGAAAGGTCCGACCCAGAAGTCGAACAAATCGCCGCCGAGCAACGTGCCGCCGCGCACCCGATATTTTCTTTCAAAACTGAGCAGTGCCATGAGTTTGCTCTCTCTTCCGCCTGGACCAACTCGCCCTTAGCCGCGTTCGAAGTCGCCACCGGCGGCGGACGCGACGCGTGCATTGGCGCGATGCCGCGCCCGCCCGTCCACGCCCGCCGCGGTGGCGGTCGGCGCTATTGTTTCGGGGCCGGCATCGTCGACATGTGCTCGGCCGTCGCCGACGTGGCTCCATGACCGCCCAGCCAGTTGTAGCGTGGAGTGCTCAACAGGATGAAGTGGATCAACAGGGCCAGCACCAGCAGGAACGTGAACACGCCGATCAGGGCGCGGCGCGGATCGAACAGTAGCCAGATTCGCCACATTGTCTCGTCTCCTTATCTATCTATGGTTCTAAGGGCTTACAGCCAGGGGCGCCATTGCCACACCAGGAAGTGGGCAACGATCGCGATCGCCGTGAAGATGATGAAGCTCGTCACGAAGATTCCGTGGAACTCCTTCGCCTCGGACTCCGTCAGCCCCGATAGCGAGCCTCTCTTTTCGTCAGCCATGCGTCTTACCTCCAATGAAACGGCCTTGCGGCCCGAACCGCGCTGTGAGTCGCGCGGGTGCTCCGTGGGCACGGGGCGCGCCTGGCGTCCCATGCGGCATTCCGTGCACACCCATTCAGGCGCGCTCCGCAGCGGCGCTGCGCGTGCTCGCGAGACGCTCGACGCCGATCTCGCTCTCGCCGGCGGCGCGGGCCGCACGCTCGGCGGCGTCACGCAGCCGTTTCGCCGCCGAAATGCGTACCAGCACCGGCTCGGCCGCGACCAGTTCGTCGAAGGCGCTCTTGGCGTCGCCGGTCCAGCGCATCTCCTCGTGGCGACGGGCCGGGGTCGGATCGATGCGGTCGAGCTCGCTCGACAGCGGCAGGATGTTGAACAGCGCATCGAACAGGGCGTTGCAGACCTCCTGCACGAGGTAGGTCGCTCCCGAATACCCCATGAAGGGCGTGCCGACGTGTCGCCTTACGATCGCTCCGGGAAAGGAAGCCGGAATGAAGATGGCCCGGGCGCCGCTCTCGGCGAGGTACATGCGCTCGTTGAAACTTCCGAACAGCACGAGAGGCGGCCGCTCGCGCAGCAGGGCGCGGACCTGCTCGTTGTCGGACTTCCGTCCGGCCGAGCGCGGGACCGCGAACTGGCAGGGCAGACCCATCTCCTCCTCGAGGAAGTGGCGTACGCCGCGCGTGTAGGTCTCGTTGGCGACGATGGCGAAGCTTGCGGTGGAGAAGAAGTCCTGCGTGACCGAGCGCCACAGATCCCAGAGCGGCTTGATCGTCGTGTGCTTCTCGCGCTCGATGAACGGCTCCGGGTCGAGGCCGAGCAGTTCGCCGAGCGAACGCAGGAACTTGGTGGTCGAATGCAGGCCGATCGGCGCCTGCAGGTACGGCCGCTCCAGGGTCTCGCAGAGCAGCCTGCCGAATTCGCGGTACATGCACACGTTCACGTCCGCATCGGCGAGGCGCGGCACGTCCTCGAGGTGGCTGCCTAGCGGAAAGCACAGGTTCACTTCGGCGCCGATCCCCTCGACGAGACGACGGATCTCGTGAAGGTCGCTGGCGGTGTTGAAGGTCCCGTACACCGGCCCGATGATGTTGACGCGGGGCTTCTCGCCGTCCCGGCGCGGCTTGCGGGTTGGAACCTTCTTGCGCCCGTACTCGCTCCACAACCAGCTCATCGCCCGGTTGGCGCTCTGCCACTGGTCCTCGTCGATGGTGCGCGCGAGGAATCGCTGGATATTGGTGCCCTGGGGCGTGACCCCGCCGCCGATCATCTCCGCGATCGAGCCGGTCACGACCACCGCGGGCAGCCCGGGGTCGAGCGTGCGGTGGGCACGGCGCATGGCCCCCTCGGTGCCGTGCTGGCCGAGTTCCTCCTCGGCGAGTCCGGTCACGACGATCGGCAATTCGTGCGGAGGAAGTCCGTCGGTGTAATGAAGGACCGACGTGACCGGCAGGTTCTCGCAGCCCACCGGGCCATCGATGATCACCTGGAGTCCCTTGATCGCGGTGAACACGTACACCGCGCCCCAGTACCCGCCGGCGCGATCATGGTCGAGCACCAGCATCAGACCGCCTCCTCGGCGTGACGGTTCGCCTCGAGCTTGGCGAGCCGCGCGGCATAGCGCGCCCGAAACTGCGGTCGATCCTCCGGCACCCGCTCCCAGACACCCGCCGCGTGTCCCTCCCCCACTCCACCGAAGAATTCCCGCATCGTCTCGAACCGGGACCGGTTGGCGAGCGCCGCGCCGATCACCTGCGCGAGCGAACCAGCGCCGGCCGCACCCATCAGTGGTCGGGCCGAGATCAGATTGGTGAAGTACATCGCCGGAATCGCCCGCTCCTTGGCGGCCTGCACGACCGGTGTCGTGCCGATGGCGAGATCCGGCGAGAACTCCGCGAGCGCGGCGAGATCGTCCTGCAGGGAGGCGCGGAATCGTACGCGCACGCCATGAGCCTCGAGCCATTCGCGGTCGGGCTCCGACCAGGTGCTGTGCGCGCAGGCCGTGCCCACGTAGGGCAAATCCGCGCCGGACTCGACCAGGAGCCGGGCGACCAGCAGCTCCGAGCCCTCGTAGCCGCTCAGCGTGATCCGTCCGCGCAGTCGTGCGCGCTCGAGCGCGGCGCGAATTGCCGGCAGCGACTGGTTCTGCGCGGCGCCGATCCTCTCAGCGGAGATCCCGCAGGCTTTCCCCACGGCGGCGAGCCAGGCGGCCGTGCCATCGACGCCCACCGGGGCCGAGCCGACCACGGCGCGTCCGGCCGCCGTGAACTCCCGCACCGATGCCGCGTAGAACGGGTGGATCGCCGCGACCGCGGCGCAGTCGAGCGCCGCGTACAATTCGCGCCACTCTCGCGTCGGCACCACCGGCCCCGCGGCGAGCCCGAGCGGCTCGAGCATCAGCCCGATGCCGACCGGATCGGCTGGAAACATCTCGCCGAGCAGCGTGATGGTCGGCCTCGCGTTGCGCCCGCCGCGCGGCGCCTGTACCGGTCCCGCACCCGCCTCGTTCCTGGCGTACTTCAGCATCGCGCCGGCGAGCACGTCCTTCGCCTCCGCGTGCGTCGGCACGCCGAATCCGGGCACGTCGATGCCCACCACACGGACCCCGTTGATCGCTTTCGGCAGGAGCTGCAGAGGCACGCCGGAGGCCGTGGGCACGCACAGGTTGATGATCACGACCGCGTCGTAGAGCTTCGGATCGGCGAGCTTGAACACCGCTTCGCGGATGTCCTCGAACAGTTTGCCGGTGACCAGGGTCTCGCTGTTGAACGGCACATAGCCGACCGTGCGCCGCGCGCCGTAGAAATGCGAAGTGAACGTGAGGCCATAGACGCAACAGGCGCTGCCGCTCAGCACGGTCGCGGTGCGGCGCATGCGCAGGCCGACCCGCAGCGAGCCGAACGCCGGACACATGCTCTGCGGCTGGTCGTGCGGACCGGCCGGATAGTCGGCCGCATAGCGCTCCAGCGTCGCGCTCTTGCCGGCCGCCGCGGCGGCGCGACGTAGTTCCTCGGCGCCTCCGTGGCAGCCGGTTGCACCGGCGGGCGCTGCGGCCGGCCCGGCGCCGGTCGGCGACGGCAGCTCAGACATCGTCGTACACCACTTCCAGGGAGGGCGGCGTGACGATGGTGCCTCCGCACATGTCCTCGAGCGTCGCCGGTTCGAGCACGACGCCACGGCCGACCGCCTCGCCCTTGAACAGGCCGAGCAGCGCATCCTGGCCGAGCGGCGTCGGACGCAGAGGTGGAGCCTCGGCGACGCTCTCGGCGAGTTGCCCGAACAGCGGACCCCAGGTCGAGTCCGGACGGCCGATGAT
>JAGWPY010000054.1 GCA_028870275.1 Gammaproteobacteria bacterium | reverse complement strand
GCTCGAGATCGGCGTAGAAGCGGGAGAAGATCCCGGGCAACTGCTTTTCGATGTCGGCGACCGCAATGCGCTGCAGGTCGAGGCGGGCTCCGCAGTGTTCGCAGTACCAGGAGAAGCCGTCGAGTTCGCCGGGCGCCCGGCGCCGCTCGACCACGATGCCGATCGTACCGGCCGGACGCTGCGGCGAGTGCGGCACCTCGGCAGGCAGCAGGAAGATCTCGCCCTGGCGGATCGGCAGATCGACGATCCGCTCGTCCTCACGGACCTTGAGGACGATGTCGCCCTCCACCTGGTAGAAGATCTCCTCGCCCGGATCGTGGTGAAAGTCCTTGCGGCTGTTGGGACCGCCGACGGCCATCACGATGAACTCGCTGTCCTCAAACAGTAGTTTGTTGCCCACGGGCGGACGGAGCTCGGCGCGGTTGCGCTCCAGCCAGCGGGCGACGTCGAACGGAGGTGCTAGGGGCATCGACAGATTATACCGGCCGGGCGAAACTTCGGCGCCGGCCGCGCGGTCTCAATTGAGAGCGCGGCAGGCGCTCGCGGTTCGGATCGACGGAGTAGAGACATGCGGATCAGCATTTCGGTCGCTGCGTTGGCACTGTTGACGGCGAATGCGGCCCTTGCGGGCCCCACGGCCGCCGGTATGCCGATGCCGGCGGTGTGGAAGGAACATCGCGTGGATTTCACTTATTTCGGCCGTACTTCCCGCTATTCCTGCGACGGCCTGAGCGACAAGGTTCGGGCCATGCTGGTCGAGCTCGGCGCGCGGCGCGATCTGAAGGTCACCGCGATCGGCTGCGCCGAGTTCGGTCGGCCACCGGGGCCGAATGACATCAGCCCGAGCCTCGATGTGGTGTTTTCCGCCCCCGCACTGCCGAACAAGGCCGCCAAACCGCGCCACCCCGGCGATCTCGCGCCGGTGGATGCGCGGTTCGAGCCGTTCACGATCGAACCCGACGCGTTCCGCGACATGGGTGTCGGCGATTGCGAGCTGGTGGAGGAGTTCGCCCGGCAGATCCTGCCGCGGCTGACCATTCGCGGGCTCAAACAGGAGATCACCTGCGTGCCCTATCAGCTGAGCGGCAGCCGGTACTATCTGCGCGGCGAAGTCTTGCGGGCTCTGCCGCCGGCGCTCTAGAGCTCCGCAGCCGCCGCGCCGCAGTCGACCCCGATCGGTGCGGCGTCCGCCACGTCGAGGCGCAGCGCGGTCAGACGGCCGCCCCAGACGCAGCCCGTGTCCAGGCCGACGACCTCGGCATTGCGGAAGAACCCGAGTGTGGACCAGTGGCCGAAGATCACTCGGGCGCCTCGCCAGGCGGGGTTCGGAGCCTCGAACCACGGGATCAGGGCCGCGGAACGCGCCTTCTCGGGGGATTCCTTGACGCGCAAGGCGAGCCGGCCGTCGCGGTCGACATAGCGAAGGCGTGTGAGGCAATTCACCACGAAACGCAGCCGTTCGGCGCCTTCCAGGCGCGGTGACCAGAGATCGGGCCCGTCGCCGTACATGCGCTCGAACAACTTCTCCGGCGCGCGTTGCAGCGCACGCTCGAATTCGCGTGCGCCGGCCTCGGCCTCCTTCATCGTCCATTGAGGAGCAAGGCCGGCGTGCAGCAGCGTGAGGCCGAGATCCGGATCCCGGTGCAGCAGCGGCCGGGCGAGCAGCCAGTCGACCAGTGCACCGCGATCGCGTGCATCGAGGAGCGGTGAGAGCGTGTCGCCGCGACGTTGGCTCGCCTTGCCGAAGGCGACCGCGAGAAAGTGCAGATCGTGATTGCCGAGCACGGCCACGGCCGCGTCCCCCAGGCGGCGGATGCGGCGCAGCGCCCCGAGCGAATCCGGGCCCCGATTCACCAGGTCGCCCACGAACCAGAGCCGGTCGCGGCGTGTGGAGAAATCCAGCCGTTCGAGCAAGGCGGCGAGTTCGCGGTCGCAGCCTTGCACGTCCCCGATCGCGTACAGCGCCATCGACTCAGGACCGGTTCATCGGCTAGTGCAGAACCCCGGGCATCGCCAGGCGAAACGGTGCGATCGGGGCGTCGAAGCGCTGGCCGTCGTCGGCCACCATCTGGTAGCTGCCCTGCATGGTGCCGACCGGAGTCTCGATCACCGCGCCGCTCGAGTAGCGGAAGCCCTGGCCCGGTTTCAGATAAGGCTGCTCACCCACCACGCCGTCCCCGCGGGTCTCCTTCACGTTGCCGTTCGCGTCGGTGATGATCCAGTGACGGGTGAGCAGCCTCGCGGGCGCCGATCCGTCGTTGCGGATCGTGATCGTGTAGGAGAACACATAACGCTGGTCGCGCGGATCCGATTGTTCCTCGAGATAGGCGGTTTCGACCTCGACGCGGATCCGAGGCCCGTCGGCGTCGATACTCATGGCCATGCCGGGATCATCGCAGCCGCACCGCCAACACGTCGCAATGTGCCGCGTGCAGCACCGTGTCCTCGGTGAAGTTCACCAGGATCGCGAGGCCGTGGCGCTCCCGGCTGCCGAGCACGATCAGATCCGCTCTTTCCTGTTCGGCGACGCGCAGGATCTCGGCCTTGGTATTGCCCGCCTCGACGCGGCAGACGGCGCGCGGCAGTCCGCTCCTGCGCACGAGCTCCTCGAGCTTCACGCGGGACCGCTCGATCAGCTCGCTCTCGATCTGTACGGTGGGCATCAGCGATTCGCCCATCGGCTCGACCGGCACGAACTCAACGACGTGCAGCGCGACGACCGACGCGCCCGACCATTCGGCGACCCGCCGGCCGGCGGCGACCACCTGTTCGCTGCGTTCGGACAGGTCGAGCAGCAGGAGGATCTTGCGATAGTCGGCCATGCCGAGAGTATAGCGGAGCCGCGGCCCGGCTAGGCAGCCGGGTCGGACTGCGCCGGCGCCGCCGCTCGCCAACGGGCCGCGAGCCGGCCGAACTGGGCCGGTTCGAGCACCTCGGGCCGGCAGTCCGGATCGATTCCGCAGGCGATGATGTCGGCCGAGCTCAGCAGGCCGGACAGGCCATTGCGGATCTTCTTGCGTCGCTGTGAGAACGCGGTCGTCACGAGCGTGCGCAGCGCGCGCTCGCCGCCGGTCTCGAAGCGCGGCGCCACACTCGGCGTGAGCCGCGCCACCGACGACCAGACCCTGGGCGGCGGGCGGAAGGCGCCCGGACCCACGTCGAACAGCCGCTCCACGCGGGCATAGGCGGCCAGCATCACCGTGAGCCGGCCGTAGGCGCTGCAACCCGGCGGGGCGACCATGCGGTCGACCACCTCTTTCTGCAGCATCACGTGCATGTCCTCGATCGCTGCGCGCTGGTTCAGGAGGTGGAACAGCAGCGGCGTGGAGACGTTGTAGGGCAGGTTGCCGATCACCCGCAGTGGCTCGCCGTGCGAGCGCAGGGTCTGCAGGTCGACCGCCAGCGCATCCTCGACGTGCAGGCGCAGGCGGCCGGCCGCGCGCGGGTCGGCCGCGAGCCCGGCGGCGAGGTCGCGGTCGATCTCGATCGCATCGAGCGAGTCGATCCGTTCCAGCAGCGCGAAGGTGAGCGCGCCGCGTCCCGGACCGATCTCGAGCAGATGCTGCCCCGGTCGAGGCGCGATCGCCTCGACGATGCGGCGGATCACCTGACCGTCGTGCAGGAAATGTTGGCCGAAGCGCTTACGGACGGGCATCCGCGCCACTGCGGCCTGCGAATTCGACGGCCAGCGCGACCGCGGCGCGCAGGCTGCCCGCATCCGCCCGGCCGCTGCGGGCCAGATCGAGCGCCGTGCCGTGGTCGACGCTGGTGCGCACGATGGGCAGGCCCAGGGTGATGTTGACGGTCTCGCCGAAGCTCGCGTGCTTGATCACGGGCAGTCCCTGGTCGTGGTACATGGCGAGCACCGCATCGACCCCGGCGAGCGCGCGTGGCGTGAATGCGGTATCCGCCGGCATCGGTCCGCGCGCGTCGATCCCCTCTCTTCGGGCGATCGCGAGCGCCGGCTCGATCGTATCGATCTCCTCCCGTCCGAGGTGCCCCGATTCGCCGGCGTGCGGATTCAAACCGAGCACCGCGATGCGCGGCCTCGCCAGGCCGAACAGGCGGCCGAGGTCGGTGTGCAGAATGCGCAGCGTCGCGAGTACGCGCTCCCGGCTGATGGCCGCGGGCACCTGCCGGAGCGGCAGATGGGTCGTGACCAGGGCGACGCGCAGATTCCCGTGGGCGAGCAGCATTACCGGCAGAGCGGCGCCCGAGCGGGTTGCCAGGTATTCGGTGTGGCCGCTGAACGGCACGCCGGACTCCGTGATGACGCTTTTCTGGACGGGAGCGGTCACCATGGCCGCGAACTCCCCGGTCAGGCAGCCGTCGCAGGCGCGATCGAGCAGGCCGAGTACATACGAGGCATTGCCAGGGTCGAGCCGCCCGGCGACGACCGGCGCGGCACAGGGATGGTGCAGCACCCTGAGGGTTCCGCCACGCTGAGGTTGGGGCTCGAGCCCGGGTTCGTAGGGCAGTAGGGCGACCCGGCGGCCGAGCCGCGCGGCGCAGTCCTGCAGCAGCGCCAGATCGGCGGCGACCACGAGCTCGGCTTCCAACCTCAGGGCGGCGAGCTCGATGCAGACGTCCGGGCCGATTCCGGCCGGTTCGCCCGAGGTGACGACGATGCGTGGAGGCCGCACTACATCCGCAGCTCGACGAACGCGTCGTCGCGCAGGCGCTGCAGCCAGAGTTCGGTCTCCTCGTCGGCCTTGCTCTCGCGGATCGCCTCGAAGGCGCGCTGCCGACGCAGATCCTGGGTGTCGTCGATGGTGCGCTTGCCGAGCAATTGCACGATGTGCCAACCGTAGCGCGTCTTGAACGGCTCGCTGATCTCACCGACCTTCAGATCGGCGATCGCCTTGCGGAACTCGGGCACGAAGACCTGCGGACTCACCCAGCCGAGATCGCCGCCATCGGGCGCGGAACCGGGGTCCTCGGAGGTCGTCGAGGCGATCCCCGCGAAGTCCTCGCCGCCGAGGATGCGCTTGCGGATCTTGAGCAGCTTCTGCCGCACCGTCTGATCGTCGTCGAGTTCGTTCGGCTTCAGGAGGATGTGGCGCAGGTGAACCTGCTGGACGAAGACCGGCTTCTCGCCGCCGCGGCGGCCGTTCAAGCGAATGATGTGGAATCCGCTCGGCGTGCGCACCGGCCCGCCGATCTCGCCGGGCTTCATCTTGGTGACCAGCTCGAGGATGAAATCGGGCAGCTGGCTACCCTTGCGCCAGCCGAGTTCGCCGCCTTCGAGGGCCTTTTCGGCATCCGAATTGGCGATCGCGAGCTGCGCGAAATTCTCGCCCGCGCGCGCCCGGGCGGCGATGTCGTTCGCCTTCTTGGTCAGCTTTTCTATTTGGGCGGGCGACGCGGCCGCGGGCACGGCGATCAGGATGTGCGAGATATCGAACTGGTCGTTCGCGGCGGCGCTGTCCTGGTGGGCGAGGTACTGGTCGATCTCGCGCGGCGTGACCACGATCCGCGCGATCACGTCTCGCTCGCGCAGGGCCTGCAGCGTGAGCTCCTTGCGCAGGGATTCGCGATACTGCTTGTAGTCGACGCCCTGAGCGGCCAGAGCGGTGGGCAGCTGATCGAAGGGGATCTTGTTGCGCGCGGCAATCTCCTGAAGAGCGCCATTCAGCTGCTCGTCGGTGATGGACAGGCCGATGTGCCTAGCGCGTTGCTCCTCGATCTCCTGCAGCACGAGACGGTCGAGCACCTGTTTCTGAAGCACACTGCGCGGTGGCAGAGAGACCTTTTCCTGTTCGAGCCGCTGCGTGACCGCCGCCATTTCGGCGTCGAGCTGGCTCTTCATCACCACGCCGTCGTTCACGACCGCGGCGATGCGGTCGAGCAGCACACCCTGGGTGCCGATGTCGCGGGTCTGAGCCTGCGCCACGGTGCCGAGCGCGAGCGCGAGGAGCGGGATCAGGGCGAGGCGGAGAATCGTGCGCATGGTCGGGTCATCGTCCGGGAAATGGAGGTCCTAGGGCGCAGGGCCGACCGCGGAGTATCCGCTAATCGAGCGCCGCAGGAAAGAGCCCGCACTTCTTCCGACCGAACTCAGGCCCAGGAGTTCCAACTGCAGGCCGAAGGAGGTGTCCATGGCGCCGGTACGGTTCACGACATAGCGGCGTTGCACGATCTGCAGGCTCCAGCAGCAGCTGTGGTACTCGAGACCGGCCACCTGCTCGATCGGCTGGGAGTGACCGAGCACGGAATAGACCATGCGCCCCACCGCATTCCAGCGTCGTCCGAGCGGCCACGCGAACGACCCATCCCACTGTTCGAGTACGCCGTGCTGGAAACGGTAGCCGATCGCGGCGAGGCGTGCGGCGTCCGGCGCGTATTGCAGCGAGACTTCGGACTTCTGCGTGACGTTGGTGTAGGGATCCCACTGATAGTCCATTTTTACGCTGACGTCGCGATACGCGGCCACTTCGACCTCACCGATCACGTTCGATGCGGATTCGGCCGCTTGCGGCACGCCCGGCAGGGTCACCCGCGGCACGGAAAAATAGCGGGTCTGGCCGAGGGTCGCGGCGAGGAACTGCCGGCCTGTGGTCTCGTCGAACAGGCGGGTGGTCATGCCGAGGCTCAGCTGGTTTGCGTCGCCGATGCGGTCCCCTCCGACGAATCGATTGGTGCGGTACAGCTCGATCAGGTTCAGGTCCGGGAGCGCGGTGTCGAACACAGGCAGCCCGTCCTGATTGCGGTAAGGGACGTAGCTGTAGACCATGCGCGGCTCGAGGGTCTGCAGCGGTCGTCCGCTGCCGCGATCGTCGCGCTCGAAGATCAGGCCCGTGTCGAGGCGGCCATAGGGCAGGGCCAGGGTCGGGGTCGAGGAGCCTCCGGTCGGGGTGTTGCGCAGGTCGTACTGGGTAAAATTCCAGCCCACCGCCGGCACGAAAAAATACCCCGCCGCGCGCTTCGACCAGCGCAACTCCGGGGAGAGGTTCAGGCGCAGACCGGTCGGGCCGACGCCGCGCAGGAACTCCACGGTCTCGCTGTTCAGGGCGAACTGCAGGCCGCTGTCCGCGATCGGCCAGAGCGCCGCCGCGTCGATCTGCGGTACCCTCGAGTAGGGTCGTTGATCCGCCGGCAGCGAGATGTCGATCGTCTGAAAGTTCTGGAACTGCGCGTCCACGCTCCAGACCGAGTCCCGGTAGCGATAATCGGCCCGGCGCTGCAGGAACGTGACGCTGGTCTCCGCCGAGCCGACCGCGAAATCCTGAAAGTAGTTGCTGTCGCTCACGTTCGCGACGTCGACGTTGATGCGATTGTGCGCATTCAGGTCGGTCTGGTCGGTATAGCGCAGGTAGTGGCGCGAGGCCTGGGTCTGCGAGTCCTCGGGCAGGAAGGTCGCGTCGATCTGGCCGTGGGAGGTTTCGGTGAGATAGCGGTACTGGCCCGACAGGTCGACGCCGCGCGCGCTCATGTAGCCCGGTGTGAGCGTGAGGTCGTAGTTCGGTGCCAGGTCGAAATAATAGGGGACCGCGGCCATGTAGCCGCTGTTGCCGGAGTGGCCGAAGCTCGGGTACAGGAAGCCGCTCTGGCGCTCGCTGCCGAGCGGAAACGACAGGTAAGGCGTGTAGAAGAGCGGCAGACCCTTGAACACGAGGTAGGCGTTGCGCGCCGCTCCCTGCTGGTGAGCGGTGTTCAGGTCGATCGACGTGGCGTGCAGCGTCCAGTCCTCCGCACCGGCGGGGCAGGTCGTATAGCGGACCCCGTCGAGTTTGACCTCGCCGCCGGGGAGCACGTCGATCCGGTGGGCGTGGCCGCGGCCGCGGCGGTCGAGCAGCTGGAACGCGGCGTCGTCGAAATTCGCGCTGCCGGTCTGATCGTAGCTGCCGGCGTCGCTCTCGATCCGGACCCGCGGATCGGAGAAACTCACCGCGCCCTTGACCGTGACGCGGCCGGTGCGGGGATCGTAGGTCACGGCGTCGGCGGAGATGCGTCGTGAGTCCTGAACGACCCGCACGTGGCCCGAGATCAGCGCTTCGCCGTGCGCGCCGAGGGTGGCGGAGTCGCTCTCGACGTGGATCCGGTGATCGAGGGGCTCGAGCTGCGCGGGCAGCGCCGGCGGCGTGGGAGCGGTCGTCACCGGCGCGCTCGCCTCGCACAGATCCGCGGCGTGCGCCGACCCGAGCATCGCGAGGGCGATGGCGGCGCAGGCGGTACGCAGGAGGGCGTGGATGGGCAAGATTCGGTTCGACCGGTGATGATGGAGCGCCCGAGCACGCGTGGCGTGCGCGAGAGCGGCCATTATAGTCGGTATAATCCGCAGGCCGCATTTGCGGCGCTTGGAATCGGGCGGCGACATGATCGACGTCGGCGCGCAGGACGCTCGGCTGAGTTCGCTCGCGCGCTGGATCCGCGAGGACCTCGGGTTTGGCGACGCGCGGATCGAGACGGCTTCGGCCGACGCGAGTTTCCGGCGCTATTTCCGCGTCGGGCTCGGTGCGCGCAGCTTCATCGCGATGGACGCGCCGCCCGAGCGCGAGTCCCTCGGCCCCTTTCTGCGGATCGCGAACCTGCTCGACGGAATCGGCATTCACGTGCCCCGCGTGCTCGCCCGCGACACCGATGCGGGATTCGTGCTGCTCACCGACCTCGGTTCGCGGCAGTACCTGCAGGAACTGGCCGCGGCCGAACGAGCGCCCCGGCTGTACGGGGACGCGCTCGAGACGCTGTTGCGGATGCAGACCGCCGGCGCGGGGCTTGCCGCCGAATCACTGCCGCGCTATGACCGCGCGCTGTTGATGCGCGAAATGGAGTTGCTGCCGCAGTGGTTCCTCGATCGCCACCTGCAAATCGGCGTCGACGAGACGGTGCGGGCGATGCTCGATCGGCTGTTCGCGGCGCTCGCCGATTGCGCGGCCGAGCAGCCCTTCAGCTTCGTCCATCGCGACTACCATTCGCGCAACCTCATGCTCACCGAGGCGCGAAACCCGGGGGTCCTCGACTTCCAGGACGCCGTTCATGGGCCGGTGACCTACGATCTCGTCTCGCTCCTCAAGGACTGCTACGTCTCCTGGCCGCGGCCGCAGGTGCGGGCCTGGGCCCTGGGACACCGCGACCGCCTGGGAGCGGCCGGATTCGCGCTGCCGCGCAGCGACGAAGGGTTCCTGCGCTGGTTCGACCTGATGGGCCTGCAGCGGCACATCAAGGTGCTCGGCATCTTCTGCCGGCTGTACTACCGGGACGGCAAGTCGGCATATCTCGCCGATCTGCCCCGCGTGCTCTCCTACGTGCGCGAGACGGCGGCCGAATATGCGGAGTCGGCGGAGTTCGGCGCGTTCCTCGCCGAGCGTGTCGAGCCGCGCTGGCGCGCCGTCCGGGCGAGCGCTTGAGCGAGGCGGTAGGCGGTCAGCGGCCGACCGCGGCGCTGCTGCTCGCCGCGGGGCGGGGCGAGCGCATGCGACCGCTCACCGACCGCACCCCCAAGCCGATGTTGCGCGTCGCCGGAGCGCCGTTGATCGAGCATCACGTGCGCGCGCTCGCGCGCGCCGGCATCCGGCGAATCGCCGTCAACCTCTGCTGGCTCGGCGAGCAGATCCGCGAACACCTGGGCGACGGCGGGCGATTCGGCGTGGCGATCCGCTACAGCGAGGAGGCGCCGCGAGCGCTCGAGGCGGGCGGAGGGATCGTGCGTGCATTGCCACTCCTCGCGCCCGGGCCCTTCGCCGTGATCAACGGCGACGTGTTCACCGACTATCCATTCGAGCGCCTCGCGATCGGAGCCGGTGCCGGCGCGCACCTGGTGCTCGTTCCCAATCCGGTGCAGCACCCCCAGGGCGATTTCGCATTGCAATCCGGCCGGGCCCTCGCCGAGGGCGAGCCCAGGTACACGTTCTCCGGAATCGCGGTCTATCGCGCCGAGCTGTTCGCCGGTCTCGCCGACGGACCGCGGCCGCTCAAGCCCCTCTTGCTGCAGGCGATGACGGCAGGGCGATGCGCCGCCGAACTGTATCGCGGGCTCTGGGAGGACGTGGGCACCCCGCAGCGCCTGCGGGCGCTCAATGACGGTCCTGCGGTAGAATGAGCCCATGGCCGAGTTCAAGGGCATCCGCATCGACGTGGCCGCCGCCGTGCCGAGCGGCGGCAAGTACATGACCGCGCAGGGATTCTCGGCAATCAAGGACGGCATCAAGGCCGCAGCGGTCGTGCCCGCCGTGGCGCCCGGACCCAAGCCGTCCTGGCTGCGCGCGCGCATGCCGGCGGGCGAGGGCTTCGCGGCGGTTCGCTCCATCGTCCACGCCCACCGCCTGAGTACGGTCTGCGAGGAGGCGAAGTGCCCGAACATCGGCGAGTGCTGGAACGCGGGCACCGCCACGATCATGCTCATGGGCGCGGTCTGTACCCGGGCCTGCCGTTTCTGCTCGGTCGACACCGGCAATCCGCAGGGCTGGCTCGATCCGGAGGAACCCCTCAACGCGGCGCGGTCCGTGGCGCTGATGCAACTTCGCTATGTGGTGCTCACGTCGGTCGACCGCGACGATCTCGCCGACGGCGGCGCGGCGCACTACGCCGCTGCGATCCGCGAGATCAAGCGGCTCAATCCGCAAACGGCAGTCGAGGCGCTGACGCCGGATTTCCAGGGACGATGCTCGGACGTCGAAACGGTCGTCGCAGCCGGACTCGACGTGTTCGCGCAGAACCTCGAAACGGTCGAGAGGCTCACCCATCCGGTACGCGACCCGCGTGCCGGCTATGCCCGGACCCTTGCCGTGCTCGCCCACGCCAAGGCGTTCCGGCCCGAGGTGCTCACCAAGTCGAGCCTCATGCTCGGTCTCGGCGAGAGCGACGCGGAAATCCAGCAGGCGATGCGCGATCTGCGCGAGGCCTCGGTCGATCTGCTGACCCTCGGGCAGTATCTGCGACCGACGGCCCGCCATCTGCCGGTGGAGCGCTTCGTCACCCCGGGGCAATTCGACGAATACCGCAAGCTCGCGCTCTCGCTCGGGTTTCTCGAATGCGTCTCCGGTCCTCTGGTGCGCTCCAGCTATCGCGCGGAACGAGCGCTCGCGCGCAACAACGCGGGGCTCGACAACTCAGCCTCCGGGTCGTGAACTCGTCGGTGCCGGTCCGCCGGCTCGGGCTCGTCGAGTACGAGCCGACTTTCCGGGCGATGCAGCGATTCACGGACGCGCGCGATGCGGCCAGCCCCGACGAGATCTGGCTCCTCGAGCATCCACCGGTGTTCACGCTCGGCATGAACGCGAGCCGCGAACACCTGCTCGCTCCGGGAACGATTCCGGTGGTGGAGGTCGACCGCGGCGGCCAGGTGACCTATCACGGGCCGGGCCAGCTCGTGCTCTATCCCCTGTTCGATCTGCGCCGACTCGGCATTGGCATCCGCGAGCTCGTGGTCGCGCTCGAGGACGCGGTCATCGCCTACGCGGCGCGCTTCGGAATCGCGGCGAACGGCGACCGCGCCGCACCCGGGGTCTACGTGAACGGGGCCAAGCTCGCGAGCGTCGGTCTGCGCGTGCGCCGCGGTGCGAGCTATCACGGCCTGAGTCTGAACGTCGCGATGGATCTCGAGCCGTTCCGGCGTATCAATGTCTGTGGACATCCTGGTCTTGCGGTCACGCAGCTGCGCGATCTCGGCGCGCCGGCAAGCGTCGCCAAGGCCGGCGAGGCGGTCGCCGGCGCCTTGTTGGAGAAATTCGGCTTCCAGCCGGACTACAGCGCCATCAGCACTTCATCGCAGGCGGTGAGCTCGCGATAGAGCGCGTCCAGCTGGGCCCGGTTCGACGCGGTGACCGTATAGGTCAGCGCGACGTAGGTGCCGTCGGAACTGGCCCGCTCGGTCGCCGCGGCGCCGGCGGCTTCGCCGAAATGCCGGGCGACGATCGCCGCGGTGCGCATGCGGACCGCGCCGTCGCTGCGTCCCATGATCTTCACCGGGAACTCGCAGGGAAAAGCCGATTCGAGCGGATCGTTCACAGCGACGGCGTGCCCGCGAGCTCTTGCACGTAAGCGCCGAATGCGGCGTGCATGCGGCGAAACAACGGCCCCGGAGATCCGGCGCCGACCGGTGAGCCGTCGAGCCGGGTCACGGGCAACAGGCCGCGCGTCGCGAAAGCGAGCCAGATCTCCTCTGCCGACCGCAGAGTCGCGGCGCTCACCGGCGAGGACTCGAGCGCGATACCGAGGCGCTCAGCGAGCAGTTCGACGACTCCGCGGGTCGTCCCCGGCAGGATGTGCGTGCCGTTCGGCGGCGTCAGGATCCGTCCGCCGGCGATCACGTGCACCGTCGTCGATGAGCCTTCGGTCAGCCAGCCGTCCTCGAGCATGATCGTCTCGTAGGCGCCGGCGTCGGCCGAGAGCTTCTTCAAGAGTACGTTGGCGAGCAGCGAGGTCGACTTGATGTCGCGGCGCGCCCAGCGGGTCTCGGCGGCGGTGATTGCGGCGACGCCGTGCTCGAGGAGTCCCGCCGGCGCCGGTTCGAGCGCGTTCGCGTAGGCGAATACGGTCGGCGCCAGACCCTCCGGCCAGGCGTGCGAACGACCGAATTCGGCGCCGCGCGTGACCTGTACATACAGGTACTGGTCGCCACCGCCATTGCGGCGGATCAGTTCGAGGCAGACCTCGTTCCATCCGGCGTGCGGCATCGGCTGAGGTATGCGCACCGCGGCGAGACTGCGCGCCAGCCGATCGAAGTGTTCGCGCAGGCGAAACGGCCGCCCCGCATAGACCGGCAGCACCTCGTAAACCGCATCGCCGAACAGGAACGCGCGGTCGAGCGGCGAGACGCGCGCCTCGGCGAGCGGCAGGTAGGCGCCGTTCAGATAGCAGACCGGCAAGGGCATCGCGGCTCTCGCCTCAGGAGAACCAGAGACGGACGGTGTCGACGAGATCGCGCCACCAGCCGCCGGCCGGATCCGGCTGCAGCGGGTGCAGGGGCACCGAAGTCACGGTGCGTGCGCCGTCGGTCACCGTCAGGGTGCCGACCGCGCGTGCCGGGTAGAGCGGTGCCAGCAACCGCGGCGGCAACTGCACCGAGGTTCGAAGCCCGGCGACCCCGTCGCGAGGCACCGTGACGTACAGATCGTGCAGGATGCCGACGCCCACGCTCGGATTCTGGGCCTTCCAAACCGTCGCGGTCGCGAGCGAGGCGCCGGCCCGCGCCACCAGCCGGGTGTCGTAGAACGTGAACCCGTAGTTGAGCAGCGCCGCGCTCGAGGACTCGCGTCCCTTGAAGGTCTGTCCGCCGAGAACGACCGATACCAGGCGCATACCATCGCGCATCGCCGAGGCGACCAGGCAGTAGCCCGCAGCGTCGGTGTGACCGGTCTTCAGGCCGTCGACGCCGGGGTCGGTCACCAGCAGCCCGTTGCGGTTCTGCTGCTTGATGTGGTTGTACTCGAACTCCTTGACCGAGAACCAGTGGTAGTACTGCGGGAAGTCGCGGATCAGGGCGACCGTGAGCAGCGAGAGATCGCGCGCGGTCGTGTAATGTTGCGGGTCGGGCAGGCCGGTCGCATCCACATAGTGCGTGTCGCGAAGTCCGAGACGCTGCGCGGTCTCGTTCATCATTTGTACGAACGTGGATTCGCTTCCCGCGATGCGCTCGGCGAGCGCCACGGTCGCATCGTTGCCCGACTGCACGATCATGCCGAGGATCAGCGAGCGGACCGGCACCTTGCTGCCGACCTGCACGAAGGTCCGGGACCCCCCCTGACGCCAGGCGTGCTCGCTGATGGTGACCGGTTCGTCGAGCTTGAGCTTACCGTCCGCGAGTTCCTCGAAGACGATGTACGCGGTCATCAGCTTCGTGAGGCTCGCCATCGGCAGGCGCTGCACCGCGTTCCTGGCCGCGAGCACCTGGCCGGTGTGGAAGTCGACCAGGATGTAGGCCGTCGCGTCGATGTCCGGCGGACTCGGGATCGGGATGTCGGCCGCGACGGCGGCGCTTGCGAATCCCAGCAGGGCGACGAAGGCGAGGAAGGTACGATGCATGGCGTTCGGATGCCTCGGTGATCGGCTCATTCGGCCGGGTAGTGTAACGACGCTCGCGGTGCGCAAATAGTTCATTTATTCGGCGAGCGCCTCAATTCGGCGCGAGCCGCGCCCCGCGCACGCCGATCCGCTCGAGCTCATCGACGATGCGGTCGTAGTCCGGCACGCCGGCGACGGGGCCGATGCGCACACGATAGAGCGTGCGGTCGCCGACGAGATCGCGGCGAACGAAGGCGTCACCGTAGCCGTGGTCGCGCAATTTGCGCAGCAGTCGCTCGGCATTCGCCGGATCGGCGAAGGCGCCGGTCTGGATGTAGAGCGGAGTGGGCGCCGGCGCGGCCGCGGCTGGCGCCGATACGGCTGTCGATGCCGGTACTGGCGCCGGTGCTGGCGCCGGTGCTGGCGCCGCGGGGACGGATGCGGCCATGGGTAGGGGCGGCGGCACGGGCGCCGGCGCGGCGGGTGTGGTCGGATCGAGGGCTCGTACCTCGACCATGGCCGTGCCCTGCTGCAGCATGCCGAGTTTGGCCGCGGCCGTGTAGGACAGGTCGATGATGCGATTCTTCACGAACGGACCGCGGTCGTTGACTCGCACGACGACACTGCGTCCGTTCTGAAGATTGGTCACGCGCACGTAACAGGGCAAGGGGAGGGTTTTGTGCGCCGCCGTCATCGCGTACATGTCGTAAGGCTCGTGGGTCGAGGTCTGTTCCTCGTAGAAGCCGGGGCCGTACCAGGAGGCGACGCCGCGCTCGTCGTAGCCGCGACAGGTCGGACGCAGGTAGTAGCGCTTGCCGAACACGTCGTAGAACGGCGGATTGCCCCACGGAGAGCGCGGCTCGACGCGCGGCACGGCGTCGGGCACCGCGAACACGTCGATCGGCGGCCGTTGGCCGGGGACGGTGACGGGGGGCGGGAGCGGCGTTCGCGTCGGCACCGGCCGACGCGGCGCGCTCACCTGACAGGCGGCGAGCGCGGCGAGGGCCATCGCGGCCGCCGCACGGCTACCGACGCGACGCGCCGGGTGCCCAAGGCTCATGGTCCGCGCCCGTTCGGGTGGGGCTTGCGGCTTGCGGCGGTCGGCGAGGTCGCCGCTTCGATCGGCGCGGGCGCGCGTGATTCGGCGGCCGCGACGCGGGCTTTGAGTTCGGCGGCGAGGTCGTGCACCGCCATTGCGTACAGGGGGCTATGGTTGTAGCGCGTGATCGCGTAGAAATTGCCGAAGCCGACGCGCCAGGCGGGTCCCGTGGGCGTGTCGGCCTCGATCAGCCAGGCCGCCTGGTCGGCAGTCGGCGGACCCAAGATCACGATGCCCTGGGCTTCGAGCGCCGCGACGGTCGTGCCTGGAGGCAGATCGGTCTGCGCCGGGTCCCCCGCGCGCGGGGTGACGGTCCTCGCTTCCCGCAGCACGGGCGCGCCGGTCGTCCAGCCGTGTTCCTTGAGGAAGTAGCCGACGCTGTCGAACACGTCCGGCCAGTTCGACCAGAGGTCGACCCGACCGTCTTCGGTCGCATCCAGTCCGAAACGTCGATAGGCCGAGGGCATGAATTGCGGCGCGCCCATGGCGCCGGCGTACGATCCCGTGGTGGTCAGGGGATCGACGTGCTGCTCCTGGCAGAGCAGCAGGAATTGTTCGAGTTCGCCGCGGAAGTACGCGGCCCGCGGCGGATAGTCGAAGGCCAGGGTCGCCAACGCGTCGAGCACGCGATACTTGCCCGTCAGCCGTCCGTAATAGGTCTCCACGCCGAGGATCGCGACCAGATATCGGGCGGGCACGCCGGTACGCGCCGCCGACGCCTCGAGATCCGCGCGGTGCGCCAGCCAGAAGTCGACGCCCTCCTGGATCCGCTGCTCGTTCACGAAAACCGGCCGGTACCGGTACCAGGGCATGGTCTTCTCGGCGGGTCTTTCCATGGCCGCGATGATGGTCGGCTGGCTCTGCGCGGCGGCGAGCACGGACCGGAGTCGATCGGCATCGAGGTAGTCCCGCGCGGCGACCGCGGCGATGAACGCCGCGACGTCGGGGCGCCGGGTATCGAGCGCCGCCGCCGGCCGGCAGGCCGCAGCGAGGGCGGCGAACACGGACAGGGCGAGGCCAACGCGGTGCGAGTCGGGCACGGGTTCCTAGGATCCGACGAGCTTGCGATGCGAATGCAGCGACATCAGGATGCCGAAACCCGCGAGGATTGTCACCATCGAAGTGCCGCCGTAACTGATCAGCGGAAGCGGCACGCCGACGACCGGCAGGATGCCGCTCACCATTCCGGAGTTCACGAACACATAGACGAAGAAGCTCAGCGCGATCGAGCCGCTGGTCAGGCGCGAGAACGTGTCCTGGACCTGGGTGGCGAGGTAGAGCGAGCGGCCGATCACGATCGCGTAGAGCGTGAGAACCAACAGTTGGCCGAGCAGCCCGAATTCCTCGCCGATGACCGAGAAGATGAAGTCGGTCGAGCGCTCGGGCAGGAAATCGAGCTGCGCCTGGCTGCCGTGCATGTAGCCCTTGCCGAACACACCGCCGGAGCCGATCGCGATCTGCGACTGGATGATGTGATAACCGGCGCCGAGCCGGTCGTTCTGCGGGTTCAGGAACATCAGCAAGCGCTGACGCTGGTATTCGTGGATGAAATGCCAGCCGCCCCAGGCGGCAGCCGCAAGCAGCGGCAAGGAGAGCAGGATGATCGACCATTGCAGCCCGGCGAGCAGCAACACGATCAATCCGGCGGCGGCGATCAGCAGCGCCGTGCCCAGGTCTGGCTGCACCGCCACCATGGCCGTCGGCACGGCGATGATCACACCCATCGTCAGCAGGTCGCGCCACGAAGGAGGCAGGGGGCGCTCGTGCATGTACCAGGCGCACAGCATCGGGACGGCGAGCTTCATGATCTCAGAGGGTTGAAAGCGCATGATGCCGAGATCGAGCCAGCGCTGCGCGCCCTTGCCGACGTGGCCCTTGACGTCGACGATCACCAGCAACAGCACGCCGAGCGCATAGGCGAGCGGGGCGAACAGTCGAAGGTATTGCGGTGTCGCGAACCGCGCGAGCAGGATCAGGGCGGCCACCGCGATCGCGACGTTGCCGATCTGGTGCTCGACCATCCTCGCGTTCTGACCCGAGGCGCTGTAGACCACCAGCACGCCCAGGCAGATGATCAGGGCGAGCACGCCGGTCAGCGGTCCGTCGAGCCGCAAGGCGCGCAACGTCCGGCCACCGGCGCTCAGCGTGCGTCGCGCGCGCGACGGCGAGAGTTCGTCGTAGATCATGGTTTCTTCGCGGCAGCCACGGCCGGTTTCTCCGCACCCGCGCGCTGGGCGGGCAGCAAGTAGGCGTCGAACACCTTGCGCGCGATCGGGCCGCCGATCGTGCCGCCGTGCTCGCCGTTCTCGACGAAGACCGCGACCGCGAGCTTCGGATCGTCGACCGGTGCGAAGGCGATCAGCAAGCCGTGATCGCGCATGCGCTCGGCCAGTTGCGCTGCATTGTATTTCTGGTCCCGGCCCAGCGAAAAGACCTGGGCCGTACCGGTCTTGGCGGCAATGCGATAAGGGGCTCCGACGCTGATGTTCGCAACGGTGCCGCCGGGCTGGGCCGCCGCTTCCATGCCGTCGTAGATCACGCCCCATTGATCGGGCGTAATGCCCTGGACGGACGGCTCGGGTACCGGCGGAATCGGTTGCACGCGATTCGAACCCGGTGGGCGCACCCCCACCACCAGCCGTGGTCGGAATGCGCGACCGTGCGCGGCGATGATCGAAACCGCATGGGCGAGTTGCAGGGGCGTGGCGAGCATGTAGCCCTGACCGATGCCGACGATCAGCGTCTCCCCGGGAAACCAGACGCGGCTCGCCGGATTCTTGAAGGTACGCTCCTTCCATTGCGGCGAGGGCATGAGGCCCGGCTTCTCGCCCGGAATGTCGATGCCGGTGCGGTGACCGAATCCGAACTGGCTCATGAAATCGTGCATGCGCTCGATTCCGAGCTTGTTGGCGACGTTATAGAAGTAGACGTCGCAGGACTGGGCGATGGCGCGGCGCATGGAGATCTCGCCGTGACCGCGATGTCGCCAGCAATGGTAGAGGTGGCTGCTTCCCGGCAGGTGGAAGTAGCCTGGACAGAACACCGACTCATCGGGGCTCATTACGCCGAAATGCAGGGCGGCGAGCGCATAGTAGGGCTTCACGGTCGAGCCCGGGGGATAGGCTCCGCGCAGCGCCCGATTGATCAGGGGCTTGTCCGGGTCGTCGGCGAGCGCCGCGTATTCCTTGCCGGTCAGGCCGCGCGCGAACTCGTTCGGATCGAATGCCGGCGAACTCGCCAGCGCGATCACGTTGCCGTCGCGCGGATCGATCGCGACCACCGCGCCGCGCAGTCCCTTGAGCCCTTCCTCGGCGGCCCGCTGCACGCGCATGTCGAGGCTCAAGACCAGATCGTCGCCGGCGACCGGAGCCTTCACTTTCAGCTTCGGTCGATAGGCGCCCTCGCGGGTGACCGGCCGGCCGGCCGCGTTGACCAGCACCTCGCGGAATCCGGGGGTCCCGTGCAACTGGTGCTCGTAGGCTCCCTCAACGCCCAGCTTGCCGATCAGCGTCGTGCCGGCATAGGTGGCCGGGTCGATGTGGGCGAGATCCGAGGCGCTGATCGCCGCGACGTAGCCGAGCGCGTGCACCGCGAGCGGACCGAACGGATAGTGGCGCGACAGGCGGGTGTGGATGTCGATGCCGCTGAACTGGAAGCGGTGGACGGCGAATAAGGCCATCTCCTGATCGGTGAGCTCGAGCTTGATCGGCACGCTCTCGTAAGGCCGGTGCGAGAGGATCGTGCGCTTGATGCTCGGCAGGTCGTCGGCGTCGAGCAGGCCGATGGCCGCCAGCCGGCGCAGGCTGTCGTCGAGCTGTGCGGGCCCGCCGACCTGTTCGCGGATCACCTCGAGCTGGTAGGCGGGCATGTTGTCGGCGAGGATCACGCCGCGGCGGTCGAGGATCAGTCCGCGGCTGGGCGGGATCGGTTCGATGCGCACCCGGTTGCCCTGGGAGAGCTCCGAGTAGTAGGCGTACCTCAGCACCTGCAGGTAGAACAGACGCCCCGCGACGGCGAGCAGCAGCACGCTCATGATCCCGCCGGCGACGAGGCTGCGGACCGTGAATATGCGTCTCTCGCTCCAGTGATCCTTGATGCGTACGCGACGGATCAAGCTACCGGTCTCCGTCGCGATCAGCGCTCATGCAGCCGGCTTAGCACGCCAACCACGGCCGGCCAGATCAGCGCGTCGACCAGCGGCGCGAGCCAGCGCGACCAGACCGTGACCGGATAGCCGGTGGCCCCGTCGACCCAGAACAGCACGAACTGGTAGAGCGAGAGCAGCGCGAGGATCGTCAGTGCCTGCTGCAGGATCGAGAAGACGCGCAGGCGCAGCCGCAGGTGCGTGGCCCAGGCCGCCGTCAGGGTGAGCGCCAGGGCGTGCTCGCCGAGCACCATGCCCTTCAGCACGTCGATCGCGAGGCCGGAGAAGAACGCGAGCGCGAGTCCCCCGGCGCGCGGCGATTCGATCGACCAGTAGAGGACCACGAGCACGAGGAAGTCGGGGCGCAACGGATCGACGATGCCGGGCAGGGGAACGATGGCGAGCGTCAGGGCGAGGAACGCCGAGAGCAGCACCCGGGAGCGCCTCAGGCGCGGCTCGCGACTCATTGCGGCCGACCGGATGCCACGGGCGCGGGCTTGCGCGGCGTCGATCGTGCGGGCGCCGGTGCCCGTGCGGGCACCCGTACTGCGGCCGGGGCCGGTGTCGGCTGAGCCACCGGGGCGTGTGCCGGTCCGGTCGCCCAGATGAACAGCAATTCGCGCGAACTGTCGATGGTCGCGGCACTGCGCACGTCGACATCGGCGAGCGAGCGGGTCGGATCGTGTCGCACCGCGGTGACCGTGCCGACGGGATAGCCCTCGGGGTACACGCCGCCGAGACCCGAGGTGACCAGCAGGTCGCCGGTGCGCACATCCGCGGTCGTCGGCAGATAAGGCAGCTTCAGCCGGCCTGGATCGCCGGTGCCCACGGCGATGGTGCGCTGGCCGGTACGATTGATCATCACGGGAATTTCGCTGGTGGCGTCGCTGATCAGGATCACGTCGGCGGTGTGCGCATTGACCGCGTCGACCTGGCCGAACACGCCGTGCGCGTCGAGCACGGCCTGGCCCACGTACAGGCCTTGGCCCGCGCCCTTGTCGACCAGTACGCGCTCGCGGAACGCGTCGAGATCGACGTCCATGATGTTGCCGACGAGATATCTCGCGCTCACTCCGGCCGTGGCGTTGCGCAAGTCGCGCAGCCGCAGATTCTCGGCTTCGAGCGCCGCGTAACGCTGCAGTCCGAAACGGGCGTCGCGCAACTGCGCCCTCAGCCGGGCGTTCTCGGCGCGAAGGACCTCGCGGGTGGTCACGCTCTCGCTCAGCCAGTGCCAGCCCTCGAACGGACTCGTGACCGCGAGCTCCAACGGGTAGACCACGACGGAGAGAACGCGGCGGATCCTGCCGAGCTGATCGTAGCGCTTGTCGAGGACGATCAGGCCGAGCGCGAGCAGCGCATAGAGCACGCTCCGCAGCAGCAATCCGCTCGGCCGACCGGCCGCGTCGCGGCTACGAAAGGCGACCATGGGCGGACGGGCGAGTCGCGCGCATCACTCCAGTCCGAAGATTCCCGGGCCGTGCTGTTCGGTGAGTTCGAGGATGCGGCCGCCGCCACGGGCGACGCAGGTCAGAGGATCGTCGGCGACGACCACCGGCAGGCCGGTCTCCTCCATCAGCAGCTTGTCGATGTCGCGCAGCAGAGCGCCACCGCCGGTGAGCACGATGCCGCGCTCGGCGACGTCGGCACCGAGCTCGGGCGGCGTCTGTTCCAGGGCCTGTTTGACCGCTCCAACGATGCCTTGCAGGGGCTCCTGCAGGGCCTCGAGGATTTCGTTCGAGTTCAGCGTGAAGCTGCGCGGCACGCCCTCCGAGAGGTTGCGGCCCTTGACCGAGATCTCGCGCACCTGCTGTCCGGGGTAGGCCGAGCCGATCTCGAGCTTGATCCGCTCCGCGGTCGCCTCACCGATCAGGATGCCGTAGTTCCGGCGCACGTAGTTGGTGATCGCGTCGTCGAACTTGTCGCCGCCGATACGCACGCTCGCCGCGTAGACGATGCCATTCAGCGAGATCACCGCGACCTCGGACGTGCCGCCGCCGATGTCGAGCACCATCGATCCGCGCGCCTCCTGCACCGGTAGACCCGCGCCGACCGCCGCGGCCATGGGCTCGGGCACGATGTCGACGCTGCGCGCTCCGGCGCCCTCGGCGGACTCCTTGATCGCACGCCGCTCCACCTGAGTCGAGCCGAACGGCACGCACACCAGTACGCGCGGACTCGGCGACAGGAAGCGGTTGCCATGCACCTTCTTGATGAAGTATTGCAGCATCTTTTCCGTGTACGTGAAGTCGGCGATCACGCCGTCCTTCATCGGCCGCACGGCGGTGATGTGGCCCGGCGTACGGCCGAGCATGTTCTTGGCTTCGACTCCGACCGCGACGATCACCTTGCCGCCGCGGGTCGGTTCGTCCTGGACCGCGACGACCGAAGGCTCGTTGAGGACGATGCCGCGTTCGCGCACATAGATCAGCGTATTCGCCGTGCCGAGATCGATGGAGAGGTCATTGGAGAAATAACCCCTGAGACGTTTGAACATACGGAGTGGGTCTGCCGGAGAGGGCTAGAAAAAGTTGCGCTAATGTAACAACCGACAGGACTTTCAGCAAGGCGAGGTGTATCATGCGGAGAGCTTGTTTTTACGTGTTTGCGGCGCCCAGCGGTCGGTTTCCATGAGTCTCACCCGTCAAGAAGTCGAAAAGATCGCGCACCTCGCGCGGCTGCGGATCACCGAGCAGGAAATGCCGGTGTACGTGCACAGCCTTTCGGCGATCGTCGAGTTCGTCGATCAGCTCGCCAAGGCCGACGTGGCCGGCGTCGCGCCGATGGCCCACCCGCTCGCCGGCCAGACCCAGAGGCTGCGGGCCGACGAGGTCACCGAGACCGATCGCCACGAGAAATACCAGGCGAACGCGCCGGCCGTTCAGGCCGGCCTGTACCTGGTGCCGCGCGTGATCGAATAGCCCCGTCAGGCCCTTTCGAGGATCCGGATGCTGCACAACCGTTCCATCGGCGAACTGGCCGAGTCGCTTGCCCGCAAGGAGATCTCCAGCGTCGAGCTGACGCGCCATTTCCTCGCGCGGATCGAGGCGATGAATCCCACTCTGAATGCCCTGATCACCGTGACCGCCCCGCAGGCGCTCGCCGAGGCCGCGGCCGCCGACCGGCGCCGTGCCGCCGGGGAGCACGGTCCATTGCTCGGCATCCCACTCATCCATAAGGATATTTTCTGCACCGACGGGGTGCGCACGAGCTGCGGCTCGCGGATGCTGGATTCGTTCGTGGCCCCCTACGATGCCACCGTGGTCGAGCGGCTGAAGGCCGCCGGCGCGGTCACGCTCGGCAAGGCGAACATGGACGAATTCGCGATGGGCTCGTCGAACGAGACCAGCTACTACGGCCCGGTGCGCAATCCCTGGGATCCGGCGCGCGTGCCCGGCGGCTCCTCGGGCGGCTCCGCCGCGTCGGTCGCGGCGCGGCTCGCGCCATTCGCCACCGGCACGGACACCGGCGGCTCGATCCGCCAGCCCGCGGCGCTCACCGGCATCACCGGAATCAAACCGACCTATGGGCGGGTGTCGCGCTACGGCATGATCGCCTTCGCATCCAGTCTCGACCAAGCCGGCGTTTTCGCGCGCTCGGCCGCCGACGCGGCGTTCGCGCTGCAGGCGATGAGCGGCTTCGACCCGCGTGATTCGACCAGTGTCGATGCGCCGGTGCCGGACTACGCCGGTACGCTCGATGCGCCGCTCGCGGGTCTTCGGATCGGACTTCTCAAGGAATTCTTCGAGGGCCTGGAGCCGCGCAACGCCGCGTTGATCGAGGCGGCGATCGGCGTATTGCGCGGACTCGGTGCGGTGACCCGGGAAGTGAGCCTGCCGAGTCTGCCCCTGTCCGTGCCGACCTATTACGTGGTCGCGCCGGCGGAATGCTCCTCGAATCTGTCGCGGTTCGACGGTGTCCGCTACGGCCATCGTTGCGAGAATCCCAAGGACCTCGCCGATCTGTACCAGCGGTCGCGCGGCGAGGGTTTCGGTGCCGAGGTCAAGCGGCGGATCATGACCGGAACGTACGTGCTGTCGGCCGGCTATTTCGACGCGTACTATCTCAAGGCGCAGAAGGTGCGGCAACTGATCACCGACGATTTCCGTCGCGCGTTCGCCGAGGTGGACCTGCTGGTCAGCCCGACCACGCCGACACCGGCCTTCGGGATCGGCGCGAAAGTCGATGATCCGGTGACCATGTACCTGAACGACATCTACACCATCGGCGCGAACCTCGCCGGATTGCCGGCGCTGTCGGCGCCCTGCGGGTTCGTCGACGGACTGCCGATGGGCGTTCAGCTGATCGGGCCGCATTTCGCCGAGGCACGGCTGTTGAACGCGGCGCATCAATATCAACGCGCGACCGACTGGCATCGTCGGGCTGCGCCCGGGTACGCATGATGGATTGGGAAGTCGTCATTGGTCTCGAGATCCACGCGCAGCTCGCGACCCGTTCCAAGATCTTCTCGGGCGCCGCGACCGCCTACGGGGCGCCACCGAATACCCAGGCGTGCCTAGTCGATCTCGCCTATCCGGGTGTGCTCCCGGTCCTCAATGCCGAGGCGGTGCGCATGGCCGTGAAGTTCGGTCTGGCGATCGGTGCGCAGATCTCCGAGCGTTCGATCTTCGCGCGCAAGAATTATTTCTATCCCGACCTGCCCAAGGGCTATCAGATCAGCCAGTACGAGCAGCCGGTGGTGGGACGCGGGTCGATCACGATCGCGCTCGACGACGGCGAGGCCAAGACGATCGGCATCACGCGCGCCCATCTCGAGGAGGACGCCGGCAAGTCGTTGCACGAGGGACTTGCGAACGCGAGCGGCATCGATCTCAACCGGGCCGGCACGCCGCTGCTCGAAATCGTCTCCGAACCGGACATGCGTTCGGCCAAGGAAGCCGTCGCCTACATGAAGAAGCTGCACATGCTGGTGCGCTATCTGGAGATCTGCGACGGCAATATGCAGGAAGGCTCGTTCCGATGCGACGCGAACGTGTCGGTGCGGCCGCGAGGGGAGCGCAAGTTCGGTACTCGCGCAGAAATCAAGAACCTCAACTCGTTCCGCTTCGTGGAGAAGGCGATTCAGCACGAAGTCGCCCGGCAGATCGATCTCATTGAAAGCGGCGGCCACGTCGTGCAGGAGACGCGGCTCTACGACTCCGACAAGGACGAGACCCGCTCGATGCGGTCGAAGGAAGAAGCGAACGACTACCGCTATTTCCCGGATCCGGATCTGCTGCCGCTCGCCATCGACCGCGAATTCATCGAAGCGGTACGCACCACGCTCCCGGAGCTGCCCGACCAGAAGGCGGCGCGCTTCGCCTCGGCTTTCCAGCTGTCGGCGTACGACGCACAGGTCCTGTCCGCGAGCCGCGAGATGGGCGCGTACTTCGAGGCGGTGGTCGAGCACGTCGGCGCCGCGCAGGCGAAGCTCGCCGCGAACTGGGTGATGGGCGAGCTGTCGTCGGCGCTCAATCGCGACGGTCTCGAGATCGATGCGACCCGCGTCGGATCCCGATCGCTCGGCGGACTATTGCAGCGGATCATCGACGGCACGATCAGCGGCAAGATCGCCAAGGAGGTCTTCGAGGCGATGTGGTCCGAGGGCCGCGAGGCGGATGCGATCATCGAGGCCAAGGGCCTGCGCCAGATCACCGACGACGGCGCCATCGCGCGTGCGATCGACACCGTCATCGCCGCGAATCCGCAACAACTGGCCGATTACCGCGCGGGCAAGGACAAATTGTTCGGCTTTTTCGTCGGTCAGGTCATGAAGGCGACCGGCGGCAAGGCGAACCCGGCGCAGCTCAACGCCCTACTGAAGGCGAAGCTCGGCGGCGGTTGACGAATGCATGACAGGGATTGCCTGCGCCGCTTCCTGTTCGAGCGGTACCCGATCCGCGGCCAGTTGGTGCACCTCGACGCCGCCTGGCGCGCGCTGATCGAACATCACGCCTACCCCGACCCGGTGCGCGACCTGCTCGGCGAGGCGGTCGCGGCGACCGCGCTGCTCGCGGGCACGATCAAGTTCGAGGGGCTGCTGTCCCTGCAGGTGCAGGGGCCGGGACCGCTGCACCTGCTGCTCGCGCAATGCACCGACACGCTCGGGGTGCGTGGTCTGGCGCGCCATCGGGACGAGATCGACGCCGCCGGCGTCGCCGGCCTGGTGGGAGCGGGTCAGCTCAGCGTCACCCTGGAGAGCGAGGATCGCAGCCGCCGCTACCAGGGCGTCGTGCCGGTCGAGGGAGGCCGGCTCGCCGATACCCTGCAGCGCTACTTCGAGAACTCGGAGCAGCTATCGACCCGCCTTTGGCTGCATGCCGATGCGCGCGGCGCGAGCGGCATGCTGCTGCAGAAGCTGCCCGCGGAGGCGCGCCGTACCTCCGCCGCCGACGAGGAGATCGAGGACGCGTGGCGGCGAGTGCAGCTGATCGGCGAAACCCTGACCGCCGAGGAATTGGCGACGCTCGCCGATACGGAGATTCTGCGCCGCCTGTTCCACGAGGACGACCTACGGCTGTTCGAGGCCGCGCCAGTCTATTTTCGCTGTCGATGCTCGCGCGAACGCGTCAGCGGCATGCTGCACGCGCTCGGCGAAGAGGAGACGCGCGCGGTGCTCGCCGAGCGTGGCAGCGTCGAAGTCCGCTGCGATTTCTGCGATCGCGCCTACCAGTTCGACGCGATCGATGTCGGCGAGATCTTCCAGGGCACGGCGAGCGGAGGCCGCTCGCTGCATTGACCCGCGGCGGCTCGCCTTGGCCGCCCCTCAGGCGGTCGTGTTGACCGCGTTGCCGAGCGGACTTGGATTGCCACCGTTCTGCTGCAACCCGGACAGCACCGTGCCGAGGAATCTCTGCAGCGCGGACGTGTCCGTTCCGGTGGTGCCGCCGGTTCCCGTGCTCGCGGTGGTGCTCGGGCTGGAGCCGGTGCTCGTGCTTGCAGGCTGAGCCGGCGCCAGGGAGCGCAGATCGCCGATCAGCTTCGTGAATGCCTGGTTCAGGTGGGATGCGGCCCGATCGAAGCGTCCGGAGCTGGACGGCCCCGCGGCCAGGTCCTGAAGCAGCGCCTGCAGGTTCGAAACGAGACTGTGCTCGCCATACGGATTCACCGCGGTGGCGCCGGCGGCCGCGCTGGTCACTGCGGGTG
>JAGWPY010000053.1 GCA_028870275.1 Gammaproteobacteria bacterium | reverse complement strand
TCGGTCGCACCCACCGGCTGGAGCATCTCGGCGACCATCTGCAGCTGCTCGACGTCCAGGATGAACTTCTCGAAGCTCGCCGACAGTCCGCCCTCGAGCCAGCCGGCGGCGTGCAGCACGAAATTGGCACCACCGACCAGCGTACCCCACAGGCTCATCTGCGACTCGTAGGCACCCTGAGCATCCGGGGCGTTCGAGGCGGTCGCGCTCGAGGAGCGCCACGGGAGTCCGACGTGGCGCGCGAGCTGGCCGGCGCCGATCTGCGCCTGCACGTATTCCGGGGTGCCGAAGGCCGGTGAGCCGGACTTCAGGTCGACGTTCGAGGTGAAGCTGCCGTAGACGACCGGCGCGCCGGGGCGTGCGATCTGGGCGAGCGTCAGCCCGGCGAGCAGCTCGGCGTGGGCGAGCATCAGCGCGCCCGCGAGGGTCACCGGGGCCATCGCGCCGGCGAGCGTGAACGGGGTGATCATCTGAACCTGACCGGCGAGCGCGAACTCGACGATGCCGTCGGCCATCGGCGCGTCGAGCACCCGTGGCGAATTCGAATTGATGACCGTGTAGACGCTCGGCCTGCGCCGGAACTCCTCCTCGTCGAGCCCGCTCGCGATCCGCACCTGCTCGAACCCGTCGGCGATCTGGCGGCTGCCGCGGCAGAAGACGTGCGGGATCTTGTCGGAGAGGGTGAGCTGCGCGTGCAGCATCTCGATCTGGCGAGTCTCCGCGGGCACGTCCTGCGGCTCGGTGAACGCGCCGAGCACGTGCATCACCTCGAACGCCTGACAGAGGCGCACGCCGTTCGCGTAATCCGCGAGCGTGCCCGGCCGCCGTTCGCCCGACGCATCGGCCATGTTCGGCGGCCCCGAGACCGGTCCAAACGATAGCGACGGATCGTGCAGAGGCACGTCGCGGGCGCCGCTGCGCGAATGCAGCACGATCTCGCGCGGTGCGGACGCGAGACTCGTCGCGATGAGGCCCCGATCGATGCGCACCATCGAGCTCGCCTCGTCGACCGCGGCGCCGGCGGCGCGATAACGCGCCCGCGCCGCGGGAGACAGCACCTTGACGCCGTGCTCTTCGAGCAAGGCGAGGGCCGCTTGATGCAGTGCCTCGACGCGGTCGTCCGAGAACAGGCGCCAGGGTGCGTAGGGCCGGCGCAGATGTCGATAGCGTTCCGACCGGCGTCCGTCGGGCGCTGCACCCGCGCCGCGCCGCGCGGCCCGTCCCCCGTCCCGGTTGCGCGTGCTCATGACCGAATTACATCCGCATCCGTTGACCGGACGGGTCGAACGGCGGCTCGGTGAGGATCGTGGCGGGTCGCCGTTCGCCGAGGATCTCGATCTCGAAGGCGCCGGGCCGCAGATCTCCGGCTAGCGCGACGGGAACATAGCCCTGGGCGAGCGAGCGCTCCACGAAATGTCCGTAGCCGCCCGAGGTCACCCAGCCGATCACCCGGCCGTCGTGCCAGACGGGTTCGTCGCCGAGCACGTCGGCATCGAGCGCATCGACCGCGAAACTCACCCGGCGCAGCTTGCCGCCGCTCTGTTTCTCGGCGAGGGCCGCCTCGCGGCCGATGAACTCCGGTTTGGACAGATCGACGAAGCGGTCGAGGCCGGCTTCGAACGCCCCGTAGATGGGCCGCAGCTCCCGGTACCAGGTCGGAAAGTTCTTCTCCAGGCGCAGGCACAGCAGTGCCCGCATGCCGAAATGCACCAGGCCGAGGTCGCGGCCCGCGGCGCAGATCCGCTCATGGAGCCGCCGCTGGTACTCGGGCGCCACCCAGATCTCGTAGCCGAGGTCGCCGGTGTAGGTGACGCGATTGACCCAGGCCGGGCAATGCGCCACGTCCATCGCGCGATGATCCATGAATCGCAGCGCTTGCGCCGATACGTCCTCGTCGGTCAGTCGCTGCAACAGTTCGCGCGAGCGCGGGCCGGCGATCGACAGACCCACCAGGTTCATGTCGAAGCGGCGGATCCGCACCGAACCGTCGGCGGGCAGATGCGCTTCGAACCAGCGCATGTGGTAGATCTGGGCCTGGGAGGAACCCCACATCAGGAAACGTTCCGCCGCGGCGCGCGCGATCGTGAAATCGCCGATCAGGCGCCCGGCCGGGTTCAGCATCGGCGTGAGCACGATCCGGCCGATCTTCGGCATGCGGTTGGTCATCAGGTGCGAGAGGTACGCTTCGGCGCCGGGCCCGGAGATCTCGTACTTCGCGAAATTGGCGATCTCGGTGACGCCGACCGCGTTACGCACCCCTAAGCATTCGGCGTGCACGTGCGGGAAGTCGTTCGAGCGGCGGAACGAGACCACGTCCTTCGGCTCGACGCCGGCCGGCGCGAACCACAAGGGTGTCTCGAGGCCCCAACTGTCGCCCATGACCGCGCCCCGGGCGAGCATGGCGTCGTAGAGCGCGGTCGTCTGCTGTGGCCGCGCCGCGGGCAGTTCCTCGTTGGGGAAGCGGATCGAGAATCGTCGCGAGTAGTTCTCGCGCACCTTCTCGTTGGTGTAGCTGCGGGTGGCCCATTCGCCATAGCGCGCGACATCCATCGCCCAGACGTCGAAGCCCGGGTCCCCTTCGACCATCCACTGCGACAGCGCGAGACCCACTCCGCCGCCCTGGCTGAACCCGGCCATGACCGCGCAGGCACACCAGAAACCGGGCAGCCCCTGCACCGGACCCACCAGCGGGTTGCCGTCCGGCGAGAACGTGAACGGACCGTTGATCACGCGTTTGATGCCGGCGCGGGCCATCGCCGGGAAATGCTGGTAGCCGATCTCCAGGGACGGGGCGATGCGCTCGAGGTCCGGGTCGAGCAGCTGCATGCCGAAGTCCCAGGGCGTGCTGTGCGGCTGCCAGGGCTTGCAGGCCTTCTCGTAAGTGCCGAGCACGATGCCGCTGCGCTCCTGGCGCATGTAGATCTCCGCCTGGAAGTCGATCGCATGCGGCAGCTCGTGACCGCGCTCGCGGTTGAAAGCGACCACTTCGGGCATCTCGTCGGTCACCAGGTACATGTGCTCCATCGCGAGCACCGGCAGCTCGATGCCGACCATGCGCCCAACCTCGCGCGCCCACAGGCCGCCGGCGTTCACCACGTGTTCGGCATTGATGGTGCCCTCGGTGGTCGCGACGTCCCAGGTGCCGTTCGCGCGGCGCGTGAGTCCGGTGACCCGTGTCTTCAGGTAGATTTCCGCGCCGCCGATCCGCGCCGACTTCGCGTAGGCGTGGGTGGTGCCATAGGGATCGAGATTGCCGTCGGCGGCATCGAGCAGGGCGCCGACGAAGTACTTCTCCTCGAGCAGCGGCAGCATCTTCTTCGCCTCGCTCGGCGTGAGGAGCGAGGTCTCGAGGCCGAGATAGCGCGCCCGCGCATGCGCCATCTTGAGCCACTCCATGCGCTCGCGCGTGTCGGCGAGCAACAGTCCGCCCGAGCGGTGCAGTCCGCAGGACTGGCCGGAGATGCGTTCCAGCTCGTCGTACAGGCCGATCGTATATCCCTGCAGTTTGGCGACGTTCGGGTCGCCGTTCAGCGTGTGGAATCCGCCGGCGGCATGCCAGGTCGAACCGGAGGTGAGCTGATCGCGTTCGATCAGTACGACATCCTTCCAGCCGGCCTTGGTGAGGTGATACAGCACGCTGCAGCCGACGACTCCGCCGCCGATGACGGCGACTCTGGTATGCGTCTTCATGGTGTGACTCTTTATGCGGTGGTTCGAACAGGTCTCGGGGATCTGGGTGTGCGACGTCCGATCAGGCGTCGGTGAACGTGAAATCGTAGCCGAATGGGCGCGCGGCATCGGCGAGCACCTCGAAAGTGCAGGCCGCGAAGGTGCGCAGCGCGAAGAACTCGTAGCGGCCGGGGGCGGCGTGATACAGCAGCCCGCCGACGTGGTGCAGGCCGGTCTGCGCGAACCGGCCGACCGGGAACGATCCCGGATCGAGATCGATCGGCACCAGCCGCTCGAGCAGGCGCGCTGCGGCGGTTCCCTCGATCAGCAGGCGGGTGCGCGCGCCGGCGAGGCAGAGAAGGCTACCGGCGTCGGCGGGCAGTGCCGAGCGCAGCGCCCGCAATGGATCCGGTTGCGGCGCGAGGATCCAGTACTGGTCGCTCGCGATGCGCATCATGCGCAGCGCGCCATGGGCGGCGGCCTCGTTCGGTGAGAGCGGCGGGGCCGCGCCGAGCGCGCCGCGAGTCGCGGCCGCGACCGCGTCCGCGCCGCCTGGGAACACGCCGAGTTGGGCGAGATGCCCGCCGCGCAGCTCGCCGAGCCGCAGTTGGCGACGTCCATCGGCCCCGTCCCGGCCCTCGGTCATCGGCAGGTCCTGCAGAGCGGAGAGGGAGTCAAACATGCAGGCGCTCCCCGCTCGGGTCGTAGAACAGCGGCGAGACGATGCGCGCCCGCACCGTCTCGTTGCGCAGCGGATAGGCGCAGACGATCTCCTCGCCCTCGTGACGCAGGCCGCCCTGGTAGAGGCCGAGGGCGATCGTGCGGCCGAGCACGGTCGACCAGGTCACCGAAGTCACGTAGCCGCGGCCGTGACCGGTGATCGGGTCGGTCGATGCGAACAGGATCGATCCGCCGCGCAGCCGCGCCGCGGGATCGAGACACTCCAGGCCGACCAGGCTCCAGCGTTCCGCGGCCTTGAGCCCCTCGCGCTCGCGCAGCGCGCGACCGACGAAGTCCTTGCTGCGCGAGGCCATCCGCCCGAGCCCGAGATCGTCGAGCGTGTTGCGGTGGTCGAGCTCGAGCCCGGCCACGTGCCCCTTCTCGATCCGCAGCGAGGCGAGCGCCTCGAGTCCGTAGGGACGCATGCCGAGCGGGGCGGCACGCTCGAGGATCCGTTGCCACATCGCCGTGCCGCGGTCCGCCGGCACGTAGATCTCGTAGGCGAGTTCGCCGGAGAAGCTGAGCCGCAACAGCCGCACGCTCGTGCCCTCGACCTCGAGCTCACGCACGCCCATGTGCGGCAGGGACTCGTTCGACAGGTCCACGCCGGGTAATGCGAGCTCGAGCGCGGCGCGCGCCTTGGGTCCCGCGACCGACATGCCCGCCCAGCGATCGGTCACCGAGACCACCTGCACGCGCAGCTCGCGCCATGCGGTTTGCAGCAGGAACTCGAGCCAGGACATCACCTCGGCGGCCTGGGCGGTCGTCGTGGTCATGAAATACGTGGTTTCGTCGAAGCGCGCGGTCGTACCGTCGTCGAGCACGGTCGCGTCGTCGTTCAGCATCACTCCATAGCGGGCCTTGCCGACGCCCAACCTGGCGAAACCGTTCACATAGACTCGGTCGAGGAATTCGGCCGCGTCCGGACCCTGCACGTCGATCTTGCCGAGCGAGGACACGTCCGAGATGCCGACGCCGCCGCGCACCAGTTTCATCTCCTCGACGTAGGCGCTCGCGACGTCGGCGCCGGCCCAGCGGTAGTACCAGGGCCGAAGCCACGGGCCCGCCTCGATCATGGTCGCGCCGTTCGCCAGGTGCCAGGCGTGCATCGGCGTGCGACGGGTCGGGCGAAAACGCTCCGCGGTGTTGCGGCCCGCGAGCGCGCCGACCGTGACCGGCGTATAGGGCGGACGGAAGCTGGTCGTGCCGAGCCGCTCGGAATCGAGTCCGCGGAGCGAGGCCATCTGGCGTGCCCCGGCGAGATTGCTGGTCTTGCCCTGGTCCGTGCCCATGCCGAGCGCGGTGTAGCGCTTCAGGTGCTCCACCGACTCGTAGCCCTCTTCATGCGCGAGTTCGACGTCCAGGGTCGTGACGTCTCCCTGAAAATCGACGAAGGCCTTGCCGCGGCCCGGCGCGCGGCCGGGCGGTGATGCGCTGCGCGCATCGGGCCAGGGCGGGGCGGGCTCGGCCGAAGGCGCCCGGGTAGCCATCTGCGCCCGAAACCGGTCGAAGCTGCGCGA
>JAGWPY010000052.1 GCA_028870275.1 Gammaproteobacteria bacterium | reverse complement strand
GCCGATGCCCTCGCCTCGCTCGCCGAGCGGCGTGGCGCACTTCTACGCTACCAGGCCGAAGTCCGCCGTATCCGGGTCGTGCGCGGCCGGGTGGACGCGCTCGAGTTGACCGATGGCGAGCGCATCGAGGTCGCCGGCGTGATCTGCAATGCCGACCAGCAGGCGCTCGCCGCCGGCGCATTCGGCGCCGAGGCCGCGCGGGCCCTAGGCAGGATCGCCTGGCGAGAACGTTCGTTGTCGGCGATCACCTGGGCGGGGCCGGCGCGCGCACGCGGATTTCCGCTGGCGCATCACAACGTGTTCTTCGGCGGCGACTACCGCGCGGAGTTCAAGGCCTTGTTCGGCGAGCGTCGCGTCCCTCTGGACCCGACCGTGTATGTCTGCGCTCAGGATCGGATCGACGACGGCGAACCCGCCGATCCCGCCGGGGAGCGGCTGTTCTGTCTGGTGAACGCCCCGCCGATCGGCGATCTGCGATCGTTCGGAACCGAGGAGATCCGCCAATGCGAGCTGAACATGAGGAATTCGATCGAGCGCTGCGGCCTCGGGCTGAGGCGCCCGTGTCCACCGGTCGTGACCACGCCGACCGATTTCGATCGGCTCTTTCCGGGGAGTGGCGGCGCGCTGTACGGCCCGGCATCGCACGGTTGGCGAGCCTCGTTCCGCCGACCGGGGGCGAGAACGGCGTTGCCGGGCCTGTACCTCGCGGGCGGGAGCGCGCACCCCGGAGCCGGTGTGCCGATGGCGGCGATTTCGGGCCGTCTGGCGGCGCAGGCGATCATGGAGGACTACGTTTCGACGTCGAGGTCGCGCCGCGCGGCTATCGCTGGTGGTATCTCGATGCGCTGAGCGACGACCGGCGCGAGGCGATCACCCTGATCCTGTTCCTGGGCAGCGTATTCTCGCCCTACTACGCCGCGGCTCGCCGCCGCGGTCGCACGGATCCTCTCGATCACTGCGCGGTCAATGTCGCTCTTTACGGAAAATCCGCCACCCGCTGGACCATGACCGAGCGAGGCCGCGACAGCCTGGTGCGCGACGCCCGGCATCTCGCCATCGGTCCGAGCGGCGCAAGGCTCGAGGGCGGGAGCCTGTTGATCGACATCGACGAACTCGGCGCGCCCTGGCCGCGCCGCGTACGCGGGCGCGTCCGGTTGCGGCCGACGCTGCGCATCGAGCGCAGTTTCGTGCTCGATGCGGCCGGAAGGCATCGCTGGTGGCCCGTTGCGCCCGCGGCAAGAGTCGAGGTCGAGCTGGAGCGGCCGGCGCTGCGCTGGAGCGGCGACGGCTATCTCGACACGAACTGGGGCGAGGCACCCCTCGAGGATGATTTCGGCGAATGGAGCTGGTCGCGCGCGCACCAGGAGGATGCCACACTGGTCTTCTACGACTGCCGTCCGAGGATCGGACCGCCGCGCGGACTCGCACTGCGCTTCTCGAACGAGGATCGCTGCGAGACACTGCTCGCCCCCCCCGTGTGCGAACTCCCCCGCAGCGCCTGGCGCGTACCCCGCCGAACTCGCGCGGACGCCGGGCAGAGGGCCGTGCTGCGCGAGGTGCTCGAGGATGGGCCCTTCTACAACCGCTCGGTCCTCGAGGCCCGGGTGCAGGGCCGCGAGGCGTTCGCGGTGCACGAGCACCTATCGCTCGATCGCTTCCGCGCTCGCTGGGTGCAATATCTGTTGCCGTTCCGGATGCCCCGGGCTCTGCGCACGCGCCAGCCGTTCGAGGCGCTCTAGGCGCTCGAACAGGCCGATCAGCCAGACCATGCGGTCCTGGATCCCCGGCCAACGGGCTCGCTCGCGCGCGCTCGGCAAATCCGCCGGCGCCCGCCCCGATGCGGACGGTTGCGAGTCGAGCGGCGCCTCGAACAGAAAGCCGGCCTGCGGCAGCGGGCCTTCGGCACAGGGACGCGTCGCGCCGCGCGCCGCGGCCAGTACGCCGTCGCCGAGTACGCGAGCCTTGCGCCGCCAACCCACGACCGCGCGACGATTGACCGTGTCGTAGCCCTGGCGCTCGATTTCGCGACCGATCTCCGAGTACAGGAGGCGGGCCGCATGCATTCCGGGACGGCAGTTCATCGGTAGCCGCGCGATGCCTTCGTCCGCGCGCCGATAAAGGCGATCGGCCGCGGCGAGCAGGTCCGCGACCAGCCCGGCGAGTCGCGAGTCGAAAGTGGGAGCTCGCAGCCAGGCTTGCGGGTCGAGACCGGCGCGGCGCATCCAGTCGACCGGCAGATACAGCCGCCCGCAGCGCGCGTCCTCGCCGACGTCGCGGGCGACGTTGGTCAGCTGCATCGCGACGCCGAGGTCGCAGGCCCGGGCGAGCAGTTGCGCGTCGCGCACGCCCATCACCATGGCGAGCATGGCACCCACCGTACCCGCGACCCGTACCGCATAGCCGATCAGCGCGTCGAGATCGGCATAGCGGCGGTGCTCGGCATCCCAGGCGAAGCCCTCGAGCAGCGCCTCCGGGAACCGGCGCGGAATCGCGTAATGGGCGACCACGTCCGCAAAGGCGCGATCGGCGGCGATGTCGGCGGGCGTGCCGGCGTAGATCAGATTCAGTCGCCGGCGCAGATCCTCCACCGCCGCGTGCCGATCGCGGCCCTCGTCCACGGCGTCGTCGGCCACCCGGCAGAACGCGTACAGGGCGGTCGCCGGCTCACGCACGCTGCCCGGCAACACCAGCGAAGCGGCGAAGAACGAGCGCGAACCATCGCGCAGCAGCGCACGGCAGGCCGCCGAATCGATCCGGTCCGCGAGCACCCTATGATCGGACGTGCGACGCATCGGGAACCACTTTATCAAGAACCCGCGCCGAACAGAGCACGCCGGGCAGACCGGCGCCGGGATGTGTGCCGGCGCCGACCAGGTAGAGCGATTCGACGTCCTCGCTGCGGTTGTGAGGCCGGAACCAGGCGCTCTGCGTGAGGTTTGGAGCGAGCGAGAACGCGGCTCCCCGGTACGAACCGAGCTCGTCGCGGAATCCCTGCGGCGTGAGCACGCGCGAAGTGACGATTCGCCCTGCGAGTCCCGGCAGCACGGTGGCCGACAGGCGCGCCTCGATCGCGCGCCGATAGGGCTCGGCGTGCCGCGTCCAGTCGATCCCGGCGTCGAGATCGGGCACCGGCGAGAGCGCGTAGAACGCATCCATCCCTTCGGGCGCGACGGTCGGATCGCTGGCGCTCGGTCGATGGAGGTACAGACTGAAGTCGTCGGCGAGGACCTTGCGGTCGAAGATGTCGCGCAGCAGCCCGCGGTAGCGCGGACCGACCAGGATCGTGTGGTGCGGCACGTCCTCGTAGCGACCGCGAGTGCCGAAATACCAGACGAACAGGCTCATCGAATAGCGCGCGCGCCGCAGGCGCCGTGGCGACCATCGTCGCGCGTGAGGCGCGCCGACGAGCTCGCCATAGGTGGTGGCGGCGTCCGCGTCCGACACGACCAGATCGGCCTTCATGGCTTCGCCGCCGGCCAGGCGTACGCCGACCGCGCGGCCGCGCTCGATCGCGATCGAGGCGACGCGCGATCGGTAACGCACGGCTCCGCCCTGTCCGCGGATCAGTCCGACCATGCCATCGACGATGCGGCCGATGCCGCCGATCGGGTAGTGCACCCCGTGCCGGCGCTCGAGATGCGAGATCAGGGCGTAGATCGCCGTGGTCCGAAACGGGTTGCCGCCGACGAACAAGGGATGGAAGCTCAGTGCGAAGCGCAGGCGCGGATCGCGTACGTGGCGCGCGACCACTGCGTGGAGGCTGCGATGGCCTTGCATGCGCAGGAGCTTCGGCGCCAGGCGCAGCATCCGTAGCGCCGAATCGAAGGGCATGCTGCCGAGCTGCTCGAAGGCCACGCCATAGACGGCCTCGCTCGCCCGCAGGAACGCCAGGTAACCTTGCACGTCGTCGGGCGAGAGCCGCGCGATCTGCGCGACCATCTCGCGGTCGTCGGCGCGGCAGTCGAGCGTCGATCCGTCGGCATAACGTATCCGATAGAACGGATCCAGGGGCCGAAGATCGATCTCGTCGGCGAATCTGCGTCCGCAAAGGTCCCAGAGTTCCTCGAAGAGAAACGGCGCGGTCACGATCGTGGGCCCCGCGTCGAAGGTGAAGCCGTCCTGCCGGTGAACGCGTGCACGTCCTCCCGGGCCGTCGAGCTGTTCGAGCACCGTCACGCGGTAGCCGCGGGCGCCGAGCCGTACGGCTGCGGCCAGGCCGCCGACCCCGCTGCCGATCACGACGGCGTGCGCCCGCGGATCCGCAGATTGCGCGATGTCCCCCGGCTGCTTCATCGCTTGCAGTCTAACAGGCGCACGTTCAATCTAAGCGGACGATGCTGCCCGCCGTCCATCCCGAACGCCTCGAGCTCAACGACGAGGTCCATGCGCGGCCTTCCGGAGAGCTGCGTGCCCCGTCGCTCATCGGCTATCTCGCGATGCTCTCGCCTTCGAGCGAGCGCGAGACCGAGTGGCGCTGCCTGCGCGATCTCCTCGCGGCCTCGGGCGTCGCCCTGCCCGGCACCGCGGCTGCGCACTACAGCGCCGACGCCGGCGCGTTCACGCTGCGCTACGAACGCCACGGCGAGTTCGCCCGCTACATGTTCATCGTTCCGGGCAGCACCGCCGATCCGTTCCTGCAGTCCCCCTTCGACGCCCTGCCCGAGGGGTTCGTCGCCGCGCTCCCGGGACGGGTCATCGTCGCGGCTCGGGGCGCGCTGCTGGCGGCGGAGGAGCCTGTCGATCTCGAGGCGATCGCCACCCGCTGGTTCGACGGTAATGTGCTGGTCGGCTCCAGGGTCAGCGACGACGCGGCCGTCGCGCTCACGGATTTCCGGATCCGCGAGGATGGCTTCAGCCGATTTCTATTGCTCGATCGCAGTACCAGCCCACGCCAGGCGGGGCGCATCCTGCAGCGCGTGCTGGAAATCGACACCTATCGGATGATGGCGCTGATGTCGCTGCCGATCGCACGCGAGCTCGGACCCTTCCTGAGCGGCTGCGAGAGCGAGCTCTCCCAGGTGACCTCGGTGCTGGAGGGCGCGGGTCTCGAGGAGGAGGCGACCCTGCTCGAGCGTTTGACCCGACTGCAGGCGCAGATCGAGGTTCGGGCCGCGGCCAATGCCTACCGTTTCGGCGCTTCGGCGGCGTATTACGATCTGGTGCAGCGGCGCATCGCCGAGCTGCGCGAAGGCCGGTTACCCGGCTTGCAGCCGTTCGGAGAATTCATGGAGCGAAGGCTCGCTCCCGCGATGAACACCTGTCGGGCGGTCGCGGCGCGCCAGAACGCGCTGTCCGATCGGGTCGCGCGCGCCAATCAATTGCTCGCGACGCGGGTGGACATCACGCGCGAACGCCAGAACCAGGCCTTGCTCGAATCGATGGACAGGCGCGCCCGTGCGCAGCTCCGGCTGCAACAGACGGTCGAGGGACTGTCGATCGCCGCGGTCACCTACTACGTGGTGGGGCTCATCGTGCATCTGGCCGCGGGCCTCGCCAGCGTCGGTTTGGCCGTCGCGCCCGAACTGGTCGCAGGCGCCAGCATTCCGTTCGTCGCGCTGACCGTCGGCGTGATGATCCACCGGATCCGCCACAGGATCGTCCGTTCGCCCGACTGAGTACCTCGCTCAGGCCGTGGCGATCAGCGGTTCGATTTCGGCGAGCACCGTCTCCGGCGATTCCTCGTGCGCGAGGTGGCCCAGGCCCGAGAGCCAGCGCAGGGTCGTTCCGGGGAGCCGCCGGCGGATCCACTCTGCCTGATGCGGCGGCACCGCGATGTCGCGAGTGCCGACCAGCAGGGCGAGCGGCACGCCGAGACGTGGCAGCTCGGCGCACAGGGAGTGCAGATCCCAGCGACTCATCATGCCGAGCGTGCCGGCGACGTGGGCGGGATCGCGCAGCAGTCTCGAATAAAGCGCGGTCCCGTCCGCATCGAGACGCGAACCGGTCGCGGCGATGATCCGTCCGACCGCCGCGGGCGAGGCGGCGCAATGCGCGATGGTGCGGGCGATCAGTCCGTTCGCGGCCATCAGTCCCGCGAGCGGCGCGAACAGCGAGTGCGCGGCGCCGCCGAACGGCATGAACGCGCCATTGATCGCGATCAGACCACGCGGCGCGATCCGGCCCTCGAGCGCCATGTGCGCGAGGATCGCCGCTCCCGCGGAGTGACCGATTCCGTGGCGACATTCGAGACCGAGGCTCTCGAGCAGCGCGGCGAGCCGCCGGCCGGTCGCGCCGATCGTCAGCTCGGCTGGCGGCAGCGACTGACTGCGTCCCTGTGAGGGAAGATCCGGTGCCACCACCGTGTGCGAGCGCATCAGGCGAGGCAGCAGAGCGCGCCAGGTGTGCGAGGACGCGCCGGTGCCGTGCACGAACAGCAGCACCGGTCCCTGGCCCGCGATCGTCACTTGCCAGCGCATGCCGCCGGCGATGACCGTGCGGCCATGCTCGGCGAGCGGCCAGGACCTGAGATCGCGTTCGTCCATCAGGCGCGGGCCCGCTTGCGGGGCAGACGCGTCGCCGCGACTTTCGCGACCGGCGCGCCGGCCGACAGCAATCGCGGGCCCTGGTCCAGGACGTATTGACGGAACGCCTGCGCAAGTGGCGAGAGCCGCTTGTCGGCGAGCTGCGCGACGTGCCAGTGGCGCATGACCGGCATGCCGACGACGTCGAGCGCGACGAGTCGACCGGTGGAGATTTCCAGATCGATCGTATGCCGCGATATGAAGCTCACGCCCATACCCGCCATCACCGCCTGCTTGATGGTCTCGTTGCTGGCCATCTCCATGCCGATCCGCAACCGCAGTCCGCGCTCGTCGAAGAACGCCTGCATCGCCAGCCGAGTGCCCGAACCGCGTTCGCGCACCAGGAAGACCTCGCGCGCGATCACGCGCTCCTCGATGGCGCGGTGCGAAGCGAGCGGATGGTCCGCGGCGGCGATGATCACATGCGGATGTTCGGCGAACGGCTCGGCCGACATGCCCCGTCCCTCGGGTGCGCGCCCCATGATGGCGAGGTCGACTTCGTTCGCGGCGAGTTGCTCGATCACCTCCGTGCGGTTGTTCACCGCGAGGCGGATCTCGGCGTCGGGATGCAGCGCCCGAAACCCCGCGAGCAGCCGCGGCGCGAAATACTTCGCGGTGCTCACCACGGCGAGATGGATCCGCCCTCGACGCAGGCCTTTGAACCCGTCGAAGATCTCGTCAGCGTCCTTCAGTGCGCGCAGGATCTCGCGGGCCCGCACCAGCAGTTCCTCGCCGGCCTCGGTCACGAACAGGCGCCGGCCGACGCGCTCGAACAGCGGCAGGCCGACGTGGTGCTCGAGTTCCCGAATGTGCATCGACACGCCCGGTTGGGTCATGTGCAGGTGCTCGGCCGCACGCGAAAATGAGCGTAGAGCGGCGGCCGACTCGAATACGCGCAGCTGACGCAGACTCGCCCTCTGCAGGGTCATCGCGACGCCCTCCCCCGAGCGTCCACCTGGGTGGGCCATATATAAGGGAAAGGTGAAGTCCAGGTCAATTAATACTGATTTTTCTTATGTGTATTCGGGGCTAGAGTCGGCATGACCCGATCGACAAACGCAGTGAAGCGAAGGAGAGAGCGAATGCGCAGTGAAGCCGATCGCTACAAGTCGGGCGTGATGCCCTACGCGAAGATGGGGTACTGGAACTCCGACTACGAGCCGAATGACACCGATGTGATCGCGGTGTTCAGGATCACGCCTCAGGACGGAGTCGATCCGATCGAGGCGGCGGCCGCGGTCGCCGGCGAGTCCTCGACCGCGACCTGGACCGTGGTCTGGACGGACCGCCTGACCGCCTGCGATCAATACCGCGCCAAGGCCTACCGCGTCGATCCGGTCCCGGGCGCTGCGGGCCAGTACTTCGCCTACATCGCCTACGCGCTCGAGCTGTTCGAGGAGGGCTCGATCGCGAATCTGACCGCTTCGATCATCGGCAACGTGTTCGGCTTCAAACCCCTCAAGGCTTTGCGGCTCGAGGACATGCGCATTCCGGTGGCCTACCTCAAGACCTTCCAGGGACCGGCGACCGG
>JAGWPY010000051.1 GCA_028870275.1 Gammaproteobacteria bacterium | reverse complement strand
CGCGGCGGCCTGGAGCGCTTTTGGCCAGTGATCGCGCCAGATTTCCGCCGTGTCGGTGCGGCTTTCGTCGCAATCGATCAGCAGGGCCTCCCAGCTGATGCGAATCGCCAATAACTCCTCCAGGGTCCGGTCCTCGCGTCCGGCGCGGGCCGCCGCCCAGGCCCGATAGGCGCACCATGATGCCCAGCCGTTGATGCGCAACAGAGACAGCATCAGCAGAGGCACGGCCTCGCTCACGGGGACGGCGAGACGCTTGAGGGCCCAGTCGATCGCCGCTTCGGCGTCCTGCGGGATCTGGGCCGCGAACGCGCGAAAGCGCGGGGCGTGCATCAGAGGTTCGATCGCATGGTCGCGCAGCAGCGCCGCGCGCCACCCGGCGAACAGGCCCGCTGGATGCCGGCGATGCCAGTCGGCCTGATCGGCATCGAAGTATGAGGCGCAGAACTGGCTCACCTGTTGAGTGATCGTCTCGCGCCATCGCGGCCCGGCCGCATCTGGCTGGCGATCGATCAGGTCCGAGGGCAGGTCGAGACCGGGCCCGCAGCCGGGCGCGGTGCGAAGCGCAGCGAGCGCGTCCGTGACGCCCGCCCCGGCGCAGCGCTCGTGCAGCGCGCGCTCCACCGCGGAGGACGTGATCTCGCCGGATTCCCAGGCGGCGAGGTAGGCTTGCGCAGGCCAGGCGAGCGGCGCACCGTTCAAGCGGTGCAGCAGGGCGGCGACCTCGGCGAAGGGTCGGTCGATCATCCCCCACCAGGGGTTGATCGCGATCTGTTCGTCGAGAGGCCAGGTCGGCGCAATGATCCGGGAAGCGGTGGCGATCGCTGCGGCGAGCGTCGGTGAGTCGGTCGCAGCGTCCGGTACGGTTCGGTTCACGCGAGTCTCCGGCTGCGCGTGAACGATGCGCCGGGCATTGGTGGCGCCGCCGGGACCGCGCGTACCGGCCACAGCCGGAATGCCAGGCGCGTGAACCGTTCGTCCAGATAAAAGCCCGCGTAGACCCACTCGTACAGGCGGTCGAGTCTTCGGTCCGTCGGGTGCGCGAGGATGAATTCCTGGGTGAGATACAGCGCCGCGAACAGCAGCACCGTCCAGATCGCGAGCGGCGCCGGGCAGGGATAGACCTGGATCCGCAAGGGCACATCGAGCAACCAGTGCCAGCCGAAATAGAGTTGCGTGACCAGCGCGGCGGTCAGCAGATTGCGCCACCAGGCCCGGTGACCATACGCCCGGGCACCGCACAGGGTCGCAACTCCGAAGGCGGGCAAGGCGAGCGCGAGCCAGGATGGGCCGGGCAGGGGCAGCAGCGCGCGCCAGAGGGCCGCGGACGCCAGAGTCAGTCCGAGACCCGCGAGCAGCGCGACCAGCGCGAAGAGCGGGCGGGTCGTGGTCGCCGCGCGTGGCGACGCGGCGCTCAGGCGGCGCGCGACCCCGTCGCGAACCGCGTCGCCGGCGGTCAGGAATGCGTGTGCCTTGTAGAGCGCGTGGGCGAGCAGGTGAAGCAAGGCCAGGTCGTACAGGCCGAGACCGCATTCCATGACCATGAGCCCCATCTGTGAGCAGGTCGACCAGGCGAGACGCACCTTGATCGTGATCCGCGTGAGCATCACGAGGCCGGCGAGCGCCGCGCTGAGACCGCCGACCACGACCAGCAGCGCACGTGCCCCCGGCGCCGCGCTGATCAGCGGCGCCAACCGCACCAGTACGTAGCCGCCGAGATTCACGACGCCGGCATGCAACAATGCCGACACCGGCGTCGGCGCTTCCATGACCTGGATGAGCCAGCCGTGCAGCGGCAGCTGCGCGCACTTCAACAGCACCGCGATCGCGATCAGGGCGGCGGCGAGGCGCACGTCGGCACCAGGCGCCGCGCCGGCCGGGATGGCCGCGCCCAGTGCGCCGAGGTCGAGCGTGCCGAAACGGTGGTGCAGCAGCAGCGCTGCGGCCGCCAGACAGACCTCGGCGAGGCGGCTGACGAGGAACTTCTTGTGGGCGACCACGAGTGCGGCGCCCCGGTCGCGATAGTAGGTGAGCAGGTGGTGCAGCCCCGCGCTGCTCGCGATCCAGCCGAGGATCACGCCGAGCAGGCTGCGCGCGGCCACCACGCTGCCGACCGCGGCCAGGGTCGCGAGGAACGCGGTCACGAAGCGCGTCTGACCGGGCTCGCCGCAGAGGTAGTTGCGCGAATAGTCGCCGATGATCCAACCGAGAAAGGCGATCAGTAAGCCGACCAGAGGTGCGGCGAGCGCATTGGTCGCACCGTAGGCGGGATCGCCGCCACCGAGCGCAGCCGCGGCCGTGACCAGTGCCGCGGCGCACGCCGCGCGGTTTGCGAGCGCGAGCACCTGCCAGCGGCGAGCCGGAAGGAGCGTTGCGAGCACGGCGCCGGAGAGCCAGAACGTCGGTGACAACCAGGGCAGGAGGGCGATATTCGCGGGCATCGTCGATCCGGTGGCGAGGACGGTGCGCGCAGTATCGGTGTGACAATCGTTCACGTAAAATAGAATGATGAGAACATTACGTTCTTGAAAACAGAACATGAAGAATCTCAACTTCCGCCATTTGCTCTATTTCCGCCAGGTGGCCAAGCTCGGCCATCTGACGCGCGCCGCGGCGCAGTTGCGAGTGTCCCAGTCGGCGCTGTCGGCACAGATACGCGCTCTCGAGCACTATCTCGGGCGACCGCTGTTCGATCGCCAGGGACGCAGCCTGGTGCTCACCGAATTCGGGGCGACCGTACTCGACTACGCCGACGGGATCTTCGGGCTCGGCCATGAACTCCTGGCCACGGTGCGCGCCGATCAGGCGCAACGCGTGCAGCGCCTGCGTGTCGGAGCCGTGGCGACCCTGTCGCGGAACTTCCTCGAGAACCTGTTGCGGCCGACGTTCGCGCGGCCCGAGGTGCGGTTGAGCCTGGAGTCGGGCAGCCTCGAGGAGCTTCTCGGGCGGCTGCAGGTGCACAACCTCGATCTGGTGTTCTCGAATCGACCGGTCGTCGCCGAGGCAGGAAAGGCCTGGCGCTGCGTACGCATCGACCGCCAGTCGGTCTGTCTGGTCGGTCCGCCGCGGCCTCGTGGACGGCCGTTCAAGGTGCCGGATCACGTCGCCGGAGCGCGTTTCGTGCTGCCCGGTCCGAGCAGCGACATTCGCAGTCAGTTCGATCTATGGTGCGAGCGCCACCGGCTCAGCATCGAGGTGGTCGCGGAAGTCGACGACATGGCGATGTTGCGGCTGCTCGCGCGCGACTCCGGGGCCATCACCGTGCTGCCGGAGGTGGTCGTGCAGGACGAATTGCGCGAGGCTCGTCTACAGAGCTACGGGGCGGTCCCGGGAGTGTTCGAGAATTTCTACGCGATCACCGCGTTTCGCCGCAGACCCTCGCCGCTCGTGCAGAACCTGCTGACGCGGGCGCGAGTGTCGGGGACGCATCCACCGGCCCCGGCGGTGGATGCGCCCCGCAGCCCTCAGGCGAGGTCGTAACGGTCGGCGTTCATGACCTTGGTCCAGGCGGCGACGAAATCGCGTACGAACTTCTCGCGATGGTCGTCCTGGGCGTAGACCTCGGCGTAGGAGCGCAGTACCGAATTCGAGCCGAACACCAGATCGACGCGGGTCGCCGTCCACCGGGCCCGTCCGCTGGCGCGTTCGCGGACCTCGTAGAGATTGGCGCTACCGGGCTTCCACACGTAGCTCATGTCGGTCAGAGCCACGAAGAAGTCGTTGGTGAGCGCACCCACCCGGTCAGTGAACACGCCGTGCGCGGTGCCGCCATGGTTCGTGCCGAGCACGCGCATGCCGCCGACCAGGACGGTCATCTCGCAGGCCGTCAGACGCATCAGCTGCGCCCGGTCGAGCAGCAGCTCCTCCGGGCTCACCACGTAGTCCCGCTTCTGCCAGTTGCGAAAGCCGTCGGCGAGCGGTTCGAGCACCTCGAAGGACTCGGCGTCGGTCATCGTCGCGCTCGCGTCGCCGCGTCCTGGCGCGAACGGGACCGTCACCGCGAATCCGGCGGCTGCCGCGGCCCGCTCGATGCCGACGTTGCCCCCGAGCACGATGAGATCGGCGAGACTTGCGCCGCTCGCCGCGGCGATCTTTTCGAGCACGGCCAGCACCCGTGCGAGTCGCGTCGGTTCGTTGCCCTCCCAGTCCTTCTGTGGGGCGAGCCGGATGCGCGCTCCATTTGCACCACCGCGCTTGTCCGAGCCGCGATAGGTGCGCGCGCTGTCCCAGGCGGTCGCCACGAGTTCGCCGATGCCGAGGCCGCTCGCCACGATCTGCGCCTTCACCGCGGCGATGTCGTAGTTCTTGCGGCCGGTCGGCACCGGATCCTGCCAGATCAGGTCTTCCTTGGGCACGAAGGGGCCGACGTAGCGGGACTTCGGCCCCATGTCGCGGTGGGTCAATTTGAACCAGGCGCGCGCGAAGGTCTTCGAGAAGTACTGGGGATCGGCGTGGAAACGCTCCGAGATCTTGCGATATTCCGGATCCATCTTCATCGCCATGTCCGCGTCGGTCATGATCGGGTTGCGGCGGATCGACGGATTCTCGGCATCGACCGGCTTATCCTCCTCGCGGATGCCGATCGGCTCCCACTGCCAGGCGCCGGCCGGACTCTTCTTGAGTTCCCAGTCATAGCTGAGCAGCAGATGGAAATAGCCGTTGTCCCAGCGGGTCGGATGAGTGGTCCAGGCCCCTTCGATCCCGCTCGTGACGGTGTCGGCGCCGACGCCACGGGTCGTGTGATTCATCCAGCCTAGGCCCTGTTCCTCGAGACCGGCCCCTTCGGGTGCGGGACCGAGCCTCGCGGCGCTGCCATTGCCGTGTGCCTTGCCGACGGTGTGGCCTCCGGCCGTCAGGGCGACCGTCTCCTCGTCGTTCATCGCCATCCGCGCGAAGGTCACGCGCACGTCCCGTGCGGTCTTCAGCGGATCCGGCTTGCCATCCACGCCCTCGGGGTTCACGTAGATCAAGCCCATCATCACGGCGGCGAGCGGATTCTCGAGGTCGCGTTCTCCGGAATAGCGGCTGCCCTCGGCGCCGGACGGCGCGAGCCATTGCTTCTCCGAACCCCAGTACGTGTCTTTCTCCGGATGCCAGATGTCCTCGCGCCCAAAACCGAAGCCGAAGGTCTTAAGGCCCATCGATTCGTAGGCCATGGTGCCGGCGAACAGGATCAGATCCGCCCAGCTGATCTTGCGGCCGTACTTCTTCTTGATCGGCCACAGGAGCCGGCGCGCCTTGTCGAGATTGGCGTTGTCCGGCCAGGAGTTGATCGGCGCGAAGCGCTGATTGCCGGTGCCGCCGCCGCCGCGGCCGTCGGCGATGCGATAGGTGCCCGCGGAGTGCCAGGCCATGCGGATCATCAGACCGCCGTAATGACCCCAGTCGGCGGGCCACCAAGGCTGGCTGTCGGTGAGCAGCGCCTTCACGTCGCGCGCGAGCGACGCGAAGTCGAGCGTTTCGAGCTCCTTGCGGTAATTGAACCCCGGGCCCATGGGATCGGTCTTCGAGTCGTGCTGATGAAGAATGTCGAGGTTGAGGGCCTTGGGCCACCAGTCCGGGTTCGCCATGCTCGCCGAGGTCACGCTGCCGTGCGCCACCGGGCATCGGCCGGAACTGTGTTGCTGCTTCGTGTTCATTGTTCGCTCCTTGGGGTCAGTGCTTCGATGGACCACACCTTATCGCGGTCGACACGGCTGGTTGATCGGAGGTTTCGATGGGCGCGATAGATGACCGGCACGTGGCCGCCCTGGCCGGACACATGCGGCCGTCGTCCGCCGCATCAGCGGATGAGTCGTAAAAACCTTTCGGATCAGGGTCCTAGGCCGTTCCGGGCGAACGTTCTGGCGCCGCCTAAATTTTCTGCTAGACTGCCCGACCTCAAATCGGCCGGGTCGGTCGCGTTCTCACGATCCACCTCGCCGATCTCGCGAGCGTCGCGCCCGTAGCTCAGTTGGATAGAGCGTCTGGCTACGAACCAGAAGGTCGGGAGTTCGAATCTCTCCGGGCGCGCCATCATCTTCGTTCGGCTTGAGGATTGCGAGGCGCAGCCCCTGGCTTGTCGCTCTGCGATTCGAACTCCCGACGGACGAACGAGCCGAGTTCGACGGCGCCGACGCGCAGCGGCGGTGCCGATCGCCCGTCAGGGCGACCCCGCAGGGGCGAGGGGCCGGATGGCCCCGAGTCATCTCTCCGGGCGCGCTACAAATCGCCGTCGTTGATCCGCTTTGATATGGAACGCGGGTCAAAGGCATGAATCCGGGCACGGACTGCTTTGCTATCCAAGTCAGCTTTTCGGCTCGAGAGCTGCCATCCGGCCGACGCACTCAATTCACGGAATCCGGACATTCTTCGGTCCGGAGATTCCGGCCGCAGGACTTGCCCGGGGAGCAACCCAACTTGTCGATAGCATTGTAACGCGTTACGCTGTCACGCGTTACAAGGGAGATCCTGATGGCTCGGGCGGCTGATCGGATGAGAGCTATGCGCGAGCGGCGGCGATCACGCGGCTTGCGGGAAGTGCGCTTGATTGTACCGGACGCGCGATCGCAGGCCGTGCGACGACGCATTGCTAAGGAAGTCGCGGGACTCGATCGCGAAGATGAACTCGACGCGATGAAGTGGATTGAGGCGGTTTCGGAATTCGACACACAATGAAGCGCGGTGACGTTGTCACCGTCGCTGCTTCCGGGGACTACGGAAAGCCGCGCCCGGCAGTGATTGTGCAAACGGACGCGCTGCCCCAGAAGCACACTTCAGTCGTCGTTTGCCAGATGACCTCAGATCTAAGCGATGCACCGGACTTTCGAGTGCCAATCGAGCCCAGTCCAACCAACGGGTTGCGGGTGAGGTCGCAAGTGATGGCGGACAAGCCGGTGACCATTAGGCGCGAACGTATCGGGCGCCCCATCGGAAAGCTCGATGACGCCGATATCGTGCGACTCAATATTGCATTGGCTTTCGTCATGGGGCTTGCCGACTGAAGAGGCCGCTCGGCGAAATCGGCCAGGGTCCGCCAGGAACCGTCGTTGCGTCAGTCCATTCATTTGGCGCTGAGCGGCCAGTCGCCGCATGCAATAGAATGCGGGATCTCGCCGGTTTCTGAATACCTCATTTCGTTGCTGGCCGGAGCCTGCTGTATGCAATGTCAACGCTGTCGCTCGCCAGGCATCAGACGACTAGGTTTAATCTCCCTGCTGCTTCTGATCGTATCAGCTCATCCAGCCACAGCGAGTCTGTCAACGGCGCCATTCTCAACGCACGAAATTGATCGAAGTGTAATTGCCTCGCTCCCGACCTGGCATGGCAAGAGCGGTAACATCATTGATCACCTCGATCTGTCCCGTCCATTCGCAACGCAAACCCAATGGACTTTTGTCGTAGCGACCTTGCCAGGTTCTTTTGCCGACGTCTTCGGCGATACGATTGATCACGGAACGTTGGCCGTGTGCTTTGTTGAGAAATTGAATCCGCACTGCGAGTACGCGCGACCAAACGCGACCCCGAGCTCCTGGCTTTCGACCGCCGACGGATTGTCTTCCGCCGAGGTGGTATTCGTGAGTGCGGGCCATGCCGACCCGCTGCTGTTGCTGAAAACAACGTCGCAAGGTGGGGCCAACGGGAACCACTTCATTTACACGCAAGCCTACATGTTTGATAGGACCGACAATCAATTCAAGGCGATCTTTTCGAACAAAACGGCCAGTAATAATAATCAGCAAACCCGCTTCATAGAGGATGGGCCACTCCGCGGAGATATCATCGTCGATGAACCCACTGGTTCGGCGCCTTTCGATTATTGGATCTCTGTATATACGTGGAGCCGGGGAAAGCCATATTCGCTTGCGCTGCGGTATCGGAGCGATACGCATTATGGCGACGGCAATCCGTTGGCGGTGATCGATTCGGAAATGCGAAATATCTTGATGCGCCTTCGTCAATGGAAGGCAGGCGACCCGCTGCCAATTCCTCCCCATTCGACTTGTAAGCCTTATCTTCGTGGCGGCGAGGAGTGGTGCCGGTGAAACGTCCGCGGCTAGTTGTACCGGCTGGGCTCGTTATCGGAGCAATCCTTGGTATGGCCGGCACATTCGTGCCGTCTGTTTATGGGACGTGACCTGGCGCCGCTTTCCCAGCCCTTACCCTTCTTTGCTTATCCGTTTCTGGCGGTCACTCTATTCGGGTGGGCCTGGGTGGATTATTGCGATGCTGCCGGCACTCTACCGTCGTGATAGTGCCGGCCGGGCGAATGGCATTCTAACCGGACGCCGTGGAGGCGAGCAGCGGTGCCGCCGGATAGACCCAACGTTCCTGAGGACCCTATGCGTCGACGATTCATTACCGCGGACGTATTCACAAACAGGCCATTTTCCGGGAATCCGCTCGCCGTCGTCTTGGATGCCGCCGGGCTGACGACGGAGGCGATGCAGGCGATCGCTCGCGAGTTCAACTACTCGGAGACGACCTTCGTGCTCGAGCCCAGGACGTCAGGCAGCACCGCCTGGGTTCGTATCTTCACGCCGTGCGTCGAGGTGCCTTTTGCCGGCCATCCAAACATCGGTACGGCGGTCGTGTTGGCTCGTCAGCGGGAGTCGGAGGGGCGGCACGCGGGCGAGAGCCTGGTGTTCGAGGAACAGGGTGGCATCGTGCGCATTCGGCTGCTGCGGGAGGCAGGGGCGGTGGTCGGCGCCGAATTGGTGGTGCCGCAGACTCTGTCCGTCGGCGAAACCATCGACGTCGAGTCGGCAGCGGCCTGCCTGTCGTTGCCGTCCTCGGAAATCGAGACGGGTACGCATCTGCCTCAGGTTGCATCGATCGGCCTCCCTTTCCTCGTCGTGGCCCTGAAGTCCCGCGATGCCCTGAGGCGGTCACGGCCGGACATTGACATGCACCGACAGGTGCTTCCGGCGCTCGGAGTCGATGCCGTGTACGCGTATTGTCTCGACTCGCTGGACGGAGCAATGCACGCAAGGGCCTTTGCGCCTCTGGACAATTGCCTGGAGGATCCCGCCACGGGGAGCGCGACCGGCGCCGCGCTCGCGCTCATCGCCGACCGAACCGGCGGTGCGACGGAGCGTCGAACCTGGTCCGTCGTTCAAGGCGAAGACATGGGTCGACCGAGCCTGATCAATGGCGTCGTCGAAAAGCGTGACGGCCGGATCGAGGAGGTCCGGATCGCGGGCAATGCCGTCGTGGTGACGGAAGGGGTGATTTCGGCCTTCTAAGGCGGCGAACAGCCGCCGGCCGGCGCGCGATACGATGCCGGGCTAAACCGAACTTGAGTCGCTTGGCGTTGCGATCAACCGCCCGCGCGCAATCCCGGGGCCGGTTGCTGGGACGGTACCAGCACAGTCACTTTGAGATCGGGGTGCTGCGAGGCCGAAAGCGTGAACTGCTCGTAGCACCGGGGCTTCTTCTGTCCTGCGTGCATGAAAGCGCGCTGGCCGCCATCGCGACCCAGTACTTTCTGTTGCCGCCAGAAGCGGTTGAATTCGGGACTGGCATTGCGCAACTCCGCCACCAAGGCCTCCGTCACCGGATCATTGCGCCAACGCGCCGTGTCGGCGCGGAACTCCGCCGCCACACGTTCGGCGCGTGCGGCCCAGTCGGCGATGAACGTGCGGGCCTCGGGCGACAGGAATACGAATCGCAGCAGATTGCATGGCCGGCCATCGCCCGTGCGTGCCGGCCTGCCGAGCCAGGGCTTGAAGAGGGTCGACGCCGCGCGGTTCCATGCCGCCGGGTCCCAGTGGCGGTCGAGGACATAAGCCGGCGTGTCGATCGAGTCCACGAGTCGCTGCAGTGACGCACCGTTTGCCGGCGGCGCGCTGGCGCGTGTCGGATCGGCGCGGCCCGCCAACTCGAAGAGGTAGGCACGCTCGGCGCGCGAGAGGTTCAAGGCCGTGGCCAGCGCGGATATCGTGGGCACGGAGACCGACTTGACCCTGCCCTGTTCGAGCCACGCGATCCAGGTCGGGCTCACGCCGCACAGTTGCGCGAGTTCTTCGCGTCGCAGCCCCGGCGTGCGACGGCGCCCCCCGGCCGGCAAGCCCGCCGCGGCAGGACTCCGTTGCTCACGGCGCGTGCGTAAGAAGCGGCCCAACGACGAGCCTTCGCCAGCGTGGTACATGGACATCACAGGATAACGAGCCAACTGGTTACAGGATACTCGTGCGGCTACGCTGCAGGCAGTCCCGGTTTCCCGCCTGGAGTCCGCCCATGATCTCGCACGACGAGCACGTACATCGCCAGTTCGAACCGCGTGCCGCGGCCTATCTCGAGAGCCAGGTACATGCCTCGGGTCCGGACCTGAACGCGGCCCTGGTCCTGTTGCAGTCGCTGCCGGGCCGGCCGGGTCGCATCCTGGATCTTGGTTGCGGCGCAGGGCATCTGGGCTTCGCGCTGAGCGGGGCTGCGGACCAAGTCATCGCCTGCGATCCCGCCGAAGGAATGCTGGCAACGGTCGAACGGGCGGCCCGCGATCGCGGCATGACGAATGTCGTGACCGCCCGGGCGCGCGCGGAGGCTTTGCCGTTTGCGGACGGTCACTTCGACGTCGTCGCCACACGGTACAGCGCCCACCATTGGGGCGACATATCCGCGGCACTGCGCGAGGCGATGCGCGTGCTGGCCGGTCGCGGCTATCTGCTCGTCGTCGACGTGCTTGGCGCGAGTTTGCCGCTCGTGGACACGCACCTTCAGGCCATGGAATTGCTGCGTGACCCGAGCCACGTGCGCAACTACGCCATCCAGGAGTGGCAGGCGCTGCTGGATCATGCGCATTTCGAACTGGAGCACTTCAAGCGCTGGCCTACTCGCCTCGAGGCTGCCTCGTGGGTGATGCGCATGCGCACCCCGCCGGAATCGGTTGCGGCCATCCGCCGCTTGCAGGGTGGCGCGCCCACCGAAGTGCAGCGCTCGTTGGCTTTCGAGCCGGACGGTTCGTTTACCGTGCAGACCGGATTGTTCTGGGCGCGCAGGCCCTGATCGGCGCGACCGCGCGATCGGCACCGGCGGTCAGGGGCCCGGCGGCGAGGATTCGCAGGGAAAATCGTTGATCAGCGCATCCAGCAGGATCATCGCGAGCGCCGTGTCGTCGGCGTAGGGCTGATGCAGCCCTGCGTGACTGGCGATCTGGCGATCGAGCAGCGCGACGAAGTCCCGGGGCGGCGCCGAGTCCCCGGGCGTGCAGAAGATCCGCGGTTGGGCACGCGCCGCGAGTAGCGCATTCGCCCAGACGTAGCCCGTGCCAATCCCGTCGACGTAGTCGCGCACCGGCGCCGGCAGCGTGGCGCCAGTTGCGGACGCGCGGTATTCGGCCAGGGTCATCTCGTCCGCCGCGTGTCCCGGCGAGGCGGCGAGCAGCAGGCATGCGCCGAGGGCGAGACCCTTCGCCGCGCGCCGAAGCGATCCAAGGCGAGCCACGCTCAGACCTCGAGCGCCGGTGACCGACGCAGCACCCGCGTCATCACCAGCCAGTACATCACGCCGACCGCGATCCAGCAGGCGCCGAGTTCCTTGGCCGCGGCATCCATCTCGTAGAGCACGTAGGAGATCACGGCGAGTCCGGCGAGCGGGAAGATCAGATGACGCAGCCAGTCGCCGCTGCGGCCGCGGCGGAAGCAGTGATTGATCACCGACAGGTGAAGCAACACGAATCCGCTCAGCGCGCCGAAGTTCACGATCCGGCCGAGATCGTCGATCCTCTCGCCGAATGCGAGACCGACCAGCAGCGAAATCGCCGCGACCAGGATCGTGCTCACGTACGGGGTGCGGTAGCGCGCGTGCACCTTGGCGAGCACCCGCGGCAGGCGGCCGTCGCGCGCCATCGCGAACAAAATCCGCGATACGGCGGCCTGTGCGGCCATCGCGTTGGCGACGCCGGATGCGATCACCGAGGCGAGAATCGTGACGAGTCGCAGCCAGGGACCGCCCGCGCGTGCGGCGACCTCGTAGAACGCGGTGGCCGGGGAGGAGAACCTGAGGCCGCGGGCGAGATCGCTCGCGATCCAGGTCTGAAGCATGAACAGCGCGCCGATCAGCAGAAGCGCGAGCAGGGTCGCGCGACCGACCGCGCGTTCGCCGCCGCGGCTCTCCTCGGCGAGCGTCGAGATCCCGTCGAATCCCAGGAAGGAGAGCACCGCGATCGAGGTCGCGCCGGTCACGGTCGACAGCGAGAACCTTGCGGGGTCATAGACCGGCCGCAGGGTGAGTCCGCCGCCGACGCGCGTGCCGTAGAGGGCGAGGAGGCCGAATCCGACGAACAACGCCAGAGTCGCCAGCTCCATGACGAGCATGTAGCGGTTGACCCGCGCGCTGAGTTGCATGCCGATGAGGTTCACGACCGCGTTGAAGACGACGAATCCGCCGACCCAGACCCAGGCTGGTACGGCCGGCAGCAGCGGCGCCATCGCCGCGGCGCTGATCAGGTAGAGCAGCGCCGGCACGAGTATGTAGTCGAGCAGGATCAGCCAGCCGGAGAAGAACCCGGCGAGTTCGTTCAGACCATGCCTTGCGTAGGAGTACACGGAACCCGCGACCGGAAACTCCCTCGACATGGTCGCATAGCTCATGGCGGTGAAGAACATGCCGACGAGGCCGACCAGGTAGGCGAGCGGAACCATGCCTCCCGAATCGTGCCAGACGAAGCCGAACACGCCGAACGGCGCGATCGGCACCATGAAGATCATGCCGTACACCACCAGGTCGCGCGTGCCGAGCGCACGGTTGAGCTCCTGGCGGTAGCCGAATTGCTCGAGGTCGGTCATGAGTTGTGGTCGCGCGGGTTCGCCTAGGCTCTGGACTCGCGCGGCATTCTACCCGAGCCCGCCGCGGCTGCGCGGTTCGCCTCGTCCGCTGCCTCCCGCTCGCGCAGCCAGTGTTCGAAATCGGCGAGTGGCCGTGGCGCCGAAAGCCAGTAGCCCTGGCCGACGTCGCAGCCCATCGCGGCGAGCGCCTCGGCGGCCGAGTCGGTCTCGATGCCCTCGGCGACGATCGCCAGGCCGAGCCTGTGCCCCATCTCGATCGCCGAACGGATCACGGCCGCGAACTGCTCGTCGCGCTCCAATCCAAGCACGAAACTGCGATCGATCTTGACCTCGTCGACCGGCATGTGGGCGAGATGGCTCAGCGAGGAGTAGCCGGTGCCGAAATCGTCGATCGAGAGTTTGACGCCGAGCGCGGCGAGCGCGGACAACATCTCGATCGCACGTCCGGGATCGTCGATGAACCCGCTCTCGGTCACCTCGAGCGAGAGAAGGTGCGGCATCAACGCGTGCCTTTCGAGCGCCTCGGCGACCTGTAGATGGAAGCGTGCGTCGGCGATGTCGTCGGCGGTGACGTTGATCGCGAGCGGCAGGGACCGCCCCGCGGACTGCCACGCGGCGGCCTGTGCGGCCGCGCGATCGAGCGTCCAGGCGGTGATACGGCGGATGAATCCCGTCTGCTCGGCGAATGGCAGGAACGCGCCGGGGCCGAGCAATCCGCGCTGCGGATGCTGCCAGCGCAACAACACCTCGGCGCCGACGATGCGTCCGGTGGTGAGCGACCACTTCGGCTGGAAGTACAACCGCAATTCATCGAGCGCGATCGCGCGCCGTAACTCGCCGAGGAGCGACAACTGGTCGCGCGCCGCCGGGGCGAGTTGCGTCGAGTAGGCGGCCACCGCCTGCTTGCGGCGCCGGGCATGTTCGATCGAGAGTTCGGCGCATCGCAGCAGTGCTTCGGCCGTGGCGGCGTCGACTGGGGCGACGGCCACACCGATGGTCGCGCTCACGTCGATCGGCTGGTCGTCGACGATCGCCGGCTCCGCGAAACGGCTTGCGAGAGTACCGGCCCAGGCGAGTGGCGTCTCGTCGACCTGCAGGGGTCTGAACACCGCAAACTGATCCGCCGCCAGGCGCGCTACCGCGGTCGACGGCGCGGTGAGTTCACGAAGACGCGAGGCGATCCCGAGGAGAACCGCATCGCCGGTGGCAAAGCCCAGATGCTCGTTGATGCGCCGGAAACGGTCCAGGTTCACGACCGCGACGATCTGCGGGACCCCGGCTGCGGCGACGGCACGATCCAGCGCCTCGACGAACGCGGTGCGGTTCATCAGGCCGGTCAGGGGATCCTCGTAGGCAAGCCGCCGGATTGCAAGGTCGCGAGAGAGCACCTCGCTCTGCATGACCTGAAGGCCCTCGGCGAGCAAGCCGATCTCGTCGTGCCGATGCACGTCGACTGGCGCATCGTAGGATCCGCCGCGGATCCGCGCGACCGCGGCGGTGAGTCTGCGCAGCGGGCGGGTGATGTCGCCGGCCAGCCAGAAGGCCGCCACCGCCGACCCGAGCAGACTGGTCAGTGCGATGGCGTAGAGTACGCGTCGCAATCGCTCGAACGGCGCGAGCGCCGCATCGAGCGAGCGCGACAAGGTCGCCACCACCGAGACCTCGGGTCGCGTCAGCAGCGGGATGTCGCGGGTCACGTACTCGCCCGAGCGCAAGCGCGTGGACCGGGGCAGGGTGCTCACCGGACGGACCCAGGTGGCTCCGTGACGCACCGAGAGCGTGATGCCGAGGTCGGTGAGCGCGGCGAGATTGCGCAGACTGTTTCCATCGAGCGCAAAACCCATGACGACCCAGGCGACCGGCAGAGGGCTGCGGACCCGCGCCGCCACCAGCTGGTACACGCGCGCGCCCGAGACCATGATCGCCGAATGAGCCCGGCCCGGGGCGCGCGGGTCGAGCAGACCCGGCACGGCAAACGCAGTGCCGGGCCGCAGATTCGTGCCGGCAGCGGCCTCGACCTGACCGTCGAGGCTGGTGAGCACTTCCAGCGAGGCCCCGATCCTCGCGCCCGCGTTCTCGAGCGCCGAGGCGAGCGTGTCGGTGTCGCGCGCCGCGACCGCCTCCTTGAACGCGTAGTCCGCGGCCACGGCCTGGGCCGCCTGGGCGAGCTGTTTGCGGTTCTCCTCGAGCGCCTGGCCGAACACCAGGGAGCCGATGTCCAACCGCCGGTTCACCTCGCGCGTGGCGTTCCGCCGATTGGCGATCGAAACGACCGTGAGCGCCGCGGCGAGCACCGCCGCGACCAGCAGGAACAGCGTGACCGCGATGCGCGTGCGCAGTTGCACGGCGATACGCTCAGGGCCAGGCGGCGGCCGGGTCGGGCGTCGCGGAGAGTTCGAGGGTGACCGGCAGGTCGAGCGGCGAGTCGCCGACGACGACGGTGCGCGGCGGCACCGGTGCGGAGAGCGATTCGTCCCAGAGGCGCATCCGGTAGCGACCGGCCGGCAGCGCGAGCTGCGCGTCGCCGGAGGCGGGCGCCTTCGCGAAGTAGGGCGTGTCGACCACCAGCACGAACGCGATCATCGAGTCGTGGATGTTGCAGCCGAGCACGACCAGTCCGGGTTTGTCGAACACCACGGCCTTCTTGGGCGCGCCCGCGTAGAGCTTCAGCGAAAAGGTCTTGGCGGGCGAGAACGAGTACACCTGATGGCGAATCCGGTCGCTGTTCGGGAACCACACCGCGGTGCCGGTGCGGATGACTTTGACGTGCGGTACGAACAGTTTGTGGATCTGATCGATCACCGCTTCGGGGTGGGCGGGCGCGACGGGGGCATGGCGATCGAGGGGCTCGAACACCACGACCGCGTCCGCGGCGGGCGCGCCCGCCGCGGTGCGTACCCGCACGGTCACCGTCGTCGCCTGTGCCGCTGCGCAGCCGAGCGCGTACGCGGCCGCGGTCGCGATCAGAGCGACGAGCGCCGCAGGCGTGCGCATCACTGTTTCCCGTCCGCGGGCTGTTCGACGATCTCGCGCCGCATCGGTGCGAGCAGGCGCAACAACCGGTTGCGCGCGCCGATCGCGATGTGCCGCGCCCGCAGGATCGACTGCAGATCGGCGACCGAGCGTTCGAACTGCGCTTCGGTGATGCCGAGGCCGGCGTGCACGGCATGCATCGAGTCGCCGTCGTAGTGGCAGGGACCGCCGGCCAGTTCGCAGATCTGCGCCGCGAGCAGACGCTTGACGCGGTCGAGCCGAACATCCTTCCACGCGGGGGCCGTGACCGGGTCGTGGGCCATGCGGTCGATCAGGGCGTCGGAGATCGCGCGCACGCCATTCGCCGCGCCGAGCTCCTGGTACAGGCTCGCGGACGCGGCCGACACCGGCCGCCAGGCGAGCAACGCCCAGGCGGCGACCAGCGCGCGGGCCGAGAGCAGCGCGCAGCCGGTGACCGAGGCGTGGAGGCGTCTTCGTGGCGTCCGCATAAGAATCGCCGGATACGATAAACGGCTTCGCTCGGGAGAGCTGTGGACTTGGACACAATATTCCGTCAAAGACCTTGATTAGACTTTCGCCTCATGGAACTGCGTCGCAAATCGTGCTGGCACGGCCCACTGGTCGCGGCCCTGGTCCTCGCCGCGACCGCCACTTCGGCTCGTGCGGGCGGGCGACTGGGCTTCACCGGCGGAGTGAGCCAGATCGAAGGCGCGGCCGGCGGCGGCCTCGTGCCCTGGGCGCTCATCGCCGGACTCGATACGCGTGACGAAGTCGGTGCGACCGCGTTCGCGACCTACGTGCACACGGGAGATTTCAGCCTGCGCTCGGCGGGCGCCGCGGCCGGCATCGACGACCGGCTCGAACTCTCGGCCGCGGTCCAGCGGTTCGACGCCGGTTCGGTGGTCGCGGGCACGACCCTTGGGCAGGACGTGTTCGGTGCCAAACTGCGGCTCGCCGGCGATGCGGTGTTCGATCCGGATCGGCTCATGCCGCAGATCGCGGTCGGCGCACTCTACAAACGCACGCGCGATTACTCATCGATCCCACGTGCGGTCGGTGCCGCCACGGGCAGCGACGTCGAATGGTATCTGGCGGCGACCAAGCTGTATTTCGATGCGATTGCCGGCCGCAACCTGCTGGTCGATCTGACCGTGCGTCGGACCCGGGCGAATCAATACGGACTGCTGGGCTTCGGCGGCCCGACCGGCGGCTACCGGCTCGAACCCGAAGGCTCCGTGGGCGTGTTCCTGAGCGACGATCTGGTGCTCGGCGGCGAGTATCGCCGCAAGACGGGCTCGCTGGGGGCGTTCGACGAGCGTGCCGCCGGTGACGTGTTCCTCGCCTGGGGACCGCGCCGCCAGCTGACGGTGACCGCCGCCTGGGTCGATCTTGGGCCGATCGCCGGCAAGAGCGCGCAGCGCGGGCTGTACCTGTCCCTCTGGCTCGGCATCTGAGGCGGTCGAAGGACGCCTGGAGAGCCGCCCTCGGCCCGCGTACCATACGGCCCGCATGCCGATCCTGCGCCTCGACGACGTCAGCTTGAGTTTCGGCGCACGGCCGCTGCTCGATCG
>JAGWPY010000050.1 GCA_028870275.1 Gammaproteobacteria bacterium | reverse complement strand
CGTAGGAACCCTCGGTGTAGTGCAGGCCGGTCGAGGCGATCGCCTGCAGGCGCTTCGCCCAGGTGAGCCAGAGATCTTCCATGGGCGCCGAGGATGCGGTTGCGCCCCGCTGAACGCAAGCGTGGTGCCGCATCGCGCGGGACCGGATTGCGCGGGGGCGAAACGCCACGGTCCGCCGGCGCCACTTTGGCACCGGCGGACCGCTGGAGCCGCGCGGATCACCTTACGGCGACCCGCCTCTTTGATCGATCAGCAGCCGCCGGTAACCGGCGCCGAGAAGGTCGGCGGCAGGCCGGCACCGCTCGAGACCGTATAGGTCACCGCGCAGGTGGCGGGGTTCGGTGCGCCGTTCTTGCTGAAGGTGATCGTGGTCGCGGTCGTCGAGGCGGTGAATCCGCTCGTGTCCTGCATCGCGAGAGGCAGGCCGGCAACGTCCGGATAGCCATTCGTGAGCGTGACCGTCTGTCCGTCCATGAGTACCGAGGCGGGATTCGTGCCGAGGGCGAGATATTCGGCATGGGCGAGCGCCGAGGCGCTGCGCAGGCTCCCGCCGAGGGCGGTGACGGCGGTGACCCGCGCCTGCTGGTCGAGGGCGGTGAACCGCGGGATCGCGAACGCGGCGAGGATGCCGAGGATCGTGATGACCACGACCAGTTCGATCAAGGTGAAGCCGGAGCCGTACTTGCGCATTTGCGTAACTTCCTTGCGTTGCGGGAATGCCTTACACACTCGAAATGAATCGGCTCGCCCGCGGGAATCTTGACCGGCGCATCGACGAGTTGTGACGAAGGTCGCGCCGCGCCTCAACCATGGCCGCCGATCTTCGCGAACATGTCCCACATCGGCAGGAATACGCCCAGGGCGAGCACCAGCACGATGCCGCCGACCGCGACGATCAGCGCCGGCTCGATCACCGCGCTCAGATTGCGCAGCCGGTAATCGACGTCGCGCCGGTAATGTTCGGCCACTTCCCCGAGGAGTTCGGCGAGATCGCCGGTCTCCTCGCCGACCGCGATCATCTGCACGACCAGCGGTGGGAACAGGCGCGATCCGGCCGCCGCGCGACTCAGCGATTCGCCCCGCTCGACGGTGTCGCGGATGCGCAGGATCCCCTCGCTCAGGTAGTCGTTGCCGGTGGTACGCGCAATCGCCGCCAGCGCCTGCAGCGCGGGGATACCCGCCGCGAGGCAGATCGCCAGCGAGCGCGTCACCCGGGCGAGCACCGCCTCGTGAATCAGATCCCCGACCAGCGGCAGGGCGAGCTTGGCGCGATGCCAGCGGTAGCGCCCCTGATCGCGACTCACGTAGCGGCGCGCGAGCGCCGCGACGCCGGCTGCGCCGAGCAGCATCGCCCACCAGTAGTGCTGGGTCAGCGACGAGGTCGCCATGATCACCCGCGTCGGCCAGGGAATGCGGTTGCCGAGCACCCGGAACAACGGTGCGAAGGCCGGAATCACCTTGACCGAGATGATGCCGATCGACAGCGCGATCGCCGCCAGCACGATCAGCGGATAGCGCAGCGCCGCGCGCACCCGTTCGCTGACCTCCTGTTCGGTGCCAAGGTATTCGCACAGCCTGAGGAAGGCGACGTCGAGCGTGCCGGTCGACTCCCCGACCCGGACCATGTCCACGTAGAGCGGCGGGAAGACCGTCGGATGGCGCGCGAAACTGGTGGCGAGGTCCCGCCCGCCCTCGAGGCTTGCGAGCACCTCGCCGAGCGTCGTGCGCAGCACCTCGTTGTGAGTCGAGGACTGCAGGCCACGCAGGCCGCGCAGCAGCGGCACGCCCGACTTGGTGATCGTGTACATCTGCCGCGAGAACATCATCAGATCCTCGGTCCGCGGCCGACCGCCGCCCGCGCGGATCCACAAGCGCCGCAGCGAACCGCTCCCCACCCGCGCCGGCTCGATCGAGATCGGGGTGATGCCCGCACCGAGCAGGCGGCTCGCGATCTGTTCCGCGGACTCGGCTTCGAGCTGACCCTGGACGGGTTCGCCGAGCGCGGAGCGGCCCTTGTATGCGAAGGCGGTCATGCGTGGCGTCTCAGGCGAGCAGCGACAGCACGTGCTCGTCGCCGAGCGGCGCCGGATCGACCCGCCGCGCCGGCGCATCGATGCGCTCCTCGCCGATACCACTGACCGAGCGTATCGCCTCGGCGACCGTGGTGACGCCGGCCGCGGCGAGCTCGATCGCGCTCAGCGCGAGCGACTTGTGATCGCGTTTGGCCGCGGTCAGTTGCGCGAACGCCGCCATGTCCTGCCGGCGGATCGCCTCGGCCTGGCCACGATCGATCTCCAGGAGCTCGTAGATCGCGACTCGCCCACGGTAGCCGGTCATGTTGCAGTAACTGCAGCCCGCACCGTGGCGCGCTCGTACCGTCGCCGCCGCGGGTTCGCCGAGCTGGGCGGCGAGCCAGGCTTCCTCGTGCTCATCCAGCCGGTGAGCTTCCGCGCAATCGCCGCAGATCCTACGCACCAGGCGCTGCGCCAGCACGGCGTGCACGGCGGCCGCCACCATGTAGCCCGGCGCCCCCATGTCCATCAAGCGGTCGATGGTCGCGACCGCGCTGGTCGTGTGCAGCGTCGAGAACACCAGGTGCCCGGTGATCGCCGCCCGCAAGCCGATGTCCACGGTCTCCCGGTCGCGCATCTCGCCCACCAGGATCACGTCCGGATCGTGTCTCAGCACCGAGCGCAGCACGCGCGAGAAGTCCAGGCCGATCTTGGCGTTGGTCTGGACCTGTACGACCCGGTCCAGGCGGTACTCGACCGGGTCCTCGACCGTGACGATCTTGTTGTCGGGCCGGTTCAGGTGCGCGAGCGCCGAGTACAGCGTCGTGGTCTTGCCGCTGCCGGTCGGACCGGTCACCAGGACCATGCCGGAGCTGCGTTCGATCAGATTCAGGAACCGCGCGCGCATCGCCTCCGGCATGCCGAGCGCCTCGAGCGGCTGCAAGCCGGTCGTTTGATTGAGCAGGCGCAGCACGACCGACTCGCCGAACTGGGTCGGCATCGTGGCGACGCGCACGTCGAGCTGGACCTCGCCGACCTTGACCGAGAAGCGGCCGTCCTGCGGCAGGCGTTTCTCCGAGATGTCGAGCCCCGACATGAGCTTCAGCCGGGTCACCAGGGCGCCGGCGACCCGGCTGCCCTCGAGTACCTGTTCGTGCAACTCGCCGTCGATGCGCTGGCGGATCCGCAGACCCGATTCGCCGGGCTCGATGTGCACGTCGGAAGCGCCGATCTGCACGGCATCGGAGAACATCGAATGCAGGAGCCGCAGGACCGGCGCGTCCGCCGCGGCTTCGTCGCCGGTCAGCTGGTCGATGTCCAGATCGTGATCGCGCAGGTCCTCGCGCACGGCCTGGGCGAGCGAGGCGATCTCGTCGGTGCGCCGGTAGACCACGTCGAGCAGACGGAGCAGTTCGCTCTCGTTGACCACCGCGATGCGCATCGGCTGCTGCAGACGCTTGGCGATCTCGTCGTAGGCGAGCAGATCGGAGGGATCGGCCATGCCGACCAGCAGGCCGCGCCGATCCGACTGCAGTACGAGGGCCCGATAGCGGCGCGCGTGCGCCTCCGGCAGCAGCTGCACGACCTGGTGGTCGAGCGCTGTCTGGCGCAGGTCGACGTAGGGCAGGTCCAGATGCCGTGCGAGCGCCTGGTGCAACTCGTCCTCGCCGATGATGCCGAGGTCGGTGAGCACGCGGCCGAGCTTGCGGCCGCTGCGGCGCTGCTCGGCGAGCGCGCGCTCGAGGTCCGCGGCGCTGATCGCGTTCTGCTCGCGCAGCACCTCGCCGAGCTTGACGCGCTTGCGCGACCGCGGCTCCATCAGCGCACTCCGGGATCGTTCGCGAGGGACGGATCCGCGGCGATCGCGTCAGGATCGAGGTTGGAACGGACCACGGGCTTCCAGGCTTCCCCGTCCGAGCCGATCACGATCGGGCGCAGCAGGATCACGAGCTCGGTCTTGGCGCCCTGGGTCTGCTTGCTCTTGAACAGGTTGCCGAGCAGGGGGATCGAGCCGAGGAGCGGCGTCTTGTAATCCGTGGCCGAGCTCTGCCGGGTCATCAGGCCGCCGATCACGATCACCTGGCCGCTGCGCGCCCGCACGATGCTGTCGGATTCGCGGATCTGGCTCAGCGCAAGCGGCAGCGTGTCGGTCTGGTTGCCGATCGTGACGCTCTTCACCTGATTGGTGACCGTGCTGATGGTCGGATGGATGTGCAGGATCACGGTGCCGTCGCCGTTGATCTGCGGCGTGACGTCGAGCGCGACGCCCGAGAAGAACGGCGTGAGCTCGATCGAGCTGCTGGTCGCCGCCGCGGTCGAGGTCACGGTGTTGCTGGCCACGTTGGTGACGAAGTACTCGTCGGCGCCCGACTTGATCACCGCCTTCTGGTTGTTGAGCGTCGCCACCCGCGGGCTCGACAGGACGTGGGTGTTGCCGACCACGCTCAGCAGGTTCACGTAGGCGTTGAAGTTGCGCGTGTCGAGGGCGAGCGTGAACGCGCCGCCGAGCGTGCTGCTCACGAGGCCGGTGACCGCGTTGCCGGGCGAAACGTTCACGGTCGGGCCGTTCGGTGCGAGGAGGTCGCCGCTGAAATTGGCCGGCGACTGCTGGCCGACGAAGTAGCTCTTGTTCCCCTGGGTGAGCAGCGCGCCCCAGTTCACCCCGGCCTGATAGTCCTTGTTCAGCTGGACCTCGACGATCTTGGCTTCGAGGATCACCTCGCGCGAGACGGTCCGCTGGATCCTGGCGAGGAACCGGCCGACTTCGTCGAGTTCGCCCGGCATGGCCCGCACGGCGACCACGCCCGCCTGCGCGTCGATCACGACGCTGCGCGAGGGATCCTTGGGCAGCATCTCGCGCAGCGCGCGGTGCAGATCCTCCCAGAAGTCGACCTTCGAACGGGTGTTGATCGTCGTGCCGGTCTGATCGGCGTTGCCGTAGCGGCCCGCGCCGGCCGCGCCGGCGGGCGCGAGCGGATTGGCCAGCATGTTCGCGCCCTGGAGCGAGTTGGGATTCTCCTGTTGACCGGAACTCACCATGGTGCGCGAGGAGCCACTGCGGTCGAGATCCAGGTAGTTCACGTAGTAGAGCCGGGTCTCCACCGCCGCCGGCAGCACCAGATAGCCGGTCGGTATGCGCCGGTAGTCGTAGCCATAGACCTCGCGGGCGATCTGCAGCACCTGGGGCACCGTGACCTGCTTCAGGTCGAGCGTGATCGTGCCGGCGACGTCCGGGTGCACGACGATGTTGTAGGCGGTGTTCTTCACGAGTCCCATGAAGAACGCCTTGGCAGGCGCATTCACGACCGAGACGTCGATTCGCGGCTCCTGGGGCGGGACGGCGACCCGCGCGCGGTCGGGGCCTTGGCCGGCGTCGGCGGCCGAGACGATGCGGGCGCACAGGGCCAGTGCGACGAAGGCGATCGACAGGGGTTTCATGCTCGTGGCTCTTCGGTGATGCAGAGTGAAGGTCATGGTGCCGTGCTCCGTAGCGGCGCGAAGCCCTCGCGTCCGTGCCGGCGGTAACGGACTCCGTCGGCCTCGATCGAGAGGATCGTCAGGTCGCCGACGACGTCGCCGGCGTCGACCGGGAGGCCGTCGACGATCGCGACGCGGCGCGCGCGCGAGGCGAAGATCGCGCTCACCCGCGGGGGCGGCTCGCTCGCGCGTCGATGGGTGGGCGCCGGCGCCGACGGCGCGAGGGTCGGATCGGCGAGCCCGCCGGCCAGTGCTCCGCCCGGCAGGAACGCGACGAGCCAGGCGAGCAGAGTCCAGCAGGGCAATCTCGGCTGGCTCATACGCCCACCCAGCTGCGCTGCATGGAGACGGTCGTGAATTCGATCCGGTACTCGGGCCCTTGGGGAGTCATGCGAAACTCGAACCGTCGCCAGTTGAAGCCGTAGCGTTGCGCCTCGAGGTCCTGAAGATAGGCGAGCACGTCGAGGTATCCGCCCCTCAGCACCATGTCCACCGGATGCACGTAGGGGCCACCGCCGCCGGCGGGTTGAGCGGCGGCGGCCGTCGCCGGTCCGGCCGCCACGGCCGAGGGCGTGCTCGACGTGGGCAGCAGGGGCTCGACCGGCCGGTTCTCGAGCAGCAGCAGCGTCAAACCCTTCTGCCGGTGGAGCACGTCGGTGAGCACCGCAACCATCGCGCGCGGATCGAGCATCCTCTGCTGTTCGCGCTCGAGTTGTCGGTCGGCCTCGCCGATGGCGCTCTCCAGGACCTTTTCGCGGGTCTTCAGCGCCGCGTAACGGCCGATCGCCGCATCGTCGCCGGCGCCGCCGGCGGTGCGCGCGAGTCCGGCGAGCGAGCGCGACAGACGCTGTTCCCTCGCGACCAGCGGCGTGAGCACGAATTGGTACCAGAGTGCGCTCAAGGCCGCGACGCCCGTCGCGAACAGCAGCACGCGCTCGCGGGTCGTGGCGCGCTCGAGCCTGAGGCGCAACTCCTCGATCCGGTTCATCGCGGTGTCTCGCGGTTGGCGGCGAACTCATCCATGTGCGGCGCCCGAGCGGCCTCGTTCGCCGTCCGGCTCGGCGTGCCGCTGCGCACCGTGAAGCGCACCGATCCCTGGTCGGGCGAGTCGCGCTCCGGCGCTCGAGCGGCGGCCGGGGCACCGGTGCGATCGGCGAGCTTGGCGTCGCGGATCCGCAGCTCATCGAACGAGAGGCCATGCAGCGCCGGTTGCCGTGCGAGATCCGCGAGGTATCGCGGCACGAGCGCCGCCTCGGTGGCGCGGCCCTCGAGCACGACGCCGCGCGAGTCGCCGGTGAGGACGATGCGGCGTAGCCACAACCCATCCACATGCTCGGCGGCGAGCGCAGCCAGGCGCGGCGCAAATCCTTGCGGCGAGCCCGCCGCGCCCGCGGCCAGTGCGCCGAGCGCGGCGCGCCGCTGATCGAGCGTCACCGCCAGGGCGCGTAGACGGGTCTCGAGCGCGCCGCCTCCGCCCTGGGCGTCGGCAAACGCCGAGCCGCGCTGGATCAGCGCATCCCGGCGAGCGAGTGCGGTACGCAGCGTGCGCAGCTCATGATCAAACGAGGCGGTCCGCCACCAGGCGAACAGCGAGATCAGAGTCAGTCCCGCGGTGATCGCCAGCAAACCGGCGGCGAGCGTCGCCGGTGCAAAGCCCTCGGCCCGCGGGTGGGCGGCCTGTTCGTAGAGATTGATCTGTTGGTCCACGATCTCAACCGCCCGTCGGCTCGCCGCGCAGCGCGGCACCGACGGCGACCAGCGCATCGCGGTCGCCTGCATCGAAGTCTTCGGGAAGATCGATCGCCTGGCGGGGATCGAGCAGCTCGACCGGCAGCGCGGTCTGGCCGGCCAGCGCCTCGACCAGGCGTCGCGCCTGCCCGTCGGCCGGCGCCACCAGCAGACGCGCCGGAGGAGTCTGTTCGTAGTGGCTTTCGAAGTAATCCAGGGAGCGTTGCAGTTCGAGGGCGATCGCTTCGGTGCGCGCATCGCCCGACTCGAGCTCGACGCGGTCCGCCGGGGAGAAGCGCACCTGACGCGTGAGGTAGAGCTTCTCGCCTTTGATCAGGCACAGCTGAGCCCGCTCGGCCGTCGACCAGAGCAGCACCAGCCCATCGCCGGCGACCGGCAGGCGCACGGCGAGATTGCGCAGCGCGAGCTCGGGGATGTCGATCACGTCGAGGTCGGCGCGGGCCGAGCGTAGCGCGGCGACGTGCTCGTCCACGGCATGCCGACGCGCCGCGACCACGTAGAGCATCCTCGGGCCGCGGCGGCGCGCCGGATCGGGAATCGGCAGCACGTCGATCGCGGCATCCGCGACCGGAAAGTCGAGCAGGTCCTTGAGTCGCCAGCGCACCGCGCCTTTGAGTTCGGCCGGCAGCACGTCCGGCGCCTCGACCAGCAGCATCTGGTATTCGGAAGGCTCGAGCACGCAGCTGACGCGGCCGGCCGAGGCGCGCTCGCGCTCGAACCAGTGGGCGATCGCGGCGCGTTGCGCCGGGGCATCGCCTGGCAGCACGATGCAGCTCTCGACGCGCGCGCGGCCGCCCGCCTCGGCATTCACCGTGGCGATCGTACAGCGCTTCGCCGCGGCGACGATCGCGGTGCGGCGGTGCCCGCCGGTCGGGCGCCGCAATAGATTCAATACACTACGCATTCCATGCGGTTCCTGAAGGAATCGGCTTGGTCGATTTAACGGAATGGGCGGCCAAAACTTGACCCCGCCGAGGCGCGATCTGTGAGCCCGGTCGCGGATTCGTGGCGCTTCAGTAGACCTCGCGCTGATAGATGCGCGCGCCCGGCCCCTGGTAGAGGCCGAAGGCGGCCGTGGCGGCCGGGTTGCTCGCCGTCCCGGAGGCGGCGTTCCAGGGATATTGCAGCCAAGCCGGGGCGCTCGGGGTGACCGTGACCGCGCCCGAGTGACCCGCGCCGGGCGCGGCGAGGATCAGGTTGAACGTGCCGCCCGAGGCGCTCGCGCGATAGGCGCTGGCGGGCGCCGCGGGTGCCGCGCATCCGGAGCCGGAGACGCCCGGCTGGCCCGAGTCGCGCACGCAGGTCTCGCCCGCGGCGAGTGCCTGCTGGTAGTTGCCGAGCGCGATGGCCGGCGCGGCACTGCAGCTGTCGGCGACGTTGGTCGTGAACCCTTGCGCAGTGCCGAGATATTCCTGCACCGTGAGCGGCACCGGCAGATCGAGCAGCTCCGAGCCGACCGCGTTGCCGATCGTGAGCCGTCCGTAGAGCATCGCGGCGCCCGCGCTGAAGCCGATGCCGCCGCTGCCGCCGATCGTCACGGGGTTCGAGGCGGAGACGCCGTCCAGGTCGGTCACGCCGATCGACAGAGCGACGTCGGCCTGGAAGGGAGCGCTCGGCTGGCCGTGGACGAAGGCGAGTCCCGTGCCCGATGAGAAGGTGAGCGTGAACCGTCCGCCGCCGAGATCCGCGATTGCAGGGTCTGCGCTCGAGGGCGGCAGGCCGCTGGTGTCGAGCGTGCCGGTCGCCGCCGCGTAGCTGCGGGCGCCGAGGCTCTGATTCGTGACCCGCAGCAGCGCGCCGGTGTAGTTCAGCGTGGTCGAGCCACCGGCGGCGAGTGCGGTCACGGTGAGCACCGGCGCGACCGCGTAACCGAAGGGTTGGCCGGTGTAGGTGAAGCCGCCGGCCGTGCAGGCGGTCGCGAACAGCGGCGTGTTGGCGGCGACTGCGAAGTGATCCGGCACGAAGCGGCCGACGGGACCCGAGGCGCTGCCGACCACGTCGCCCGAGCCGAGATAGTCGCCGTCGGCGATCCGCGGCACCAGGGCGAGCACGCCCACCTCGGGCCAGGCAAAGCCCTGGCCGCTCGCCTGGCCGTTCACGAACCCGCCAAAGCCGCCGCTCACGGCCGGTGCATCGCCCCCGGCCGGCAGCAGCACGGAGGCATCGAAGCGCAGCGTCTCCGGCGGGGTTTCGTGGCCGAAGCTCGGCGTCGGCGAGCCTTCGGCATCGACCGCGGTGACCGTCGCGCTGAACGCCTGGCCGGCGCCGATGAACACGCTGCCGCCCGCGGTGGTCGCGCCCGGATTGGCCGCGCCGTCGCGCGTGCGCAGCACGTTGGTCACGAGAAAATTCGCCGGCCGCGAGACGAAGGTGCCGGTGCTGCCGCGGATACCGTTCGGCAGCAGCGGATTGCCGGTGGAGTCGTCCTTGACCGAGAGCGCGAGTGCGCCGACGTCCTTGTATTTGAACGTCACCGCGGCGCGACCGGCCGTGAACGCGACGGTTTGGGCCGTCGCGGCGCCTTCGGCGGCGGCTACGCTCGCGCCATTGACCGTCGCGACCACGCTTTGCGAAGCCGGATTCACGGCTTGCGTCCAGAATTTCAAGGGCTTGTTGCCGGCGTAGGAGGTGATCACGCCGCAGACCGGATTGTTCGGTGTCTGTCCGTAGGCGGTCAGGTCGACCGGCAGGTTCGTGCCCGCGGTCGCGCTCGCAGGGTAGGGCGGCACGGTCGAGACCGGCGTGGCGAGCGGCGCCGCGGTCACCGTGAAGCCGGAGGGCGAGAAGGTGATCGCCGGCTGCGTGCCGGTATCGACGAGCGTCGCGTTGCTCGCATCCACGGCGTGCACCGTGACCGGGCTCGGGCCGCTCGCGTAGGTGAGCGAAAAGGTCGCGCTCGACTGGCCGGCGGGCCAGGCATAGGAGGCCGCGCCGTCGTTCGCGACCGGATCGGAGAACGCGCCGCCTCCGGAGACCAGAGTCCAGGTGCCGAGGCCGGTGCTGGTCGAGAGATTCATCGTGCCCGAGTAGCCGGTAAAGGGATTGCCGGCGCCGTCGACCACCGTGACCGTGACCGTTTGCGCGAGGCAGTGGATCCCCCAGGCGGAGTTCGTGATCACGAAATGCGTCGCCGAACAACTGCCGGTCGTGCCTTGCGTCTGTACGCTCTGCGGACTCGCGAGCGCCGCCTGGCAGCTCGGCGCGGCGGTTGCGAACGAGCCGCTGGAGAGCACGGTCCAGGCTCCGCCCGGGGCCTGCGCGTCGATCTCCTGGCCGCCGTCGCAGCAGTTCTCGTCGCCGATGCCGCGCAGCACGTGATAGCCGGCCGCGAGCGTGATGCTTCCCTGCAGGATCTGCGAGGTATTGCTCCAGCTGCCGGCCCACCAGAGGTCCGTGCCGAACTTCTGTTGCAGCGGCTGATCGTCGACGAACAAGCCGCCGCCGAGCCCGAGATCCGGTCCCCAGCGGAACGACCAGGTGCCCGCCTGGACGGGCGAGACGTACAGGATCGTCGTGTCGTTCCAGGCGATGTACGTGCCGGCACCGAACAGCGAATGGTTGTTCTGGCCGTTGAGGGCGCTCTGCACCGCGCAGCTGTAGCCCGCGGTCTGGTCGTTGCTCGCGTTCCAGCTCGCGTACCAGGCGGCTTCGTTCGCGAACACCGGCCCCGCGTAATAGCGGGTCCACAGCCGCAGGCCGGCGGCCGCGCCGGCGAGGGTGCCGGCGCCGCTCGAGACGCTGGTCGCGGCGGTGTTGCCGTAATAGACGTAGATGGTACGCGGCGCCGCCGCGAGGCTCGGGAACAGTACCCAGAGACGCACGACCTGGGTGCCGGCCGCGCGCGGCTGCACGAAGAAGGTGAGCGGGGTCTGATCGTCCTGATCGATCACCCGCAGGTCGGCGTCGAGTTGCGCCCAGTTGTAGCCCGGCAGCTGCGCGGCGGTCAGCATGATCTCGAGCGTGTAACTGCTTTGCGCGCTCGCCGGCGCGGCGATCTGCACCGGTACGCGCGAGCTCCAGCTGCAGTTCCACCAGGCGAGCGCCGCGTGCGGGGCCGCGATCAGCAGGGCCAGGATCAGCCGCAGTGTCGTTCGCAGAATGGGGCGGTTCATGGCGTCTCGTTGGTGAAGCTCGCCCGCACCACGCGTCTGACGTAGTCGGCGGTGCCGTACTGGCCGCGCGTTGCGGTCGCGTTGATCAGGAAGGCCGAGTAATTGCCGGCGCCATCGGCGTAGGCGGTCGCGCTGCAGCTCACCACGACCGTGAAGCCATTCGCCGCGCCTTCGGCGAGCGACAACGTGCCGCTCGCGCAAGTCCCGTGCAAGGCCCGGTAGGCGCTCCATTCGATGCCGCTGCGCGCGGCGGCGAGCGCCTCGGCCTGCAGCAGCGCCGAGGAGGCCGTGGTTTGCTGGCCGACCACGAGGCGCAGCGCCACCGCAGCGAGCGCGCCCACCACGACGATCAGGAACAGCGCCGGCACCAGCGCGAAGCCCTCGCTGCGCGGCCGCGGTGGGGCGCCCGGTGGGCCGCCATGGAGGACGCGGCCGCTCACGGCGCGTTCACCAGGTGCACCTGATCGAGCAGCGAGACCTGCTGCCCGTCGGTGGCGAGCGTCAACGAGAGCGTCACGAGACCGGCCCGGGCCGCCGTGCCCGGCGCATAGCTGAATGCGCAGGCGCTCACCCGGTCGGCGACCCGGGCGCTCGCGGCACCGGCCGCGGTGAGCGTCGCCGCGTCGGTCGGCTGGGTGGTCGAGATCGCGTAGCCCGAGTAGCGGATCAGCGTGCCGCTCGACGGGTCGCAGAGATAGCTCACCGGTCCGCCAACCAGATAGACCCGTTTGCCGGGTGAAGGCCAGGCGAACTTGAAGGCGGGCGAGAGAGTCACCAGCTGCTCGTTGGCGGTGGAACCTGCGGCGATCGAGATGCTCGTGCCGGGCGGCGTGATCACGTTGGCGAGCTCGTAGGCGTTTGCGCCCGGCACGCCGACGTTGTAGATCGCCAGGTAATCGTGCGTGGAACTGAACGGCAGCGAGATCTGGGAGAACGGCACCGTGGTCGCGAACGCGCCGTCGGCGGCGGTGAAGTCGAGCCATCGCGCCGGATCGGCGAGCGGTCCGCCGTCGCGGTAGCGGGCGCCGTCGACGGTCGAGAGCAGCTCGAGCGCGACCTGGCCGCCCGAGGTGCTCACGCGCACGCTGTTCGGCAGCGCGGCGCGCAGGTCGCGGCCGAGCATCCGCATCGCATCGTCGGCCGCGTCGGCGAGCTCGGCGCGCTCGCTCTGCTCGGTATAGGCCTTGAGCGGCGTGACCACGAACATCGACATGACCGCCACGACGATGCCGGCGACCGCGATCACGATGACCAGCTCGATCAGGGTCAGGCCGCGCAGGCGTCGGCGCGGCGGGATGCACGCTCTGCGGTACCGGGTCGCGGCCATGATCAGAAATTCGTCCGATAGCCGGTCAGGAGGACCGCGCCCGCGACGGCCGGATTGCTCACGGTCACGTCGATACGTCGCGCATCGGTCGAGGCGATCCCGGACAGTGCCGAGGTCGGGTTCACCGCGACGCTGACGGTATAAGCGGAGAGCCCCGGAATCGGATTGCCGAACTGGTCGTGCGCGCCTACGTCCACGAGACCGGCGTACTGATCGACGTCGTCGAAACTGCCGCGGCCGGTGGGTGCCGGCGCACCGGCCGGCGCGACCACCGGTTGCAGCAGGATCTCCTCGAGGTAGCTCTGCGCGATCGCGATCTCCTGTTGGCGGATCATCGCGTCG
>JAGWPY010000006.1 GCA_028870275.1 Gammaproteobacteria bacterium | reverse complement strand
TCCAGGTATTCGGCCGTCTTCCGCTTCGCGCTTTAGAGAGAGGACATCGGGATCATTCGTCTCATGAGTTACCTACACCATGAGCAGAGTACTGGCTGGCCGGGCGTTCACGCCTGGAGTTCGATCAACCTCTAGTCGCGTCCGCATATCGCCCTGGGTCAACGAGCCCTTCCCTCCCTGGGCAGAGATCCTGACCGCGCACGATGTCGCGAGACTAACTCGACGGCATCGCTGGATCCTCTCGGCACTCGCCGCCTTGGGACGATTCCCCGTGAAGCGCCGCTTCCGACGCCGAGCGATTGGTTGGCATCAAGCCGACGTCGCGCGCTGGTTGGAGGTGAAACATCGAATCATCTGGCCGCCCATCGAAGGTCAATGCAACGTTTCAGCGGCAATTGAAATACCTTTCGCACCAGACCGTACTTACGCGGCAAAGGACCACGACTATGCCGAATGAGTCCGGCCGGCCCTTACGGCAGTTGGCAGTTGCCTCGAGCGTCTCGCAGACGCCGGTGATTGACGTTGCTGCCCCAGACGCTGCCCGAGGCGTGGCGAGCCCTCTTGCGAACAGTGCGCGAACTCTGGGTCTGCCATTTTTCCCGCGGTTCATACGGTTGCGTGACGCGCCGCGATATCTGGGAATGGACAAGAACCGGTTTAACCGCGACGTCCGCCGGGTTCTGACAACGATTCCAATTGGTGTACAGGGCGTCGCGTTTGATCGTCTTGAACTGGACGCCTGGGCAGAGGAATATCTCAAGTGCAACGGGCGTCCCGCGGCTCCAAGGAGTCAGTTATGGGACAAGTCAATAAGGGCAGCAGGAGGATATCAGGGCTTCAATTTCGTCGAGGGTGCTGGTACATCGATAAAGTCATCTACGGAAAGCGGGTTTGCGAAAGCACTGGAACAAGCGATATCAAAGAAGCACAAGCGCTCTTAGCTCGCCGTATTGGGCAAGCGCGCGAGGTGCATCTATTTGGCGCGATCCGAGAGCGGACTTTTCGAGAAGCCGCGACAAAGTATTTAACGGAGCATCAACACAAGCGCAGTCTCGAACGAGATGCGCGTGCATTGGCAGCACTGGATCCGTTTATCGGGGTTCAGCCACTGCAGCACGTACATCACGAAACATTGCAGGCGTATGTTCGAGCTCGATTGGCCAAAGGAATCAGTCCTGGCACGATCAACCGCGACTTGGCGGTCGTGCGACGGATCTTGAACCTCTCGGCTCGGTTATGGCGCGACGAGGGGGACCGGCCATGGCTAGTAACGGCTCCGTTAATTCAAATGCAGCGACATCCAAATCGCCGCGTGCCGTATCCATTGTCGGTAACCGAAGAGCGGCTTCTCTTCTCCGAACTCGCGGGTCACCTCGCCAGCATGGCGCTGTTCAAGGTGAATACGGGATTGCGCGAGCAAGAGGTCGTGAACTTGCGGTGGGACTGGGAAGTTCAGGTGCCTGATCTCGATACATCAATCTTCGTGATTCCGGCGGAGTTCGTAAAGAACGGTCTGGACCGTTACGTCGTACTCAACCGAATCGCCAAATCGGTGATCGATGCTTGTCGCGGTCGTCACATTGATCGCGTGTTCACACATTCCGGAAAACCCGTCACACGACTCCATAACTCCGGATGGAACGCTGCACGTAGGCGAGCTTCAGAACGATACGAAAGTGAGTTGGGAAAGCCGTGCCCGGACGGGTTTCGTTCCGTCCGCGTACACGACCTGAAGCACACGTATGGTCATAGGCTGCGAGTCGCGGGCGTCAGCTTCGAGGACCGCAAAGTGCTCCTAGGGCACAAGGCGGACCACGTGACCACACACTACTCAGCACCGGAAATCAGTGCTTTGATCGCGGCGTCTGACAAGGTTTGCGCACTGCAGTCACGCCAAAGTCACGCGCTGAGTGTTGTAAGAGGCCGAGTAAGCGCGTAAGCGCTTGATAATGCTGGTGGTGAGGGAGGGACTCGAACCCTCGACCTCGGCATTATGAGTGCCACGCTCTAACCAGCTGAGCTACCTCACCAATTCCGACCGAAGCGGGCCTCATGGAACGCCCGCCGCAGAAAGGACCCGCGATTCTCCCGGCGCGCCGCCGCGCTGTCAAGGATTCGGGAAACTGCCGGGTCGCCGCGGGTCTGCCTGCGCTGCGGCACCCTCAGACATTGAATCGGAAATGCATCACGTCGCCTTCGTGGACGACGTACTCCTTGCCCTCGAGCCGCAATTTGCCCGCCTCTTTCGCACCAGCCTCACCCCGGCAGGCGAGGAAATCGGCATAGGCGATCACTTCGGCGCGAATGAAACCCTTTTCGAAGTCCGTGTGGATCACTCCAGCGGCCTGCGGTGCCGTCGCCCCCTTGTGCACGGTCCAGGCGCGCACCTCCTTGACGCCCGCGGTGAAATAGGTCTGCAGACCCAAGAGGTCGTACGCGCCGCGGATCACCCGGTTAAGGCCAGGCTCCGCGAGGCCCAACTCCTTGAGGAAATCCGCGCGGTCGCCCTCCTCGAGTTGAGCGATCTCGGCTTCGATCGCCGCGCACACCGGGATGACGACGGCGCCCTCGCGCGCCGCGAGGGCGCGCACCTGGTCGAGCCGCGGGTTGTTCGAGAAACCGCTCTCGTCGACGTTCGCCACGTACATCACCGGTTTGTCGGTGAGCAGGTGGAGATCTCGTAGCAAGGCGTGTTCGTTGGCGTCGAGCCCGAGCGCCCGTACCGGCTGGGCGCGATTGAGCTGATCGCGCACCCGCTCGAGCAGATCGCGCAGCCTGACGGCATCCTTGTCGGCGGCCTTCGCCGCCTTCAGCGCTTTCTGGTAGGCGCGCTCGACGCTGTCGAGATCCGCGAGCGCGAGCTCGGTGTCGATGACTTCGATGTCGCGCGCCGGATCGACCGAGCCGGAGACGTGCACGATGTCGTCGTTTTCGAAGCAACGGACCACGTGGGCGATCGCGTCGACCTCGCGAATGTGCGCAAGGAACTTGTTGCCGAGGCCTTCGCCTTTGGAGGCGCCCGCCACCAGTCCCGCGATGTCGACGAACTCGACCGTCGTGGGCAGGATCCGCTCGGGGCCGACGATGGCCGCGAGTTCGGCGAGCCGCGGATCGGGCACCGGGACGACGCCGACATTCGGATCGATGGTGCAGAAAGGATAATTCTCGGCGGCGATCTGCGCGCGGGTGAGCGCGTTGAACAGCGTCGACTTGCCGACGTTCGGCAGTCCGACGATTCCGCATCGTATCGGCATCAGTTCTTCCCCGCGCGGCCGTGCAATTTGGCCATCGCCTTTTCGGCACCCTGTTCGATCATGATCGGCAGGCAATCCGCTGCCGAATTCACGGCCTCGATGATCGCATCCTCTTCGGCCGCTGGCGCCCGGGTCAGCACATAATCGATGACTTCGGCCTTCACTCCCGGATGCCCGATGCCGAGCCGCAGTCGCCAGAAGTTCTCGCCGAGGTGCGCGATCGTATCTCGCAGCCCGTTGTGCCCGCCGTGCCCGCCGGCGAACTTGAACCTCGCCGATCCGACCGGCAGGTCGAGTTCATCGTGCACCACCAGCACTTGCTCGGCGGGCACTTTGTAGAAGTCGCTGAGCTGACGGATCGCGAGCCCGCTGCGATTCATGTACGTGGTCGGTTTCAGCAGCATGAGTTCATGGCCGTCGAGCGTGACGCGCGCGACTTCGCCGGAAAACTTGCGGTAGTCGCGGAATTCGGCGCCGTGGCGGCGTGCGAGCACGTCCACGAACCAGAAGCCGGCGTTGTGTCGGGTCAGCTGGTGTTCCGGTCCCGGGTTCCCCAGACCGACGATGATCTTCAGCGGCAAACCGGACATCGCCGTTGCGCTCGCGTCTGCTGCATGGTTGCGCTCCGTCCCGAAAAGAAGCGGGGCCGTCCGATGGACGGCCCCGCTCCTGCGCTGCGTTCGCGAAGATTACTTCTTCGCGTCCTTCTTGGCCGGCTCCTTCTTGGCCTCTTCCTTCTTGGCCTCGCCCGCCGCGGGCGCAGCCGCACCGGCCGCCGCCGGCGCCGCACCGGCCTCGCCCGCCGCCGCTGCAGCAGCCGCCGCAGGCTCGGGTTCTTCGGCACGCGGGCTGTGGATGGCCACGACCGCCGCGTCCTCCTTCGCGAGCTCCATGAGCTGCACGCCGGCCGGGACGTTGAGTTGCGAGAGGTGGATGCTGTCGTTGATCGACAGACCCGAAAGGTCGACTTCGATGAACTCCGGCAGATCCTTCGGCAGGCACGAGACTTCCACTTCGGTGCGCATGTGCGAAACGATGCCACCCTGGGTCTTCACGCCCGGCGCGACCGCCTCGCCCTTGAAGTGCAGAGGAATGTGCATGCGGATCTTCTCGTTCTCGTCGACCCGCTGGAAGTCGATGTGCATCACCGCATTCTTGTAGGGATGACGCTGCACGTCCTTGAGCACCGCGGCCTGCATCTGATCGCCGACCTTGATGCTGAGGATCGTCGAATAGAAGCGCTCGTTGTCGAGGAGGAGCACCAGTTTCTCGTGTTCGAGCGTGAGCGCTCGTGCGTCGGTGTGCCCGCCATAGAGAATCGCCGGAACACGTCCGCTGCGACGCAGGCGGCGGCTCGCACCTTTGCCTTGGTCTTCGCGGAACTCGGCGATGAGTTCGAAAGAAGTCTTCATGTTGATCTCCGTTTGCTTCGCTGACAACGGCATCCCGGGGACCGCGACCAGTTCCCCGCGTGCCGACCTAAAATCAATCGATGTAGAGAGAACTGACCGATTCCTCGTCGCTGATGCGTCGCACGGTCTCGGCGAGTAGCCCGGCGACACTCAGCTGCCGGATCCGGCTGCAGCTCCGTGCGGCCTCCGACAGCGGGATCGTGTCCGTAACGACGAGCTCGTCGAGCACCGATTTGCCGATCCGCTCGATCGCCGCGCCGGAGAGCACCGGATGCGTGATGTAGGCCACGACTTTGACGGCGCCTTCGTCCTTCAATGCCTGCGCGGCCTGGCAGAGCGTGCCCGCGGTGTCGACCATGTCGTCGATCATCACGCAGGTTCGCCCTTCGATCTGGCCGATGATGTTCATCACCTTGGATTCATTGGGACGCGGTCGACGCTTGTCGATGATCGCGAGGTCGGCGTCATCGAGACGCTTCGCGAGCGCCCTTGCGCGCACCACGCCGCCGACGTCGGGCGAGACCACCACCATGTTCTCGTACTTCTGCTTCCATGCATCGCCAAGCAGCACGGGCGTCGCATAGACGTTGTCCACGGGAATATCGAAGAAGCCCTGGATCTGGTCCGCGTGGAGGTCGACCGTGAGCAAACGGTCCACGCCGGCGCTCGCGATCATGTTGGCGACCAGCTTGGCCGCGATCGCGACTCGCGTCGCGCGGGGCCTGCGGTCCTGGCGTGCGTAGCCGAAGTACGGTACCACCGCCGTGATGCGTTTCGCCGAGGCCCGGCGGCACGCATCGGTCATGAGCAGCAGCTCCATCAGGTGATCGTTCGCCGGCGGACAGGTGGGTTGAATGATGAACACGTCGCGACCGCGCACGTTCTCCATCAGTTCCGCATTGACTTCGCCGTCGCTGAATCGCCCGACGTGCGCACGGCCGAGAGGCACGCGAAGGTGACGCGTGATCTCCATCGCGAGCGCGGGATTCGCGTTCCCGGTGAATACCGCAATCGACGGTGGCTCTAGATCGTTTCTTCGCGACATCATTTAAAGCTCGGCCGCAATGGCTGGGGTGGAAGGATTCGAACCTCCGAATGGCGGGATCAAAACCCGCTGCCTTACCACTTGGCGACACCCCAACTCAGTTTGCAATCTTCCCCGTGAAATCGGCGGTTCCGCCGCTCTGGAGCACCCGCCGCATCGGCGACTCGTTCAACCCGCGCACCAGGAACGAATCCCACTCGGTGGGCGTCTGTCGCATGATCTCACGGCCGCGCCGTTCCGATTCGCAGTCGAGGAACACGCATGCTCCGGTGCCGGTCAGGCGGGCCCGGCCGAAACGCGCCAGATGGTCGAGTGCACGCCCGACCTCGGGGTATCGCCGTCGCACGACTGGCTCGCAATCGTTGTGCCCGCCAGACTGGAGAAAGCCGGCAATTGTGATCGGCGGAGTATTCCTTGTCAATTCAGGGTCCTTAAAGACCTCGGCCGTCGAAATGGACACTTTCGGCTTCAAAATCAGATAGATGGACTCTGGCGGAGTCATCGGCGCGAGGCGTTCACCGATACCTTCCGCGAACGCCGCATGGCCGTGCACGAAGACGGGCACGTCGGCGCCGAGGGACAGTCCGATCTCGGCCAACCGCTCCGCGCTGAAGCCGCAGCGCCAGAGCCGGTTGAGCCCCAGCAGGGTCGTCGCCGCGTCCGAGCTGCCGCCGCCGAGTCCGGCGCCCATCGGGATGCGTTTGCGCACCTCGATGTCGGCTCCGCGGGCGATTCCGGCGGCCTGCTGCAGCGCACGCGCGGCGCGCACGCAGAGATCCTGATCGGCCGGAACACCCTCGGCGCCCTGCACTCGGTGGATACGCCCGTCCTCGCGCACCCTGAGGCCGATGTCGTCGCAGAGATCGACGAATTGAAAGCAGGTCTGCAGCAAGTGATAGCCGTCGGCACGACGTCCGACGACGTGCAGAAACAGGTTCAGCTTCGCGGGTGCCGGCCAGTAGTCGGGGCCCGGCGCATCGGCCGCGGCGCCTTCCCGGACCCTCATACGCCACCCCAACGATCGATCACGATGCGCACCCGCACGCCCTCGCCATTCAGTACGAGCAGACCGGGCAACCAGTCGCCGCGGGACTCGCGATAGCGCAGGAAGTCGACGGTCCAGCCGGCCTGGATCAGTTGCGAAGCACGTCCATCGGTATTGAAACGCACCGACGCCTGGGAATCCGGATCGGGCACACCGAGCAGCCAGTAGCGTAGCTGCGCAACCGGCAATTCGAAACCGAAGCGCTCCTGCATCGCATCGACGCCGCTCGGACTGGGTGCCGAGCCATTGACGGACAGGCCATCCCGGTCGAGCCGCAATACCGTCGCCCCGATACCGAGGGGCCCCGCCAGATGAACGACCGTGCTGCGGCGACGCTGTTGCCAATCGACGCTCGCCTGCCAGCCACGACTGCCGATCACGACCGCGGCTCGGCCGTGCATGTCCCAACGATCACTGTGCTGCAGATCGCCGAGGCGTTCGGACCAGCCGGCCGGGTGCATGGGCAGCCGCAGCGAGCTGCAGGCGCACAGCAGGGCGACTCCCAACCAGCCGATGGGGCGCAACGAGCGGACGAAACGGTGGCGGGTCATGGAATCGGTCGGTGGTTGATGCAAAACGTTCATTTTACCGCGCTGGCGGGCCGGCCGATGAGCCGGCTGCGGGTGCGTTCGAGCACAAGATCGTGCGGATCGAACCGGGCCGCCTCCGTCCAGATCCGCTCGGCTTGCGATTGCCGACCGAGTCGCCAGAGGAGTTCGCCGAGGTGGGCGCCGATTTCGGCGCCCGGCGAATCGCGATAGGCAGCGGTCTCCTCGACCAGGGCACTGGCCACCTGTCCCCGTCGGTACAGCGCCCAGGCGAGGCTGTCGCGGAACGCCGGATCGACCGGTGCGGCGGCGAGCGCACGACGAATCAGCCCCTGCGCGCGATCGAGTTCCCGTCCGTGGTCGGCCAGCGTATAGCCATAGGCATTCAACGCCTCGGGATCGGTCGGCCTCGCCTCCAGCACCGCGTGCAGGATACCGAGCGCCGCGTCCGTGTGCCCGGCCTCGTCCTCGATCATCGCACGCGCGTACGCGAGACTCGGCAGATCCGGATATTCCCGCGCAGCCTGCTCGGCGATCGCGAGGGCCTCTGCGTACCGGCCGGCGCGGGCATCGAGCTCGGCCCTCTGGATGGCGATTTCGGGCGCTCGTTCGGGCTCGGCGTCGAGCAGTTCACCGATCAGCTGGTCGGCCGTCGTGTCGGCGCCCTGGGCGCGCAGGAGCGAGGCTGCCCGCATGACGGCCGGCAGCATCTGCTCTCCCTGCCGCACCGCCGCCAGTTCGCGCAGTGCGCCGATCCGATCGTGGTCGCGCTCGGCGATCAGCCCGAGGTAATAGTGCGCCTCGTCGGCGTAGTGACCGCCGGCGAGGAGCCGCTCGAAACGCCGACGCGCTCGCGGATACTCGCCACTCTGGAAATCGACCAGGGCGATCAGGCGGGTGGCGTCCGGCCCGAAGCGGCGATCGCTCGCGATCCCGCGTAATTGCTCGCGCGCATCGTCGTTACGATGGGCCGCGAGCAGCAAAATGGCGTAGTCGTAGCGGTCGCCGGGCGTGCCCTGCCGACGCGCCAGCGCCTGTGCCTCGGCGAGCGTCGCGCCGCCGTCGCCGGCGAGCACACGCGCTCGATGCAGGGCTTCGAGGATCGCGCGACGCTCTGCGCTCGCTGCGCGGTCGGCCGACGGAACGAGCGCGAGCGCCAGCACGAACGCCTGCGCCGCCGCCTGAGGATCATTGGCCTGCAACGCCGCAAAACCCTGCAAACGCCGTGCGGCGAACGAGTTCGGAAAATATCCGGCGAGTCGGTCGGCCACGCAGCGGGCCGCATAGGGGTCCTCGGCGTGCAGTAGGCGGGCGGCAACCTCGCCGAATGCCGACTCGACGCCGTCGCCCGCGTTCGCGATCACGAAACGGTAGGCATCGGCGGCGATCGCCGGTTGGTAGAGCGCGAGTGCCGCCGCGGCCACGTTCCTGCGGGCGGCCAGGGAGGCGGGCTCGAGCGCCGCCCAGTGCTCGGCGGCGGCGAACGCGACCGTGGGTTGCCGCAAGTCCCTCGCCACCGCAGTCGCTCGCGGCCACAGCCTCGGGTCGTTGGTCGCAGCCGACACATAGGCGAGGGCTGCGCTCCTCGGCTCTCCTCGAGCGAGCGCAATCTCGGCAATCAACGTATAGTAGACGGCCGTGCTGTCGTGCTGGACCGCTGCGGCCGTGGCGGCCGCGGAGATGGACGCCGCCAGCGCACCGCACAGGACGTAGGCGAGAAGCCGCGCCGGATATCTGATGCTGGGCACCACGGCATGATATCGGAACGGCATCCGCGCCGCCGCCGGATCCGGCCCAATCCTGTCGGGTTTTTTCCTGGAAAATCTGGGACTTAGATCGACTGCACAGCATCCATGCCGTTCAAGGTTCTGGGGATCAATCACAAGACCGCGCCAGTCGAGCTGCGCGAAAAGATGGCCTTCAGCGAGGAGCGGCTGCGTGCGGCGCTTAGTGCGCTGCGCCAGGAGCGCGGCGTCGCCGAAGTCGTGATCGTCTCCACCTGCAACCGCACCGAGCTGTATTGGGCGGGGTCGGCCGCGGGCGAGGAACTCACCGCCTGGCTCGAACGCCACCATGCGCCGGATCTCGATTTCTCCTCGAGCTTGTACCTGCACCACGAGCGCGGCGCGGTCGAACACGCCTTCAGCGTCGCCTCCGGGCTCGACTCGATGGTCCTCGGGGAGGCCCAGATCCTCGGCCAACTGAAGGACGCCTACCGGGTGGCGCAGGAATCCGGCAGCACCGGACCGACGCTCAACCGCCTCTTCCAGGCGGCGTTCTCCACCGCGAAACGCGTGCGCACCGAGACGCGCGTCGGCGCGAACGCGGTCTCGGTGGCTTCCGCGGCGGTCGCGCTGTCGCGGCGCGTGTACTCCGACCTCGGATCGCGGCGTGCCTTGTTGATCGGCGCCGGCGAGATGATCGGCCTGACCGCACGCCACCTGAGCACCCAGGGGGTTCGCCACCTGGTCATTGCCAATCGCACGCTCGCCCGGGCCCAGACGCTCGCCGCGGAGGTCAAGGGCTACGCGGTGGGCCTCGACGGCATCGGCGACGAGCTGGCCCAGGCCGACGTCGTGATCAGCTGCACCGCGAGCCCGGAACCGCTGATCACCAAGCGCCTCGCCGCCGCCGCGCTGCGCGCCCGCAAGCGTCGTCCGATCTTCATGGTCGACCTCGCGGTGCCGCGTGACATCGCCGCGGACGTCTCAGAGCTCGAGGACATCTATCTGTTCACCATCGACGACCTGCAACAGTTGGTCGATGAGAACTTGCAGCAGCGGGAGGAGGCGGCCGCGGGCGCGCGCCTGCTCATCGCCGATGAGGTCGCGCGATTTTTGGCTGAGTTCCGCGCGAAGGATGCGGGCCCCGCGATCCGCGAACTGCGCAGTCAGGCCGAAGCGATCCGCGCTCAGACCCTGGAACAGGCCCGCCGACTGGTCGACGCGGGCCGCTCGCCCGAGGAGGCGATGGAATTCCTCGCCAACACCTTGATGAATCGTCTGCTGCACGCGCCGACGCAGGCCCTGCGGCAATCGGCGGAATCCGCCGATCCGGCGGTTGCCGACGCCCTGGTGCGTCTGCTGGTCGACGAGCGCCGGCGGCCTTGACGGCGCTCGCGGGGCGCGGCCGCTATAATTCGCGGCCATGAAGGATTCCATCCGCCGCAAGCTCGAAAGACTCGACGAGCGATTCGAGGAAGTGGGCCGCCTGCTCGCCGACCCGCAGGTCATCTCGCGACAGGCCCAGTTCCGCGATCTGTCGATGGAATATTCGCGCCTCTCGCCGCTCGTCGATCGCTACCGCCGTTTCACCGCTCTGGAACAGGATATCGAAGCGGCGCGGGAGCTTTCGCTGGATGAGGACCTGGCCGCGCTGTCCGCGCGTGGCGCCACCGAAGAGCTCGAACTGCAGAAGCTCCTGGTGCCGCGTGATCCACACGACGACAGCAACATCTTCCTGGAGATCCGCGCCGGTACCGGCGGCGACGAGGCCGCGATCTTCGCGGGCGATCTTTTTCGCATGTACGCGCGTTACGCCGAGTCACGCGGCTGGTCCGTCGAGGTGCTGAGCGAGAGCCCTGGAGAACACGGCGGCTACAAGGAGATCATCAGCCGGGTGATCGGTCATGGCGCCTATTCCGTGCTGAAGTTCGAGTCCGGCACGCACCGCGTGCAGCGCGTACCGGCGACCGAGGCGCAAGGACGCATTCACACCTCGGCATGCACCGTCGCGATCCTGCCCGAGCTCGCCGAGGTCGAGACCGTCGAACTCAACCCGGCCGAACTGCGTATCGACACCTTTCGCGCGAGCGGCGCGGGCGGTCAGCACGTCAACAAGACCGATTCGGCGATCCGCATCACCCACCTGCCGACCGGCGTCGTGGTCGAGTGCCAGGACGAGCGCTCGCAGCACAAGAATCGCTCCAGGGCGATGTCGCTGCTCAAGGCCCGTCTGCTCGCGGCCGAACGCGACAAGCAGACCGAACAGCAGGCCCGCAGCCGCAAGCTTCAGGTAGGTTCCGGAGACCGATCCGAGCGGATACGCACCTATAACTTCCCGCAAGGCCGGGTCACCGATCACCGGATCAACCTCACCCTCTACCGGCTCGACGACGTGATGAACGGGCAGCTCGCCGAACTCGTCGACGCGCTCGCCCAGGAACACCAGGCCGAAGAGCTCGCACTGCAGACCGAATGATGCAAGTGACCATCAGCGAATTGCTGCGCTCGGGCGCCGCCGACCTCGCCCCGCACAGCGAATCAGCGCGGCTCGACGCCGAACTGTTGCTCGGCGAGATCCTCTCGCGCGGACGCGCGCAGCTCGCGGCTCACGGCGAGGATCCGGTGGAGCCGCAAAACGTGCAGGCCTTTCGGATGATGTTGGCGCGCCGCCGCGAAGGAATGCCGGTCGCCTACCTGACCGGACGACGCGAGTTCTGGTCGCTCGGCCTGCGCGTGACGCCACAGGTCCTGGTGCCGCGACCCGAGACGGAGACGCTGGTCGAGAGCGCGCTCGAACTGCTGCCGCGCGCGCATGCGGCGCGCGTCCTGGATCTCGGCACGGGCAGCGGCGCGATCGCGCTGGCGATCGCCCGCGAACGGCCACTGTGCGCGGTCGTCGGCACCGATCTGTCGCCCGAAGCGCTCGCGGTCGCCCGCGAGAACGCGGCCGGGCTCGGCATCGGCAACGTCGCCTGGCGCCGTGGACACTGGTTCGACGCCGTGCCGTCCGAGCGGTTCGATGCGATCGTCTCGAACCCGCCCTACGTCGCCGCCGACGATCCGGCGCTGGCCGCGTTGCAGGCCGAACCCCGCGAAGCCCTGACACCGGGGATCACGGGGCTCGAGGCCCTCGCGCAGATCGCCGCGGGTGCGCGAGGCCACCTGCTGGAGGGCGGCTTCGTCGCCCTGGAGCACGGCGCCGATCAGGCCGAGGCCGTGGCGGCGCTGCTCGCCTCGCACGGCTTTCGCCTGATCCGCTCGCTGCGCGACGCCGCCGGGCGCCCGCGCGTTGCCTTGGGATTTCCAGAAACGAATTTTCCATGAGGACCACGACATGATCCGATTCGAGACCACGATGGGCGCATTCACCGTCGAGCTGCACACCGAAGCGGCCCCGGAAACGGTGGCCAATTTCCGCCGCTATGTCGAGGAGGGCTTCTACGACGGCACGATCTTCCATCGCGTCGTTCCCGGCTTCGTGATCCAGGGAGGCGGGTTCACCGAGGACATGACCCAGAAGCGCACCCATTCGCCGATACGCAACGAGGCGGACAACGGGCTGAAGAACCTGCGCGGCACTTTGTCCATGGCGCGCACCAACGACATCAACAGCGCAACCTCGCAGTTCTTCGTGAACCTGAAGGACAACGCCTTCCTCGACCACCAGCGCGGCAACTTCGGTTATGCGGTGTTCGGCCGGGTGAGCGAGGGCCTGGACGTGATCGACGCGATCGCCGCGGTGGCGACCGGCCGGCGCCGCGGCTTCGAGGACGTGCCGCTCACCGCGGTGACGATCACCAGCGCTCGCGCGAGCGAGGCGTGACCGGCCGCGACGGCTCGCGGCGATCGCGCCGCGGCCGTTAGCCCCTTCCCGCCCATGGCTCGTTCCAAAGGCGCCTCCCGGCCATGGCGGCGCCTGGCCCTGCGCTTGCTGATCGGCTGGCTGGCGGTGTCGGCGCTGCTGGTCGTGCCCCTGCGCTGGCTCGACCCTCCGATCGACGCGTTCATGGTGGAAGCGCGCCTGCGGGCCTGGTATCGGCACGACCGGCAGTACGTGTTCCGCCATCGCTGGATCGATCTTCGGCGCATCTCGCCGAATCTCGCGCTCGCGGTCGTGGCGTCGGAAGACCAGAAATTCCCGGTGCACTGGGGTTTCGACGTCGAGGCGATCGAGAACGCCTATGAAATGAACCGGCACCACCACCGGATCCGCGGCGGCAGCACGATCTCGCAGCAGGTCGCCAAGAACCTGTACCTGTGGTCCGGCAAGAGCTATTTCCGCAAGGCGCTCGAGGCGTATTTCACCGTCTGGATCGAGGCGACCTGGCCCAAGCGCCGCATTCTCGAGATGTATCTGAACGTCGCCGAATTCGGCCCCGGAACCTATGGCGCCGAAGCGGCCGCGCGCCGCTTCTTCCACGAGCCGGCCGCGCACCTCAGCCGCGCTCAGGCCGCCCTGCTCGCCGCGGTCCTGCCCGACCCCAGGCTTCTGCGCGCCGATTCACCCTCGGCCTACCTCGAGCGTCGACGCGCCTGGATCGTCGGACAGATGCAGGCGCTCGGCGGCCCGGAGATGCTTCGGGAAATCGACGCCTACCCGAACCGCAGACTCTGATCGATCCGCGGTGTTTGGCGGTCCCGTCCGCAACCGGCCGCGCATGGCGGGCCTGCGCGCGGCGTGCTATACACGAACCATGCCCCAGCGAGCGGCCGACGAGCGTGCAGCGGACTCCGACTTCACGGTCGGCCTGGTACTACCGGGGGGCGGGGCGCGCGCGGCTTACCAGGTCGGCGTTCTGCGGGCGATCGCCGAGCTGCTGCCGGATGGCGACAACCCGTTTCCGGTGATCGTCGGCACCTCCGCCGGTGCGGTCTCCGCGTCCGTGCTGGCGACGGAAGCGTTCCGCTGGCGCACGGCGATCGCCGCGCTCGAACAGGTCTGGGCCAATTTCCGCGTCGATCAGGTATTTCGCGCCGACGCCATCAGCGTGCTGCGCGCCGGGCTGCGCTGGAGCGCCGCGCTCTATTCCGGCGGACTGCTGCGCCCGCCGCTCGCCCTGCTCGACAATACGCCCCTGCGCGAACTGCTGCGCGCCCGCATCCGCTGGCCGCTCCTGCGGCAGAGCGTGCGGCGCGGCGCCTTGCGCGCACTCGCCATCTGCGCCACCGGCTACGACAACGGCACCTCGGTCGCGTTCTTCGACGGCGGCGATCATCTCGATGCCTGGAATCGCATCCATCGTATCGGCCGCCGGGAACGGCTCGGCCTCGAACATCTGATGGCGAGCATGAGCGTGCCCTTCCTGTTCCCGCCGGTCTCGATCGACGGGGCCTACTACGGCGACGGCGCGCAACGGCAGCTCTGGCCGCTTAGCCCCGCGATCCATCTCGGCGCAGATCGCCTGTTGATCATCGGCGTGCGTGCGCCGGAGCAGGCGGCGGCGCGGCCGCCGCAAAGCGCGCTCGGAGCGCCGACTGCCGGCCAGCTGTTCGGGTACATGCTCGACACGCTGTTCATGGACCAGATCTTCGCCAATCTCGAGCACGTCGCGCGTCTCAATCAGTTCGCCAAGGTGGCGCCCCAGGCGGTACCGGACGTGCGCAAGGTGTCGACGCTGCTGATCGTGCCGAGCGAGGACCTCCAGGAGGTCGCCGCGCGTCACGTTCATCGCCTGCCGCGCGGCCTGCGGGCTCTGCTGCGCATCATGGGTACGCGCGGCGGTGCGGGAGCCGAACTCGCCAGCTACCTGATGTTCGACGCCGCCTTCACCCGCGAGTTGATTGCGCTCGGCCGCGGCGACGCGCTCGCCCAGGGCGAGCAGCTGCGCGAATTCCTCGGCGGCGATGCGCTCACGCGCACCATCGTCATGCCGGATCCGGGCTTGCGGCGGCGGGCAGCAGCGCCAGCGCGATCAGACTGAGCACGCCTGCGCCCGAGAGGTAATAGCCAACCGCGTTCAATCCGTGGTGGGTCGCGAGCCAGGTGGCCGCGTACGGCGTCAGCGACGCGCCGACGATGCCCGCCAGATTGAAGGTCATCGAAACGCCGGTGTAGCGCACCGGTGTCGGAAACAGCTCGGCGAGCGCCGTGCCGAGCGGGCCGTAGCTGAACCCCATCAATGCAAGACCGGCGCACAGGGCGAGCAGGGCGCCGTCCGTTCCGGCCGCGAAGATGGGCGCGAAGCCGAGGCCGAAGACAATGACGCCGAGCGTGGCGAGCATGATCGTCAACCGGCTACCGCGCCCCGTGGCGAGCATCGCGGAGAGCGGGATGCACAGGCCGAAGAGCGCGATGCCGACCATCTGCAGCCAGAGGAACTCGCTCCTCGGATAGTGCAGCCGCGTGGTGCCCCAGCTGAGCGAAAACACGGTCATCAAATAGAACACGACGAAGGTCGAGGTGGCGGCGAACGTGCCGATGAGCATCGCCCGGGCGTGTGTGGTGCAGACCGACCAGATCGGCACACGTACCCGCTCGCCCTGGTCGATCGTCCGCTGGAAGGCCGCCGTTTCGGCGAGTCGCAGGCGCACGTACAGTCCCACCAGCACCAGCGTCGAGCTCAACAGGAAGGGCACGCGCCAGCCCCAGGCGAGGAATTCGCGGTCCCCGAGAAAGTGGCCGAGGGCGATGAACACCGAGGCCGAGGCGATGAATCCGAGCGGCGCGCCGAGCTGCGGGAACATCCCGTACCACGCGCGCCGGCCCGGCGGTGCGTTCTCTATCGCCAGCAGCACGGCTCCGCCCCACTCACCGCCCAGACCGAGCCCCTGCCCGAGACGGCAGAGTGCGAGACCGAGAGGTGCGAGCACGCCGATCGATGCGTAGGTCGGCAGCAGACCGATCAGCACCGTCGACAGCCCCATCGTCAGCAGCGCCGCGACCAGAGTCGCCTTGCGGCCGATGCGGTCGCCGAAGTGGCCGAACAGCGCCGAGCCCACCGGTCGCGCGAAGAATGCGAGCGCGAAGGTCGCGAGCGACTCGAGCATCGCCGAGGTCGCGTCGCCCGCCGGAAAGAACAGCTGCGGAAACACCAGGACCGCGGCGGTCGCGTAGATGTAGAAATCGAAGAATTCGATCGTGGTGCCGGCCAGACTCGCAATCAACACGCGCAGCGCCGAATTGCTCGGCGGCGCCAGGCTCTCCCCTCGAATCATGTGGTTCCGCATCCCCGGCTGGCCGACGCGCCGATTCTCTCATCATTCGCCGCCATCGTCGCGCTTCCCGAAGCGACCGCCGATCGACCGGTGCCCTGGCACACGCGCGCACCTTACGAACGCGTAATGCGATTCAACCTTTTCCGCCGGGACGCGTTCTGTTCGGGTAAGACCCGGTGGCGCGGCCGAGCCGCGATCCGGATCGTGACGAGCATCACACTTCACCAGCTTACGGAGGCTTCCATGATCAACGTACGTCCTTCCCGCCTGATCGCGATCGCGGCGCTGGCGGCCCTTGCCGGCCTGGCGGGAACGGCCTCGGCGGACACGCCGTGGCAGCAGACCCACCCGCGGCGTGAACAGGTCAACAACCGTCTGCAGACTCAGAACGCGCGGATCCATCACCAGGTGGCCGAGGGCGAGCTGTCCAAGCAGCAGGCCCACAGGCTCCATGCCGCCGACGCCTCGGTTCGCCGTCAGGAACGCCGCATGGCCGCACGCGACGGCGGTCACATCACCCGGCGTGACCGCAAGATCCTGAACCGCAGGGAAAATCGCATCAGCCGGCGAATCGGCAAATAAGCGCATGAGGGAATCCGGCCGCGGACTCGTGCGGGTCCGCGGCCGGGAATCGAGCCCCAGGGCGCGGACGCGCCGACACCCGCAGTGCTCAGTTCGCGCCGAGGACCTCGAGCGCCTTGCGCCACAGGATCTCGGTCGCGGCCGCGACGACCCGGCCGTCGGAGTCCGATCCGAGCGATCGGCCCCGCCAGTCACTGATCCTTCCGCCCGCTCCTTCGACCACGGGGATCAGCGCC
>JAGWPY010000049.1 GCA_028870275.1 Gammaproteobacteria bacterium | reverse complement strand
GTTGGTCAGGTGATCGTCGCCGCGGAGCACGTGGGTGACGCCCATCAGCGCATCGTCGACCGCGTTGCAGAAGAAGAACGACGAGCCGCCGTCCTCGCGCCGAACGATGAAATCGCCGATCTCGGCGCTGGCGGTCCGCTGGGCGCCATGCACCAGGTCGTCGAATTCGATCACCCGCTCCGCGGGCACCGCAAAGCGCAGGGTCGGGCGCGCGCCCGCGGCCTCGCGCGCCCGGCGCTCGGCCGCGCTCAACGTCCGGCAGGTGCCCGCGTAGCGCGGCGGCCGGCCGGCCATGCGCTGCAGCTTGCGCGAGAGTTCCAGTTCCTCGGTGGAACAGTAACAGGGGTAGACGTGGCCTTCGGCCTCCAGCCGGGCGTACAGCGCGGCGTACAACTCGCCCCGTTCCGACTGCGAGTACGGGCCCGAGGCGCCGCCGACGTCCGGACCCTCGTCCCAGTCGAGGCCGAGCCAGGCGAGTTCGGCGATCAGCTCGTCGCGGAATCTTCGCTGGCTGCGCTCGACATCCGTATCCTCGATGCGCAGAATAAAGCGACCGCCGGTCTTGCGCGCCCACAGATGGCTGAACAGGGCCGTGCGGGCGTTGCCGAGATGCACGGACCCCGTGGGACTCGGTGCGAACCGTGTGACGACCGGCGTTGTCATGGCGCGAGATTGTACAGTCTAAGGGCGGAAGTGCGGATGAAGAAGCTACTGGTCGGCATCGTTCTGGTTGCGGCTGCCATGGGTCGCTCGGGTCTCGCCGCGGACGGGACCGCGACCGCACCGACGCCCGCGCAAAGGCCGCAGGTCGAGGTCGAGACCAACCTCGGCAACTTCACCATCGAGCTGTTCGCCGACCGTGCGCCGCTCACCGTGAAGAACTTCCTGAAGTACGTCGACCGCGGCCAGTACACGCACACGATTTTCCACCGCGTGATCGCCAATTTCGTGATCCAGGGCGGTGGTTACGACACGCTCTACCACCTGAAGCCCGCGCCGTTCAAGACGGTCAACGAATCCGGCAATGGACTCACGAACCAGCGCGGCACGGTCGGGCTCGCGCGCGCGGTCGATCCGCATAGCGGCGACTGCCAGTTCTACGTGAACCTGAACGACAACAGCGAACTCGACCCGAGCGCGGCCCGCTGGGGTTACGCGGTCTTCGGCCGAGTGATCGCCGGCATGGACGTGGTCGATCTGATCGGCAACCAGCCGACGGGTGCGGTCGGACCGTTCAAACAGGACGCCCCGGTCAAGCCCGTGGTGATCGAGAAAATCGTGCGCCTGCCGCCCGCGAGCCCCTGAGCGCGTCGACGCGCCACGCGTAGCGCGGCCGGCGGACCCTTGGCCACTCTGTTCGTCTCCGACCTGCACATCGACGCCGCCCATCCGGCGATCGCCCGGCGTTTCCTCGGATTCCTCTCGGGCGAAGCCGCCACCGCCGACGCGCTCTATGTGCTCGGCGACCTGTTCGAGTCCTGGATCGGCGACGATGATCCGGACCCGACCCAGCGCCAGGTGATCGAGGCGCTGCGCGCCCTGAGCTCCACCGGAACCCCGGTGTTCGTGATGCACGGCAATCGCGACTTCCTGCTCGGGGAGCGTTTCGCGGCGGCGAGCGGCGTCGTGCTCGTCGAGGATCCGGTGATCATCACGCTCTACGGGGTGCGCGTGCTCGCCATGCACGGCGATGCGCTGTGCACCGACGACCGCGCCTACCAGCGCCTGCGCGCGACGGTGCGCGACCCGCGCTGGCAGCGGCGCTTCCTCGCCCTGCCGGTTCGCGCGCGGCGCGCTCTTGCCGAGGCGGCGCGCGCCGGCAGCCGCGCGCACACGGCCGCGCTCGACCGGATGATTGCCGACGTGAACCCGGCGAGCGTCGAGACGGTGCTGCGCCGATCGGGCGTCGATCGCCTGCTCCACGGCCACACACACCGCCCCGGAGTGCACACCGTGGAGATCGACGGCCGCCGCTGTACGCGCTGGGTGCTCGGCGACTGGTACGACAGCGGCAGCGTGCTGCGCTGGGATCCTCGGGGTCCGCGCCTGGAATCGCTCGGCTGAGGCTTGCGCGGCCTCAGGCCGCGGCCGGCACTCCCGAATGGAACCGGAAGGTCTCGTCGGAGGAGACGATCAGTTCGGCCTCCAATTCGGCGAACGCGTCGATCCTCGGCCCGAGCGCAATCCCATTGCGGGCCGCGGCACGCGCCGCGAGATCGAGATAGAGCCGGCGATGGCGCGATTCGGCTTCATGCAGCCCGCCGAACAGCGCGTCGAGCGGAGCGCCGATCCGCGGCGCGAGCGCCGCGAAACGCTCGCAGGAGCGCGCTTCGATGAACGCCCCCGCGACCAGCAGGTCGACCTCGCGTTGCGGCTCCTGGCGCGCGACCAGACGCCGCAACCGTTCGGCATAGCGGCCCGGCCCGAGCCGCCGCGGGACGAGGCCCATCTGCCCGATCAGTCTTGCGACCTGTTCGTAGTGGCGCAACTCCTCGCGCGCGAGCCGCGACAGGCTGCCGGCGAGCTCCAGATCTTCGGCATAGGCGAACATCAGCGACAAAGCGGTCGAGGCCGCCTTCTTCTCGCAGTTCGCATGGTCGATCAACAGCGTCTCGCGCTGTGCGCAGGCCGCCTCGAGCCAGGCTTGCGGGGTCGGCACGCGCAGCAACTCCCCGGCCGGCGCCACGCTCACGGCTCCTCCCGCAGCACCGCGATCGCCGCCCGCAGCGCTTGCGCGTCCGCGAACCGGTCCGCGGGCGCCTTGGCGAGCAGACGCGCGAGCAGCGGTTCGTAGCGTTCGAGCCCCGCGGGCAGCGGCGGCGGTGCCACCCGCTTGTGCTTGTAGATGACCTCCATCGCGGTCGCCCCGCGAAAGGGCTTCTTGCCGCTCAGCATCTCGTAGAAGATCACGCCGAGACTGTAGAGGTCGCTTCGCTCGTCGACCGGTTCGGCGTGACCCTGTTCCGGGCTCATGTAATAGGGCGTTCCGAAGATCTCCCGCGCGCCGGTGAGTTCCGCCGCGAATTCGTTCGCCTTGGCGAGCCCGAAGTCGATCAGACAGAGACTGCCGTCCTCGCGCAGCATGATGTTCGCGGGCTTCAGATCCCGGTGCAGCACGCCCACGGAGTGGATCGCCTCGAGCGCGCTCGCGATCTGGTCGAGGAAGTCGAGCGCGGCGCGGGGCGCGATCGGCTCCTTCAGCCGTTCGCGCAGATCGCCGGCCGGAAAGTGCTCCATCGCGATATAGGCGTGATCGTCGGCCACGCCGAGATCGAAGATACTGACGATATTTTGGTGCTTCAGCCGCGCGACGATCTCGTATTCCTGGATGAACCGATCGAAGCCGACGTGCCGGTCCGACACGTCCGGTACCTGGCTGAACACCTTGAGGACGACGATGCGTCCGGCCCGCTCGCTCTCGGCGAGGTAGATGGTGCACATGCCGCCGCTGCCCAGCTGGCGGATGCAGCGGTGGCCGCGGATCAGCGCCGACCCGAATCGTTGGCGCTGCTCGGCATCCGGGCGGGCGCGCTGCGCGGCGACCGCGGCTCGCCGGTCGCGGGCGCCACGCGAGAGCGCATCGAGCAACGCGGTCCGGTCGATCCTCGCACCGATCAGCACTTCGAGCCCGCGGCGCGCCGCCGGCGCACCGCGCCCCTCGCCGCCGAGCCCGATGAATACGATCGGCGCGAAGTCCGCCCGCTCGCGAAATTGCTCGGCAAGACGCGCGAGCGGCTCGAGCGGCTCCGCGCCGATGAGCACCACCGCGTCGAACCCGTTCGCCTCGAACAACGGATCGAGCGGCGGATCGACGCCGAGCGCGTGTTCGGCGACCACGGCCTCCGGCCACTCCACCTCGACGTGCTTGCGCACCAGGAGCCGGTGCTCGTCGCGCGCGGCGATCACCAGGAGCCGCAAGACCGTCGCCCCGCCCCGCCTAGATGGCTCGAACGGGCTTCAGTCCCCGGCCGCCGGCGTCGCGCTTGCGCTGCTTTTCGGCGTCGGAGCGCTCGCCCTTGACCCGCGCGAGATATTCGGGCGTGACGTCGCCGGTGACGTACTCGCCCGAGAAACAGGAGGTGTCGAAATTGGCGATCTTGGCATTGTCGTGCCGCACCGCATGTACGAGGTCGGCGAGGTCTTGATAGATCAGCCAGTCCGCGCCGATCATCTCGCGGACTTGCTCGTCGCTGCGGCCCGAGGCGACCAGCTCTTCGGTGCTCGCCATGTCGATGCCATAGACGTTCGGATAGCGCACCGGTGGCGCGGCCGAGGCAAAGTACACCTTGCGCGCGCCGGCCTCCCGGGCCATGTCGATGATCTGCGCCGAGGTCGTGCCGCGCACGATCGAGTCGTCCACCAGCAGCACGTTCTTGCCGCGGAACTCCAGGTCGATCGCGTTGAGCTTGCTGCGCACCGATTTCTTGCGCTCCGCCTGCCCCGGCATGATGAAGGTGCGGCCGATGTAGCGGTTCTTGATGAAGCCTTCGCGATACTTGACTCCGAGCCGCTGGGCGACCTGCAGGGCGCTCGTGCGGCTCGTGTCGGGGATCGGGATCACGACGTCGATGTCGTGGTCCGGCCGCTCGCGGCGGATCTTCTCGGCCAGGTGCTCGCCCATGCGAAGCCTCGCCTTGTAGACCGAGATATTGTCGATGATCGAATCGGGCCGGGCGAAATACACGTACTCGAAGATGCAGGGCGTGTGCCGCACGCTTGCGAGGCAGGCCTGGGCGTAGAAGCGGCCCTGTTCGTCGATGAACACGGCCTCGCCGGGCGCGACGTCGCGTACCAGCTTGAACCCGTGCATGTCGAGCGCGACGCTCTCGGAGGCGAGCATCCACTCGACTCCTTTGGCGGTTTCGCGCGAGCCGATCACCAGCGGCCGGATGCCGTTCGGATCGCGGAATCCGAGGATTCCGTGGCCGATGACCATCGCGACCACCGCGTAGGCCCCGCGACAGCGCCGATAGACGGCGTTGACCGCCGCGAAGATGTCCGCGGGAGTGACCCGCGGGGTGCCGACGCGCTGCAGCTCGGAGGCGAGCACGTTCAGCAGCACTTCGGAATCGGACGAGGTATTCAGGTGGCGCCGGTCCTCGCGCACCAGCACCTCGGTGAGCTCGCGCGCGTTGGTGAGATTGCCGTTGTGCGCGAGGCAGATGCCATAGGGCGAGTTCACGTAGAACGGTTGCGCTTCCTGGGCACCGTCGCAGCCGGCGGTCGGGTAGCGTACATGCCCGATGCCGATGTTGCCCTTGAGCTTCAGCATGTGCTTCTGTTGGAAGACGTCGCGCACCAGCCCCGCGTCGCGCCGCATGTGCAGCGCACCGGCCTCGGCGGTCATGATGCCGGCCGCGTCCTGGCCGCGATGCTGCAGGACGATCAACGAGTCATACAGCCGCTGATTGACCGCATCGACTCCGACGATTCCAACGATTCCACACATGCCGATACCTCCGCTTCACACGCCCGCGTCGTCGGACGACCGGTGGATCGTGAAATGCCGCCCGCGCTGCCCGCCGGCCAGCGCCCGTTCCCATTGGCCGATCATGTGTCCATAGGGCAGCAGCTTCGATCGCGTCCACCAGGACTCGTGGTCGAGGTGGACGATTTCGCCGAAAATCACCAGTAGTCCGACCAGAATGGCGCCCCGCAGAGCACCGAACAGGAGTCCGATCATGCGGTCGACGAGGCCGAGGCCGGCGCTGCGCATCAGGTGCTGCAGCAAAGCGCCGACCAGCATACCGACCAGCAGCGCGGCGATCAGGATGGCGAGCCGCGCAACCCAGGGCCTCACCGAAGGCTCGGCGAGATACCCGCCGAGATGCGGCTCGAGTCGCGGACCCAGCATCCAGGCCGCGACCACGCCGCCCACCAGGAAGGCGAGCGCGACCGCTTCGCGCACGAAGCCGCGCATCACGCCGGCCAGCGTCGAGATCAGCACCACCGCCAAGACGAAGATGTCT
>JAGWPY010000048.1 GCA_028870275.1 Gammaproteobacteria bacterium | reverse complement strand
TTGGCAGGCGGTCCTTGCGCGGACGGGTGTTCTTGCCGATAGAGATCCTCGAGATGACCGAACAGGGCGTGTAGCGAGGGGTACTGGGGGCTCGTGCAGTCCGCGTGCGCTTCGAGATAGTGGTCCAGGCCGATGGGGAGAGGGGCGGGAGCGTTCGGGTTGGTATTGTCCCAAGCCAGACTCTCCGGCAGAACCTGCGGGTTCTTTGGCACGAGCATGATGTTGTAGCCGCCGTCGCCGTGGGTGAGAACGGCGATATCCCCGTTCGGACAGATCAGCCGGACCGGGGAGCGCAAGTCGTCGGCACGTATGTCGCGTCGTGCCTGCACGCTGCGCAGCTCGCGCTGCTTCTGAAAGGCGAGATCGGCGCGACCCAGCAGTCTCACGGGAACCAGGGCGATCGCGTACAGCAAAATGCAGTACGCCGTGCTGCGAAAGCTTGCGACGAACGCCCCGATGCACAGCAGTGCACCGAGCATCAAACAGGTTCCGGTGTACAGGGTGATCTGGTCGCCGATGGCGAAGGCGGTATAGAGCACCCCGTACACGCCGAGCAGCACGACGCCGGCCAGCGCGGCGAGGGCGATCCGAAGTCCCCGCATGGGGGATGACGCGTTCATCAGGTCACGCCTTCTCGCTTTGCGTCCATCCCGGCGAACCCCCGACTACTCGACGGTCACGCTCTTGGCGAGATTGCGAGGTTGATCGACGTCGGTCCCTTTGAGGATCGCGACGTGGTAAGCGAGCAGCTGCAGCGGCACCGTGAAGGCGACTGGTGCCTGGATCGCCGTGCAGGACTCGGGCATCTCGATCACGGTAAGTCCGTCGCCGCTCTGCATGCCGGCCGCCGGATCGGCGAAGACGTATAGGCGGCCACCGCGTGCACGCACTTCCTGCAGGTTCGACTTGAGCTTCTCGAGGAGTTCGTTGTTGGGCGCGATCGCGACGACCGGCATGTCCTCGTCGACCAATGCGAGCGGACCGTGCTTGAGCTCGGCCGCCGCATAGGCTTCGGCGTGGATGTAGGAGATTTCCTTGAGTTTGAGAGCGCCTTCCATCGCGATGGCGTGCAGCGTGCCGCGTCCGAGGAACAGCGCGTGATGCTTGTCGACGAAGGCTTCGGCGAGACGGCGCACGGCCGGATCCAGGGCGAGGGTCTTTTCGACCAGGTTGGGCAGGTGAAGGAGCTCGGCGATCAAGGCGGCCTCGTCGAATCCCGCCGCGCGGCGATGTCGGCCGAGCGCGGCGATCAGCATGCCGAGAGCGGTCAATTGGGTCGTGAACGCCTTGGTGGAGGCGACGCCGATTTCGGCGCCGGCACGCGTGAGCATCACCAGATCCGAGTCGCGGACCATCGAGCTTTCCGCGACGTTGCAGATGGTCAGCGTCGACAGATAGCCGCCGCGCCGGGCGCTGCGCAGCGCCGCCAGCGTATCGGCGGTCTCGCCCGACTGGGAGATCGCCACGAACAAGGTATCGGCGGTGACGACCGGGTTGCGGTAGCGGAATTCGCTCGCATACTCGATTCGCGCCGGGATGCGGCAAAACTGTTCGATGAGATAACAGGCGGCAAGGCCGGCGTGGTAACTGGTGCCGCAGGCGGCGAAGTGCACGGCGCGGACGCGCGAGAAGATCTCGCCGGCCGCGGGTCCGAAGGCGGCCTCGAGCAGATGGCCGTGCGCGACACGGCCTTCGAGCGTCTGCGAGATCGCGCGCGGTTGCTCGTGGATCTCCTTCTGCATGTAATGTCGGTACTGGCCGCGCTCGACCGCGTCGGCCGACAGCTCGCTCTCGCGCAGTTCGCGGGTCACGGGGTGACCGTCGCGATCGTGGATCGTGACCGAATGACGCCGGACCTGGGCGACGTCGCCTTCCTCGAGGAACATGAAGCGGCGGGTCACCGGCAGCAGCGCGCTCACGTCGGAAGCGACGAAGTTCTCGTCGATGCCGACGCCGACCACGACCGGGCAACCCTGGCGTGCGACCACGATGCAGTCGGGGTCGGCTTCGGCGACGACCGCGATCGCGTACGCGCCCTCGAGCTCGGCAACGGTGCGTCGTACCGCCGCGTACAGATTGCCGGCCGAGCCGAGATGATGGTGGATGCGATGGGCGACGACCTCGGTATCCGTGTCCGAATCGAACGTGTAGCCGAGACGCTTCAGTTCGGCGCGCAAGGTCTCGTGGTTCTCGATGATGCCGTTGTGCACCAGCGCGACACCGTCACGGGAAATGTGCGGATGGGCGTTGCGGGTCGACGGCGCCCCGTGGGTCGCCCAGCGGGTATGCGCGATGCCGACCGGGCCGTGCATCGGTGCGGCTTCGATCGCATCGGCGAGCGCCTGAACCTTGCCGACCGTGCGCACGCGCGTCAACGCTCCGGTCTGGCTCAGCACCGCGATGCCCGCGGAGTCGTAGCCGCGATACTCGAGGCGCCTCAAGCCCTCGAGTAGGATCGGTACGACATTGCGTTCAGCGACGACTCCGACGATTCCGCACATCTGCTCTTGATCCTGGCTCGGGATTCTTGGATGGAGTGGACGGAGAATTCTGCCGCAAATGGCCCGCGGCGAGCGCCGCGAAGGCGCGAACCGCGAACTGCGACACGGATTCAGCGTCCGACCATGCGATTCATGCTCTCCGGATAGCGGTCGCCTTCGACGGCGATGCTGGCCGCCTCTTCGATCTCGTGGAGGTCCGCCGGACTCAAGTGGATGTGCGCGGCGGCCAGGTTCTCCTCCAGGCGGGACGGCTTGGTCGTACCCGGGATCGGCACGATCCAGGGCTTGCGTGCGAGCAGCCAGGCGAGCGCGAGCTGCGCCGGCGTCGCCTGCAGCCGCGAGGCAACGCCCGCGAGACGCTCGACGAGGGTGAGATTGGATTTGCGTGCGCTCGGGGCGAACCGCGGCACGAGGTTACGGAAATCGTCCTCCGCGAACGTCGTGTGCTCGTCGATCTTGCCGGTGAGGAAACCGCGCCCCAGCGGGCTGAACGGCACGAAGCCGATGCCGAGTTCCTCGAGCACGGGCAGTACCGTCGTTTCCGGTTGGCGCCACCACAACGAATACTCGCTTTGCAGCGCCGTGACCGGCTGCACCGCGTGCGCGCGACGGATCGTCTCGACGCCGGCTTCGGACAGACCGAAGTGGCGCACCTTGCCGGCGGCGATCAGTTCGCGCACGGTGCCGGCGACCTCTTCGATCGGCACCTCGGGATCGACCCGGTGCTGGTACAGGAGGTCGATGTGATCGGTGCGCAGCCGCGCGAGCGAGGCGTCGACGACCTCGCGAATGTGCTGGGGCCGGCTGTCGAGTCCGGCGATCTTGCCGTCGGCGATACGAAAGCCGAACTTGGTCGCGATCACGACCTCGGCGCGCCGCGACGTCAGGGCCTCACCGAGGAGTTCCTCGTTGGTGTCGGGTCCGTACACTTCGGCGGTGTCGAAGAACGTCACGCCGTGATCGATCGCCGCGTGGATCAGGGCGATCATCGCGCGCCGCTCCCCGGGCGGTCCGTAGCCGTGGCTCATCCCCATGCAGCCGAGGCCGAGCGCCGAGACCTCAAGGCCGCTGCGGCCGAGTACGCGCCGGGGCATGGGACCGGGCGCTTTGCGCGACGCAGGGTTCGACGGGTTCTCGGTCACGATCAGGCCTTCTTCAACGACTTAGGATCGATCGGCAGTGAACGCAGCCGCTTGCCGGTGGCGGCGTGGATCGCGTTGACGAGCGCCGGCGCGAGCGGCGGCAGGCCCGGTTCGCCGACTCCGCCCGGGTTCTCGGTGCTCGGCAGGATGTGCACTTCGACCGTGGGCGTCTCGCGCATGCGCAGCACCGGGTAATCGTTGAAATTCGATTCGCGCACCCGGCCCTGTTCGATCGAGATCCGTCCGTAGAGCGCCGCCGAGAGCCCATAGACGATCGCGCTTTCCATCTGCCGTTCGACGATGCGCGGATTGACGACGCGTCCGCAGTCGACCGCGCAGACCACGCGATGCACTTTGACCGAGCCGTCGTCGGCGACCGAGGCCTCGACCACTTCGGCGACGTAACTGCCGAAGGACTCGCCCACCGCGATGCCGCGATGGCGTCCCGGCGCGGGCGGCGTGGACCAGCCGGCTTTTTCGGCCGCGAGCTCGAGCACGTTGCGGTAGCGGGGCGCCTGCGTGAGGAGCTCGCGCCGATACTCGTACGGATCGCGCCCGGCGGCATTCGCCATCTCGTCGATGATGCCTTCGATGAAGAAGATGTTCTGCGAGTGCCCGACGGACCGCCAGAACCACACGCCGTAGGGCGGCTCGCTCTCGTTCCATTCGATCTGCAGATTCGGCATCCGGTACGGACAGGCGGTCAGGCCTTCGACCGCGAAGCTGTCCAGCCCGCCCCGCAGCGGCATGCTCGCGGACTTGGCGATCGACGCGCAGGCCGTGTTCATGCGCAGCGCGACCGGCTGGCCCTGTCGATCGAGGACCGCCGAGAACTTGAGCAGCGCGGCCGGCCGGTAGAACTGGGCGCGCATGTCGTCCTCGCGCGGGTACATCACGTGCACCGGCGCGCCGATGGCCTTGGAAACGAAGGCCGCGTCGAAGATGAAATCCATGCCGAAGCGACGGCCGAAGCCGCCGCCGAGCAACGTCGTCGTCACGCGGATCTGTTCGGGCTTGAAGTGGAACGCGGCGGACAGCGCCTGTTGGATCGCTCCGGGCGCCTGGACGCTGCCCCAGATGTCGATGCCGTCCGCATGGACCGAGGCGGTGGCGTTCATCGGCTCCATGCAGGCATGCGCGAGGTAGGGCACCTCGTAGACCGCTTCGAGGCGCCGGCCATCGTGCTTCTCGCCGAGCACCGCCGGTGCGTCGCCCACCTTGCGAGCCACGACGCCGGGTTGCTCGACGTTCGCGGCGAACTGCTCGTGGATCTTCTGATCGGACCAGGCGGTGTTGCCGCCGAGGTCCCATTTCACCTCGAGCGCGTCGCGCGCCTTCTTGGCGTTCCAATAGCCGTCGGCGACCGCCGCGATGCCGCCCGGCACCTCGACCACGGTCTTGACGCCGCGCATCGCACGGGCGCGGTCGGCATTCCAGTGCACGGGCTTGGCGCCCGGCACGGGGGGCCGGGCAAGCACCGCGGTATAGGCGCCGGGCACTCGGACGTCGATGCCGAAACGGCCGCTACCGTCGATCTTCACCGGCGTGTCGAGCCGCTCATGGGGTTGGCCGAGGATGCGAAATTGCTGCGGATCCTTGAGCTTCACTTGCGCGGGAACGGGCTGGCGGGCCGCCTCGTTGGCGAGTTCGCCATAGCCGAGCGAGCGGCCGTCGGTGTGCAGCACGCGGCCGGCTTCGGTGCGGCAGTCCGCGGGTGCGGCGCCCCAGCGCTGCGCGGCTGCGGCGACCAGCATCGCACGCGCCGTCGCGCCGGCCTCGCGCATCGGTTGCCAGCTCGCGCGCACGGTGGTCGATCCTCCCGTGCCTTGAAAGCCGAAGATCGGGTTCTTGTAGACCGGGTCCGACGGCGCCTGTTCGTAGTGCACCATGGACCAGTCGGCATCGAGCTCTTCGGCGACCAGCATCGGCACCGCGGTGAGCACGCCCTGACCCATCTCGGAATAGCCGACGACCACGGTCACGCGGCCGTCGGGCGTGATGCGCAGGAATGCGTTCGGCGCGAACGGCGCGGCAGTATCGGTCGCTTCCGCGGCTTCGGCGAAGCGTCCGGCAGCTGGTACCGCGATCGCGATCAAGAGGCCGCCGCCGGCGAGGGCGGAGACCTTGAGAAATTGTCGGCGGGATTGCGGGGCGACGACGTTCATCGATGCTGCCCTCCGGCGAGATCCGCGGCGGCGTTCTTGATCGCCGCGCGAATCTGGTTGTACGTACCGCAGCGACAGATATTGCCGCTCATCGCGGCGTCGATGTCCTCGTCGCTCGGCGAGGCCTTGCTCTGCAGTAGTGCGGTGGCGCTCATGATCTGCCCCGACTGACAATATCCGCACTGGGGCACGTCGAGTGCGAGCCAGGCTTTCTGTACGGCGCGGCCGACGGCGCTCTCGCCGATCGCCTCGATGGTGGTCACCCGCTTACCGGCGGCGGCGCTGATCGGGATGGAACAGGATCGCACCGGCACGCCGTCGAGGTGCACCGTGCAGGCGCCGCACAGCGCGGCGCCACAGCCGAACTTGGTCCCTGTCATGTTCAAGGTATCGCGCAACACCCACAGGAGCGGCGTGTCGGGCGAGACGTCGATCGAGCGTACGTGGCCGTTCAAATGCAAGGTGTACAAGGGAGTTCTCCAAACCGTGGATGCAGCGGTCGGCGCGAGCCGACGGTGTCGGCCGATCTTACCACCGCGCCCAGATCAGGGCAGTAGCGGGACCGGCAGCGAGACGGTGGGGCGGGATCGGCGTTTGCGCGAGCGGCGGTTGCAACAAAGCGGCCACTGCGGGGTTAAGGTAGAAAGGGATGCGGAGGATCGGGATCATGGCACTGAGCGACCAATTGAAGGAACTGGAGTCGATGCGCGAGCGCGGTACGCTGAGCGAGGCGGAGTTCGCGCGGGCCAAGGCACGGCTCC
>JAGWPY010000047.1 GCA_028870275.1 Gammaproteobacteria bacterium | reverse complement strand
CGCTACCGCAAGGTGTTTCCCTGGCGTCCGACCGAATCCTTCGACCCGGGCGAGCGCTTCGTGACGTTCGACATTCCGGGGCGCGCCCGGATCGGCCTGTCGATCTGTTATGACGTCTGGTTCCCGGAGTGCACCCGGCAGCTCGCCTGGATGGGCGCCGAGCTCGTTCTCAATCTCGTGAAGACGACCACCACGGACCGGGAGCACGAGCTGCTCCTCGCTCGGGCGAACGCGATCTTCAATCAGCTGTTCCTGGTCACGGTGAACTGTGCGGCGCCGGTCGGCATGGGCCGCAGCGCGATCGTCGGCCCGGAAGGCGAGCTGCGCAAGGAGACCCTGGACGCCGCGCCGTCGATGCTGTTCGACGAGCTCGACCTGGACCGGGTCCGCATGACGCGCGAGCGCGGCACCTGCGGGCATAACCGCGTGTGGATGCAGTTCAATCCCGAGGATCGGCCGATCAGGCTTCCTTGCTACGACGGGGCGATCACCCCGCAGCGGTGGCGGCCCGATACCGCCCCGGCCGGCGAATGAGCCGTGACTGACCCGACCAACCGGCGGCGACTCGGACTTCCGGCGCTCGTCCTGTTCGGCGTCGCCTATCTCGCACCGCTGATCGTCCTCGGAACCTTCGGCGTGGTCGCGCAGGCATCGCGGGGCGCGAGCGCTGCGAGCTATCTCCTTGCGCTGCTCGCCATGATGCTGACGGCCCTGAGCTACAGCCGCATGGCGCGCCTGATGCCGGTGGCCGGTTCGGCATACACCTACGTGCGCAATGCGATCGACGATCGCGTCGGCTTCATGGTCGGATGGGCGATTCTGCTCGACTATCTGTTCCTGCCGATGGTGATCTGGCTGATCGGCGCGGCCTACCTCACCGAGGCCTATCCGGCGATTCCCGCGTGGACCTGGATCCTGGCGTTCATCGTCCTGACCACGGTCCTGAACGTGATCGGATTCAAGATCGCCAAGACCGCGAATGCGCTGCTGATGGGGCTGCAGTTCCTCATCATCGCGATCTTCGTCGCGCTGGCGGTTGCCTACGTGATGTCGCGGGCGGGCACGGCGGGACTGGTGAGCGCTCTGCCGTTCCTCGATCCGCACAGCGGGCCCGAGGCGATCTCGGCCGGCGCGGCGATCGCCGCGTATTCGTTTCTCGGCTTCGATGCCGTCAGCACCCTGACCGAAGAGGCCCAGTCGCCGCAGCGAACCGTGCCAGCCGCGATCTGGCTCACCGCCTCGATCGGCGGCGGGATCTTCATTCTGGTGGCGTACACCGCCCAGCTCGTACATCCGGGCGCCGCGTTCGCCGACCCGGCCGCGGCCGCCATGGAGATCGCCCGGCGCATCGGCGGCGCCTGGTTCGCCGCCGTATTGCTGATCGGCATGATCATCGCGCAACTCGCCTCCGGGATCGCCGCGCAGGCGGCAGGCGCTCGGCTGATCTATGCCATGGCACGCGATGGCGTGCTGCCGAAGCGCGGGCTCGGCCGGCTTCACCCGGTGTTCGGTACTCCAGCCGCGAGCGTCGTCCTCACCGGGGTCGTCGGCCTGCTCGCCTTCGGCCTGACCGTGGAGAGCTCCACGTCATTCATCAACTTCGGCGCCTTCAGTGCCTTCGCTGCCGTGAACCTGTCGGTGATCGCGCTCTGGTGGCGAGGTCGCGGTCACCGTGGCGATCGCAACGCCTGGGCCTGGGTCGTCGCGCCCGCCTGCGGGGCCGCGATCGACCTTTGGTTGCTGTCCAGGCTCGATGGTCGCGCCGTTCGCCTGGGACTCATCTGGGTCGCCATCGGCTTCGGCGTCCTGATCCATCTGACCCGGGGGTTCCGTCGGCCCACCCCGTGTCTGCAGGAGCCGAATGATTCGGGTAGTCCGGCCTCACCGCCCGAGCCGCCATCGGCGGCTACCGGCGCGAACTTCAGGTAGCGGCGACGAGGCAGGCGCCGCGGCACCGTTCTTTTTTCTTCAACAGTAGAGTCTCCGGGGGATTCACGCCATGTCCAGAAAAATGCTCAGTACTCGCGCGTTTGCCGCAGTCGCGACCGCGTCGGTCGCCGCCCTGTCGGCCGCGCCGATCTTCGCCCAGGGCGTCGCCGCCCCGGCGGCGTCCGCGGCGGGAGATTCCCAACTGGGCGAGATCATCGTCACCGCGACCAAGCACGCCACCACCCTGCAGACCACCCCGATGGCGATCACGGCCGTCTCCGGCGCCAACCTCCAGGATCGCGGCATCGCCGACTTCAACGAGCTCGCGGCGACCGTGCCGAGCGTGTCGATGAAGAGCAACGGTCCGGGTCAGACCGAATTCGAGATGCGCGGCATGGACTCGAGCGGCGGCAATTCACCGACGGTCGGGTTCTACCTCAACGACATCGCCATGACCGCGCCGGCGGCAGCGCAGAACGGCAAGGTGGTGATCGATCCGGCGCTCTACGATCTCGAGCGCGTCGAGGTCCTGCGCGGTCCGCAAGGCACGCTGTACGGATCCGGCTCCATGGGCGGCACCGTGCGCCTGATCACCCACGAGCCGGTGTTCAATCGCGTCCTCGGGAGCGTCGATAGTTCCGTGTCGAACACCGCTCGCGGCGGCGGTATGAACAACTCCGAGAACGCCATGTTCAATCTGCCGCTCGGCGAGAAGGCGGCGCTGCGCGTGGTCGGTACCGATTCCTATACGAGCGGTTGGATCAACCGCATCGCCTTCGACACGTTTCCCCAGCCCGCCAACGGTGGCACCGCGCGCGGCGACGTGCTGGGCGCTTTGCAGAGCTCGACCAATGTCGTGAACGAGCCGCGTTCGAACGCGACCCGGCTCGACGGCGTGCGCGCCACGCTCGAATGGCGCCCCACCGACGACCTGACGATCACGCCGTTCGTGTTCTACCAGACCCTCACGCAGGACGGACCAAGTGCCTACGACAGCGTGCCCGGCACCAATGCCCATTACGAACCGTTCCTGATCCCCGAGCCGACGACCGATCGGGTGGACGTGTACAACCTCGACGTGAAGTACAGTTTCTCGGCCTTCGACTTCAAGTCGATCACCGCCCAGTGGTACCGAAGTTCCACGCTGATCCAGGACGGCAGCGAGAACATGACCAACCCGGTGAGCGGCTTCGGCACCTCGGGCACCTTCTACGGACCGAACGGCACCGGGCCGATCTACGGCAAGGAGATCGATCCTTCGCAGCAGTTCACCCAGGAGTTCCGTCTGAGCTCCAAGGACTCGAGTCGCCTCCAGTGGGTGGCCGGGTTGTTCTACAGCAACTTCAAATCCGACTGGCAGCTCTATACCGACATCACCAACCCGCAGACGATTGGTTCGCCGATCTCCAATATCTGGACGATCCTGCAACGCACGCACATCGACCAGTACGCGCTGTACGGCGATCTCACCTATCCGATCACGGACAAATTGAAGGTCGACGTCGGCATCCGCGGATACAAATACACCAACCACTTCTTCATGAGCGCCTCGGGATTCGGCGAACCGAGCGGCACCAACACACCGATGCTGACGTACGTCGACCAGTCGAACTCCGGCAGCACGCCGAAGTTCGACCTGTCCTATCAGGCGACACCCGACCAGATGTACTACGTGACGGTCGCGCGCGGGTTCCGTCCGGGCGGCGGCAATCAGCCGATGCCGAACTTCCCGCTGATGACGCAGGCGCTGACGCAGATCGGCTTCCCGAACGGCGCGCCTCTCGGCTACGCGCCGGACTCGGTGTGGAGCTACGAGGGCGGCGCCAAGCTCAAGCTCCTCGACGGCCGTGCCGTGGTCGACGCCGCGGTGTATTACGAGAACTGGAACAACATCCAGCTCGAGGCGCTGCCGGCCGACTATCCGCTGTTCGTGAACGCCGGCAACGCACGCATCAAGGGTGCGGAGCTCGAGATCCGCGCGCTGCTCGGCGCCGGTTGGGAGATGGCGATGGGCGCGGGCGAGACCGACGGATCGTTGAGCAACTCCGAGCACGGTTTCGTGGCCGGGCAGCGTTTGCCTGAAGTGGCGAAGTTCTCCGGCAACGTTCGCCTCACCTACAACCATCCGCTCGGCGATGCGACCTTGCATTCGCTGCTCGAGACCACGTACATGGGCTCGCGCGTCGATACCACGTTCCCGCAGGGCGTCACCGACACGCAGACTCCGCTCTCGCCGTATGCCCTGACGAATCTTCGCGTCGGCATGCGCTGGGACAAGTTCGACGTCACCGCGTTCGCGACCAACGTGTTCGACAAGCGGGCGACCCTCGAATTCCTGACCCAGCTCACCCTGCCGAACCCGGGATACAACCGCGTCGAGACCAACCAACCGCGCACCGTCGGTGTGGACCTGTCCTATCGCTTCCACTGAGGCGATCCGCCCCGCCGACCGATCCGCCCCGGGCGGATCGGTCGGCCGGCAACCGGCTATCATGGACACCAGCCCTTGCGCGAACCACGGTGACCGACCATGTACGTACCCGCCCACTTCGCGGTCTCGGACCGACAGGCGCTCCATGAGCTGATTCGCCACCGTCCGCTCGGTGTGCTGGTGACGCAGGGTGCGAACGGCCTGGACGCAAACCACCTGCCGTTCGAACTCGAGACGGACGGCGAGGGCTTGGGCACCCTGATCGGCCACGTGGCGCGCGCCAATCCGATCTGGAAGGACGTTGCCGACGGCAGTCAGGTGCTGGTGGTGTTTCGCGCGGAGGACGCCTACGTCAGTCCCAACTGGTACCCGAGCAAACACGAAACGCACAAACAGGTGCCCACCTGGAACTACCGGGTCGCACACGCAGCGGGCGCGGTGAAGTTCCGCGACGACGAGGCGTTCCTGCGCCGCGTGGTCGGCCGCCTGACCGACACCCACGAGGCGCCAAGGCCGGCTCCCTGGCGCATGAGCGATGCGCCGGAGGACTACATGCAAGCCATGTTGAAGGCGATCGTCGGCGTCGAGATCCGGATCGAAGCGCTCGTCGGTAAATTCAAGCTGAGCCAGAATCGCGAGATGCGCGATCGCCTGAGTCTCGGCGAAGCGCTCAAGCGCCAGGGCGATACCGCGCTGGGGCAGGCCATCCTGGATGCGGCCGCCGGCACGAACGGCGCTTCTTGACCCGGCTGCGGCGGCGCCGCCGCCGACCTGATCAGCGATATTTCGCCCGGCCTGCGGCGTCCCACAGGCCCCAGTGCGCGCCGACCTCGCCCTCGCCGGTCGACTTCCAGGGCTCGTCGAAGGCCGAGAAGTAGAACAGCTCGACCCCGCTCTCGCGCGCCCATCGGCACGACTCGACGAAGTAGTGCAAGGCCGCGGCCGGCGAGGGTTGCGCACCCTGGACGGGGCTGCCGGCATGCGGCCAGCCGGTCTCGCCGATGATCACCGGTTTGCCGCCGGCGCTGCGCCGGGCGCGGGCGTGCATCGCCTGCAGTTCGGCGATGGCGTCGTCGATCGGCACGCCCTCCCAGAACGGGTAGCAGTTGGCGATGATCACGTCGCAGGCGGCGACCAACTGCGGCCGCTCCTCGAACAGGAAATACGCATCGACGTAGCCGATCGGCACGCCCGGCAGGTCGCGCCGCACCCGGGCAATGTGCTCGAGCAGACGCTCGATCGGCAGATCGCCGCGCAGCAGCACCTCGTTGCCCACCGTGACGAGATCGGCATGGCCGGCACGGGCGACCTCGACGAGTCCGGCGATCTCCTGCTCGTTGGCGCGCTCGTCGCGTCCCAGCCAGGCGCCGACCAGTGTACGCAGACCGAGCGTGTGCGCGAGCGGTGCGGTCCGCTCGAGTCCGCGGGTGGTCGAGAAGCTGCGGATCCAACCGGTCGACGGGGCAATGATCCGCAGGCGCTCGCCAATCTGTGCTTCGTCGATCGCGTCGCCCGGGCTCTGCGTCGCGACATAGGGACTGAAACACAGTCCGTGAATGCCCGCATCGAGGGTGTTTCGATAGCGCTCGACCAGCCCCGGCCAGTCCGCCGCCAGTTGTACCGCGAGCCCGCCCGAGACCGGCGCCGTGCGTCGCGCGGCGCCCGGCGCGCGCGGCGAAGCGCCGCTGCGCGGGGTCGCGTCCGGATCCACGGTCGACTCCCTGGCGGGCGCGACCTCGCCGCGACGAGCCTTCAGCTCGGCGCTCATGCGCTCCACGGTCGGTTCGTCGATCTCGTAAAAGTACAGCGCGAACAGCGCGAGCAGGGCGATCGCCGCCGGGATGATGCTGGTCATCAGGAGGATGCCATGGACCGTGCGCGGGCCCTGTGCGACGTTCGGCAGATAACCGAAGTAGCCGAGGAGCCAGCCGGCGCCGCCCCCGCCGATGGCCCAGCCGAATTTCTGCGCGAACGACGCCGCCGAGAACACCAGACCGGTGGCGCGCCGCCCCGATTTCCACTCGGAATAATCCGCGGTGTCCGCGTACATCGCCCAGACGAGCGGGGCGGTCGGCGCGGCGAACAGGCTGATCAGGGCGTTACCCGCCCAGACCAGGGGCAGATTGCCGGGCGGAATGAAATAGAAGCCGAAGGTGAGCAGCGCCGCCGCGGCCGTCGACAGCATGTAGAAATTGCGCTTGCCGAACCGCTTCGACAAGGGCGAGGTCAGGGCCACTCCGACGATGAATGCGACCGCGCCGGTGGTCATCACGCCGCCGAAGTGTCCGCTGCCGTTCGGCACGACGTAGTCGAAGTAGTACACCAGGACGGTGTTGCGGATGTTGCCGTAGGTCAGTGCGGCGACGCCGACCACGCACAGCACCACCCAGGGACGGTTCGAGAACAGGTCGCGCAGATCGTTCCTCAGGGTTCCCTCGGTCTGCCGGGTCGGCTGTACGCGCTCACGGGTCATCGCGAACGTCAGCCAGTAGAACACCACGGCGATCGCCGCGAAGATCACCATGGCGCCCTGCCAGCCGCGCGGCGAGTTCGCGCTGCCGCCCAGCCAGGTCGCGAGCGGGATCGTGGCATTGACGATGATGAACACCGGCAGGAAGGCCAGTACGAACCGGTAGGAGACCACGCTGGTGCGGTCGGTGGAATCCGGTGTGAGCACGCCGAGCAGGGCCGAGTACGGGATGTTGATCGCCGAATAGGCGATCATCATCAGCGACAAGGTCACGTAGGCGTAGACCACCTTCGCGCCGCCGCCGAAGCTCGGCGTCGTGAAGGTGAGGATCGCCGTGATCGCCATGGGCAGGGACATCCACAGCAGATAGGGCCGGAAATGGCCCCAGCGCGTGTGCGTGCGGTCGGCGATCGTGCCGATCAGCGGATCGATCGCGGCGTCGGCGCTGCGCGTGACCAGCATCATCGTGCCCATCGTCGAAGCGCCGAGCAGGAACACGTCCGTGTAGTACTTCGCCAGGAAGATCGAGAACATCTGCCAGAACAGGTTCGAGGCGAAGTCGCCGAACCCGTAGCCGATCTTGTCGATGACCCGGAGCTTGCCGTATGGCGGAGACCTGGATTCGCCCGCCATGGCCGCTCCCTTCAGTGGCTGCGCGCGAGCGATCCGGGCGACACGTCGAGCACCTTGCCGTCGGAGAACTTCACGCGAATCGGCGTGCCGCCGGCGTCATAGGCGAGGTAGGTCCGCGTGCCGTCGGCACGCCGGAACACCGCGTACAGCGGCGTATCGGCCGTGACCGTGAAGTCCGGTGGACCCATTTCAGCGAGGCTCAGCAGCCAGAACAGCGTGTGCGAACGGGTCTCACCCGCCTCGACGTTGCCCTGGTCGCTCCAGTGCGCGAGGCCGCTCGCCGGATCGCCGAGCGCCCGGAACGAGGCGAGCACGTCCTGCCAGATGTCCTTCGGCGTGCCGTCGGAGCCGCCGTGCTTCTCGTAGTTCGCGACGTCGGCCGGAAGCTCCGCAAACAGGCTTCGCACGTAGGCCGGGTCGCGTCCGAGATACGTCGAGGCCGGCGTGATCGGGATCGCGTTGATGCCGAGGATCTGTCGAGGCTCCTCGGTCCACCAGGTGTTGTAGGCGTACTTGTCTCCGAAGACCATGCTTGCGAAGGGCTTGCCGTAATCGGCGGCGAGCACCGTGTGGTGCAGGTCGAACCAGTAGGTATGGATCGAATGGATCTCGGTCGTGTAGAGGTAGATGCCGAGGTCGCGCAGAGCGCGGTTGCCGGTCGCCTCGCCCCAGAGGATGAGTCCCGCCCAGGCGTTGACCGCCTCGGACGAGGACTCCTGGTTGTTGCCGTCGAAGATCTCCTGGTCGCCCGATGCCCAGGAATGACCGGCGTAGGCGTCGAAATTTCGCAGATGCGGAAAGTCCTTGCGGTCCCGCCGAGCGGTCGCGATGTCGTCCACCAACCGGCCCACCATGCCGCCCCAGTGGTCCGGCGCCGCCCAGGCCGGATCGCGCAGCGCGACGTTCGCCGAGGCCATGAGCCAGTAGCCGTAGTGGAAGTGGTGGTCGTTCATGTGTGTGACGCTGCCGAACTCCTCGGGTAGTCCGATGAAGCTGCCGATCCTCGCGTCCTGCATGAAGTGGGTCGCATGGCGATCGTCGAACCAGGATTGCAGGCGGTGCTCGATCGTCGCCTGCATCTTCCGCTGGATCGAACCCTCGCCTTCGGCCGCGGCGACGTTCATGAGCTGCGCGGCCGCGCCGAGCCCCTTGCCGACCCAGTACGTGCCATAGCCATGGGTCTCGAACAGCTGGCCGGAGCGGGCCGCGTCGCCGACCAGCAACCGGTCGACGGCCTTGCGGTCCTTGTCCGACTCGAGTCCGGGCCAATAGGGCACGAAGCCGTGATAGGTGAGTTTCGTGGTGAATTGATCCGCCGCGATCACGCGGATCGGGCCGCGCGGCGAGTCGTACTGAAACAGGGGCTGAGGCGCGGAGGCCATCGCATTCCACTGATGCGGGTAGATGCCCATCAGCGGGGTGTGCTCCTCGCCCTGCATGGCCTGCGTGGTCGTGCGAAAGACGGTGCTCACCGTGCTCGAGGCGGGGTCGTAGGCGTACTCGGCGCGCGTGTCCACCGGAAACGCGTAGGCGTACTTGGCGAGTTGCCGCGCGGTCCCGGACCGGGCATCGGGCAGGCCGGCCACCGAAAAATAGCCTTTGCCCTTCGGCAGATGCAACAGCAGCGACTGATCGCCGCTCCATTGGAAGTTCGCGCCGGTCGGCGCATAGATCGCATAGGCGTGGCTGCCGATCTCGACCGCCGCGATCCCGGGATCGCCGCTCGCCGGATCCACGAGCCGCGTGGCCGACTGTGCGAACGCGAAGCGGATCTCCGTGCAGGCGCATTGGTAGTAGCTGAAGGGATCGCCGTGCAGGACGCGGGCGCTCAGGTTCGCCCCGTTCGGTCCGTCCCAGCGGATCTCGGCGAGCCAGTCGGAGAAATCGCTGAGGCGCGGTGGCCGCGCCGCGAATCCCACCGGTTCGACGATCATGGCCGCCCGGTGCGGATAGCGCACTTCGCGCCGCTTGCCGTCCGGCGAGTCGAATTGCCGGTCGGGCAGTCCGAGCTCGAGGCCTTGGGTCGTCGCCCGATAGGTCATCGGCTGCGCATAGATCGGGAACGACGGATCGACGAACATCAGCGAGGAATACCACTGGTTCGTCGGCGCCGCGCGCTCGGCGGCGGGCCCGGTGCGATATTTGGGGTCCGGCGGAACCGGATCGGACCCGAAGAATCCGGAGTGCGGTGCGTCCTCGTAGGCGCCGAGACCGAGACTCACGCGTGCCGCGTGCGCCGGGTGGGCGAACAGCAGCGAGCCGCCGAGCAGGAGCGAGCCGCCGAGCAGCAACGCGCCGCCCAACGGGCTGCGCGCGGCACGGCCGGCGGCGATGGGACGGAAATTCCGCGCTCGGGTCGATTCGCGCATGACGGCTGCGCCCCCTCAGGGTTCAGAAGTTCAGATTCGCTCCGATGGTCAGCGAATTGCCGGAGCGGCTGGTACGCGGATCGACGCCGAAGTCGGCCGTGTTGTTCGGCATGCTGAGCGGAGCCGGGCCCTGCCGCCCGAACATCACGCGGGCGATGCCGCCGTAGACCTCGAAGCCGCGGAGCACTTCCGGCATCTTGCGATAGACGCCGAGGTTCACGAACGTCGCCGTATTGCTCTGGCCCCATTCGGTCGGCGTCTTCACGTAGGCCTTGTTCATGCGCACACCGCCGATCGTGAACGTCCAAAGGTCCCGCGTGTAGGCGAGGCCCGCCAGGGCGTCGTACTCGACCGCATGATGGCGCAGATTGTCACTGGCGTAATTGAAGCCCGCCTGGTCCCAGAAACAGCCCGAGAAGTTTACGCCGGCCGGAGTGACCGCGTTGCCGAAGTCGCATTGCTGTTGCTGGCCCGACCATTCGTTGCGCTTCAGGCCGTAGGTGATGCGCCATTGCGGCCGGAACCAGTAATCGCCCTCGAGCAGCACCAGGCTCTCTCTCGGCGGCTGATAGCCGGGTGCGGCGGTCGCGCTCGTGTTGGGGCTGCCGATCGCGCCGGTGAACGCGCCCTTGGTGAACGAGCTCTGATACCCGCCCTCGCTCTGCTGATAGATGAGCTCGATGAGGTTCTTCTGGTTCGAGTACTGGGCGAAGAGTTCGAGGAGCTGCGGCTTCGGCGGCCCGTAGAAATACTGGTAGTTCGCCGGCGTGACGGTCGCGAGGAGTGACGAGTAGTTGAGCGGGTAATTGCGCTTGGCGGTCGCGTAGGTCGCTTCGAGCGTGAGCTTGCCGAGCGCGAAATCGATCTCCGGAGAGGTGTAACGCACGGCCTGCTTGAACACGCCGTAGCCGGCGCCCGATTCGGCCCAGGAGGTCGACAGTCCGAGGCGGTACGCGAAGGCGTCCGCGCGACTCCACGATCGCGAAGGCAACACGCCGATCTGCAGGGTTCCGTAGACCGGATGCTCGATGCCGATGTGGCCGTCGATCAGGTACTGGTTGTAGATGTCGGCGGCGTTGTTGCGCACGCGGCCGCTCGCTTTCGCCTCGATCTTGAACGCATTGGAGAATTCATGGGTCAAGCCGAGCGTGAGCATGGCGAGGCCCAGGTTGGCCGAGGTCGAATACGACGGTCCGCCCTGGTTGAGCGGCGGGTTGGGGCTCGCCGGCGTGAGTGCGCCGCGCGGATCGAAGGGCGAGGGGTTCACGAGGCCGCGCGAGCAGTTGTCGCACCAGGAATACTCATCCTTCATGAAGCCCGAGATCTCGAGCGGACCGTATTGCGCGGCGAAGGCGGGCGCCGTGAGCAGCAGCGCTCCGGCGAGCGGCACGAGTCTCGAAGTCCTGGTGGTCACGCGGTTCTCCCGAATACGGTCGGCTCGTTGCATCGTGGTTCGTTCGCGCCCGGCTCAGTGGTACCAGCCGGCGCCCGAGTACAGGGTCGAGTTGCAGGCGGACCCGGCCGGCGTGCCGCAGAGCGCATAGCGGGCCGTTCGCGTCGCATCCCACAGTCCCCATCCGTCGTCCGTGCCCTTCCAGGCCTCGTCGAAGGCCTCGAACCAGAACACGTTGACCGGCGCGCCCGATCCGCGCCAGGACGACATCAGGTCGTAGTACCACTTGGCGTTGACCGGGTTGGCGATCGCGGGGTTGGTGATGGCCTCGATCGCCGCCGCCGGATTGGTCGCCACGGCCTTCCAGCCGGTCTCGCCGACCGTGATCGGCAGGGACGCGCCGATGGTCGTGACCTGGCCGGTCGCGGTCGTGTAGCTGTAGTTCGCGACCGCGGCGTAATCGCTCTGCGCGTTCTGCAGGGCGGCGGCCATCATCGCCGCCGCCCGGCTCGGGCCCGCGGCCACGGCCGTTTGCTGCCAGTCCCAGGCGGAGGTGTTTGTGAACGGATACATGTGGATCGAGACGAAATCGAGCGCCGGCAGGACCAGATCCGGCTTCTCGCCGCTCGCCGAACGGCCCGCGTAGAAGGTGTAGTCGTCGTCCGCAGTGACCGGCTGCTGGATCTGGCCGCGCACCGTCTGCACGTAACTCGCCAGACAGCTCGCCGGCAGATTCGCGGCGAAGGAGGTCTCGTTGCCGACGCTGACTGCGACCACGTTCGGATATTTGTTGGCGAGGCTCACCGCCGTCGCCATCTGGGCGCTGTTCACCGCGTCGACGCAGCTCGAGGGAGCGCCCTCGAGATAGATGCCGACCTGAAACTTGATCGAAGGATAGTTCTGATTGGCGAGATTGAGGATCTTGTCGGCAACCTGGTCGGCGCCGAACAGGCGCAACAGATTGAATCCGGCCGACTGCAGCAAGCCGAGGTCCTGCAACACGTCCGCATCGCTCGGTACCTCACCGGCGTTCGGACCGCCGGCCCGGTAGGGGCTGTAGTTGATCGCCTTGCCGGTCGTGTAGATCGCCGGCAGGGGGCGCAGTTTGAAGGCCGCGCAGGCGACCGCGACGTTCGTGACCGCCGCGCTCGCCTGGCCCGAGCCGTTGGTCACGACGCAGCTCTGCCCGATCGGCTGAGTCTTGACCGTGACCGAGTAGCTGCCGCCGACCGCGACCGGAGTCGCGAACGTGAACGGACCGTTCGTGGAGATGGTCAGGTCGTCGGCGCCATTGTTCTCGAGCACGAGGGTGCCGCTCAGACCGCTCACCGTGCCGCCGATCCGCGGCGTCGCCGCGCAGGTCACGGCGATGTTGGTTACGTTCGAGGTCGTCGTGCCCTGGGCGTTGCTGAGCTGGCAGGTCTGGCCCGCGGGCTGGGTCGTGACCGTGACCGCGTAGCTGTGGCCGCTCGCGATCGCCAGCGCGAACGTGAACGCGCCGTTGCCACTGACCGTGAGCGGATCGACGCCGTTGTCGTTGAGCACCAGGGTGCCTTGCAGTCCCGCGACCGTGCCGCCGATCGTCACGAAGGCGGGCTGGCTGTTCCAGTTCTGCGTCTGCCCGCAGCCGCCGAGCAGGCCGCCGGCGAGGAGTACGAAGGCCGCACGGCGGTATCGGGTCGCAAGAACCGAAAAGGCGGTCGAGAGGATGTGCATGACGCGGGGGCCTCGGTGCAGGCGGTCTGGAGACGGGAATTCGTCGGTGCGGGAGGATGCCTGCGGGCGGCAAGAGGCGACCTCTGCCCGTTCTGGCGCGTGGAACCGTGGCGCTGCTCGCATCCATCCCTCCCCCGATCCGCGCGATCCGCGATTCCCCGGCGGGTATCGAATCGCGACCGGCGCGGATCTCACCGGTCTTTGGTGCCGCGTCAACCGCGCGGCCCTTTTTTGAAAGCGCTTGCAGAAATTAGCCAATGAGACTCCCTCTTGTCAATCGCGCTACGGATCGGCTTTGATATGGCCGCGTCGTGGACGCGCGGGCACGGCGGCCGGACCGGCCGGCCGCGCCGCGAGCTCGGATCAACCTATCCCGGGATCTTGACCTTGGTGCGAAACGTTCGTCGACCGGCGCGTTTGCCGGCCTCGCGGGGGGCCGAGCACGACCCCGTCGTGACCCTGGAGATGGTCGCGCGCGAGGCCGGCGTGAGTCCGAGCACGGTCTCGCGGCTCCTGAACGGCACGGCGAGCGTGCGCGAGAGCAAGGCGAGGGCGATCGAGGCGGCGATCGCGAAGCTTAAGTTCCTGCCCAATTCCGCCGCGCAATCGCTCGCCCGCGGCCGCTCGATGAGCGTCGGGGTCGTGACCCAGTCGGTTTCCAGTCCGTTCTACGGCGAGGCGCTGGCCGCGATCGAGAGCCGGCTGTTGCGCTCGGACTATTCGCCGCTGTTCGTGAGCGGGCACTGGCGGCCGGCCGACGAGCGGCGTTGTCTCGACCACCTGCTCAGTCGCCGGGTGAGCGGCGTGATCCTGCTGACGAGCTGTCTGCCCGACGCCGAACTGGTGGCCCTGGCCGAGCGCGTACCGCTGATCCTGACCGGCCGGCGGGTCGCGGCGAAGAGGATCTACAGCCTCGATCACGACAATACCGAGAGCGCGCTGCTCGCCACCGAGTTCCTGATCGGCCAGGGGCACCGGCGCATCGCCTTCGTCCGCGGCCCGCAGGACCACCCCGACGCCGAGCAGCGCTTCGCGGGCTATCGCGCCGCGCTCGCCGCCCACCGGATCGCCTTTTCGGCCGACCTGGTGGCGGACGGCAACTACATCGACGAGGGGGGCTACACCGCGACCCTGAGGATGATCGACTCGGGAGTCCGTTTCACGGCCCTGTTCGCCGCCAACGACCAGTCGGCCTATGGCGCGATGCTCGCCCTGTACCGGCGCGGGCTCGGCGTTCCCGCCGACGTCTCGGTGGTCGGCTTCGACGACCTGCCGGCCTCGCAGTACACGATCCCACCGCTCACGACCGTGCATCGCTCGATCGACCGCATCGGCGAGGCCGCGGCCGAGGCGATGATCGACCTGCTCGAGGGACGGATTCCGACCCAGCGCAGTTCCTCGGTGACGCTCGCGATCCGCGAATCGACCCGCCGACTGACGGCCGCGGGCTGAGTCACCGCGGCCGCGCGCCGTCCACCGGCCGCAGGCCGAGCGCGGCCGCGAACCGCTCGAACGGTCCGTGCCAGGCCGCCGCGTTGCGGTTGAAGATGAAATGGCCGTTGTTCTTGTCCGCGGGCAGGCCGACGAACCGTCCGCGTCCGCCGCCGCGCACGAACGCCTCGAACCAACGATGCGGATACCGCGGTCCCCAGAAGCGGTCGTTGGCGCTGTACATCCACAGGGTCGGCGCCCGGTCGCCCCGACCGAGCTCGGCGAACAGCGCCGCGAGCGCATCGGGTCCGCAGGGCTGGTCGGGTCGGTGCAGCGAGTCGCCGCCGTCGCCGCCGGCGACGTTCACCGCGCCGACGAGCCCCGGCAGGCCGGCCGCGACCGCGGCGATCGCCACCACGCCGCCGAAGGACTCGCCGACCACGAGTCCGCGGGCCGGATCGACGCCCGGCAGGCGGCGAGCGAACGCGAGGACTTCGGCGGTCTCGGCGACCGCCGCCGCGACCCCCGGTGCGAAGCGTTTGTGCGCACAGGAGCCGGTGTTCTCCACGTCCGGGCCGCCCGCCAGACCGTAACCAAGGCGCGTCGGTATGAGCACGACGAAGCCCAGTTCGGCGAAATAACGCGCATTCGCCGGATATTGCGCGAGTCCGAAATCGGCGCGCGCCCGCGCATCGGTCGCTCGGCCATGTTCGAGCAGCAGGAACGGCTGCGGTCGGGAGCCGGGCGCGCGTCGCTCGTGCACGATCAGCACCGGAATCCGTCCCCGGTAGGCGCGGCCGTCGGCGGCGGTCACGCGCACCGCAACCCGCACGGTCGACTGCAGGAGTGCATCGGTGTGCGCGCGGGCGGCCCCGGCCGCGGCAATCACCGCGCCGATCGCCGCGCACGCCGATGCACGGCTGAGCCGAAGCCGTGCCGCTGCGCGGCGGTGGTGGGTCCGGACCTTCATCCGCCATAAGTCTAGGCGATGCGCGGACGGCCGGCGGTAGGGCTTGACAAGGCCCGGACCGCCGGGGAAGAATTTTACTGAAAGCGCTTTCTTAAAATGCGACGAGGGGGAGTCAACATGAGGACGGATCGACTCGCACGAATCCAGGCCCGCGGCCGCGCGGCCGCGCTCGTACTGCTCGGCGCGACGCTCGCGGCCTGCAGCGGCGGCGGCGTCACCCCGTCCGCGACGGTCTCCAACACGGGCGGCGGCGGCTCCGGTGGCGGCGGCGGCACGACGGTCACGCCGACCGGGTACACGCTGTTCGCCTCGAACTACGTGGCCTATCAGAGCCAGACCAATGGGGCTTATCTGCACTCGGTGCAGAACGGCGACCTCTATGCGGGCGCCGGCGGCAACTACAACTACGGTTGCTATTCCTCGCCCCAGTCGGACATGGACAAGACGCAGTTCTACGCCTTCCAGGCGCAGGCCGACGGCGGCGGCGCGCCGAACTGTGCCACGACCGGCAGCGTGCCGCCGAATACCAGTGGCGATTACTTCTACGTCTCGATCAAGGCGCCGGGCACGAACTCGCCCTCGGCCACCGCGGTCACTCCGCTCGACATCAGCCAGTCGAACGCACTGTTGATCCAGATGGGCAACACGGTGCCCAAGGGTAACGCCAACGTGTTCACGGTGGTTCTCGCCAACGACACCTCGGTCGCCCAGAACGGCTCCGGCCTGACCGCCTCGTGCTCCTACGACCAGACCTTGGGGGCCGTCGGTGCCGGCTCGACGTCGGCCCTGGGACTCCTCAACTACGTGATTCCATTGAGCAAGTTCACCTGCACCACGGGCTCGATGGCGACCCTGCAGGCGACCGGCGTGACCTCGGTCGCGGTCAAGGTCACCGGCGACAAGAACCCGAACGTCGCGGTGGGCGAGTTCGATACGATCGCGGTCGGCTACGTCGGCTTCACGATCTGAGCGCCGGGCGTTTGAGCGACCTGCCCGCGTCCGCGGAGCTGATCCGTCGCTTCCCCGGGGACTTCACCTGGGGCGTGGCGACGAGCGCGTACCAGATCGAAGGCGCGGCCCACGAAGGCGGACGCGCCGACTCGATCTGGGACGAATTCTGCCGCAGATCCGGGACGATCCTCGATGCGAGCAGCGGCGACGTGGCCTGTGACCACTATCACCGCTACGAGCAGGACCTCGATCTGCTGCGCACCCTGAATGTCGATGCCTACCGGTTCTCGATTTCCTGGCCGCGAGTACAACCGGACGGCTCTGGGGCGTGGAACGAGACGGGGTTCGATTTCTACGATCGGCTGCTCGATGCGATGCACCGCCGCGGGATCGCGGCCCACGCGACGCTGTATCACTGGGACTTGCCGCTCTCGCTGCAGTCGACCGGCGGATGGCACGCCCGCGAGACCTGCGCGCGCTTCGCCGACTACGCGGCCGAGGTCGCGCGGCGCTTCGGGGACCGGCTCGCCTCGGTCGCCACCATCAACGAACCCTGGGTCGTGGCGATTCTCGGTCACGAGTCCGGCCGGTTCGCCCCGGGCCTGCGCGACCGCAAGCTCGCCATGCAGGTCTCCCATCATCTGCTGCTCGGTCATGGCCTCGCGCTGCGCGCGCTGCGCGCCGAGCGCCCGAGACTGCCGGCCGGGATCGTCCTGAACCTCTCGCCGATCCACCCGGCGACCGACTCCGCCGACGACCTCGCCAAGGCGCGGATCGATGACGGCCTGCTGACCCGCTGGTATCTCGATCCGCTGCTCTTCGGCCGATATCCCGCGGATGTGCTGGATCACCTCGGGGCGGATGCGCCGCTGGCGAGTCCGGAGGATCTGCGCCTCATCGCCCAGCCGCTGGATTTCATCGGCGTGAACTACTACACGCGCGGCGTGGCGGCGACCGTGCCGCCGGCACCGGTCCCCGACCGCAACGTCACGGAAATGGGTTGGGAGGTCTTTCCCGCCGGACTCACCGAGCTCCTGCTGCGACTGCGCGCCGACTATCCGCTCCCGCCGGTGTACGTGATGGAGAACGGCGCGGCTTACCGCGACGTGCTGGTCGGCGATCGGGTCGAGGATGCGGCGCGGGTCGCCTATCTGGCCGCGCACGTCCGGGCGCTCGCCGATGCGATCGACGGCGGAGTCGACGTGCGCGGGTACTTCATCTGGAGCCTGCTCGACAATTTCGAGTGGGCGGACGGCTATACCAAGCGCTTCGGCCTCGTCTACGTCGACTATCCGACGCAACGGCGGATCCTGAAGGACAGCGCCCTCTGGTACCGGCAGTTCCTCGCCGCGCGCGCGCGCTCCGGGCAGGCGCGGGCATCCTGATGCGGCGACTGCGCGTGGAGTCGCGGAATCGATGAACGGCGGCGGCCAGCGCGCGGCGGCGTGTCCGGCCGGATGGTCGCTCGTCTGGAGCGACGAGTTCGACGGCCCCGGTCTCGACGCGTCCAAATGGGATGCCGAGATCGGCAACGGCTTTCGCGATGCCTCCACCGGGCATTGGGTCGAGGGCTGGGGCAACGAGGAACTGCAGTACTACACGCGCGATCCTGCGAACCTGTGCGTCGATGACGGCTGTCTCGTGATCCGCGCGCTCGAGCAGTCGCGCGACGGTTGCCGCTACACTTCGGCGCGCATCAAGACCCGGGGCCGCGACGGTCGCGCACTGTTCGCCAAGCGCTACGGCCGCTTCGAGTTCCGCGCCCGCGTGCCCTACGGCAAGGGTCTGTGGCCGGCGATCTGGTTGCTGCCCCAGGACGATCGCTACGGCCCCTGGGCGGCCTCGGGCGAAATCGACGTGATGGAGATTGTCGGCGAGAAGCCGCAGGAGTATCTCGGCAGCCTGCATTTCGGCTGCGTTGCGCCCAAGCGCGCTCTGGTGACCCACGTCCACCGTTTCCCGGCGGGCACGGTCGCCGACTTCCACGTCTATGCGATCGAATGGGAGCCGGGCGTGATCCGATGGATCGCCGACGGCGAGACCTGGGCGGAAGAGAATTTCTGGTGGAGTTGCAGCGAGCGGCAGGACGGCGCGGGCGTCGAGCCGAACGGCCCGCAACAGCTCAACCCATGGCCGGCGCCCTTCGATCAGCCGTTCTACATCGTCATGAACGTCGCCGTGGGCGGCAACTTCCCGGGTGCCCCGGACGCGAACACGGTGTTCCCCGCGGAACTCTGCGTCGACTATGTGCGTGTCTACGACCGTACCGACGGTTACGGCACGTTGCCCGCGCGCGGTTCCGGACGGCTGCCCTTCGAGACTCCCACCACCCCGTAGCCGGCATCGCGGATCCGTATGAGCAGGCCAATGATCGACAGGCACATGCAATGAACTCGAGCACGGCACTCTTCCTCGATCCGGCCGGATCCTCGGCGGCGCACGCACCGCTGCCCGACTGCATCGGCGTCTGCTATTCGGGATACCGGTCGGATCACAGTCCGATCGCGCGGCGCTATCCGGGCGAGGACCAGGTCCTCGAGGACCTGTCGATCCTGCGCCGCTTGTTCGGTCGTTTGCGGCTGTACGACAGCGGGCCGCACGCCGAGCGGGTGCTCGCGGCGATCCGCGCGCATCGACTGTCCCTGAAGGTCATGCTCGGCGCGCATCTCGGCGCGGAGGAGAGCAACCCCGACTGCCCATGGGGCGGGGTCTACGACGCGGATGGGCTGGCCGCGAACGCGGCCGAGAACGACCGTGAAATCGACCGCCTGATCGCGCTCGCGCGGCGCTACGAGGACATCGTCGAATCGGTCGCGGTCGGCAACGAATGCGTCGCCGCCTGGAGCGACCACCGGGTACCGGTCGAACGCTTGATCGAGCAGGTGAGGCGCGTGCGCGGCGCGGCCGCACAACCGGTCACGGTTTGCGAGAACCACGTGCCCTGGCGCGGCGAGCTGCGACCGGTGGCGGCGGAACTCGACTTCATCTCGATCCACAGTTATCCGGTCTGGGAACGCCGCAACATCGACGAGGCCCTCGAATGCACCCGCGACGACATCTTGACGGTCGCCGCGGCCTATCCGGGCCGGAAAATCGTCGTCAGCGAAGCCGGCTGGACCACCCGGACCAACGGCCATGGGATCGATCCCGGCCAGGCCTCGCCCGAGTTGCAGGCGATCTACTGCGCGCGGCTGGTCGACTGGGCCGTGGCCCGCGGCGTCTCGATCTATTTGTTCGAGGCGTTCGACGAGCCCTGGAAGGGCGGCAGCGATCCTCAGGAACCGGAAAAGCACTGGGGGCTGTACACCGTCGAGCGTCAGCCGAAGCCGGCGGTCGGGCTGTTGCGATCGCGCGGAGCACGCGCCCGGGGCGAAGAGCCCGGGATACGCGGCGGCCGGCTCGCCGCGGGCTGAACGTACCGCGGCTGGGCTCTTGACAGCCGCGGGTGCTGCGCAGATAGTTTGTTGAAAGCGCTTTCATAGAGCGTGCCCGACGGCCGATCGGCCGTCACGGACGCCAGCGGAGCGCCGTTCGAAACGGGGAGTCGAACCATGAGCCTTGCACGGCAAATTGCCCATATCACGACGGTCGCCGGTTTCCTGGCGGTACTCAGCGGCTGTGGCGGAAGCAGCGGCAATGCGCCGGTCGCCAAACCGACGTTGCGGTCGATCGCGCTCTCACCGCCGACGGCGACGGTCGCGATCGGTGCGACCACGACCCTGACCGTGACCGGCACCTACACGACCGGTGCGGCGCAGACTCTGGCCAATTCCGCCGAGACCTTCTATACCTCCGACCCGAACGTGGCGACCGTCGCCGCCAACGGCGTGGTGACCGGCGTCGGCGCCGGCACCGCCTCGATCTCCGCGACCGACAAAGCATCCGGGGTCTCGAGCACGCAGGCGGCGGTGATCACCGTGCCGGCGGCGCACCTGGTGTCGATCGCGCTCTCGCCGCTCTCGGCCACGCTCTCGTCGGGAGCGACCGAGACGCTCACCGTCACCGGAACCTTCTCGAGCGGCCCGGCGCGCGCGCTCACCAGCGGCGAGACCTTCAACGTGACCTCGGTACCCGCGACCGGAGTCGTCACGGTCAGCGCGAGCGGCGTGGTGACCGCCGTCGGCCCCGGCACTGCGACGATCTCCGCGACGGATACGGCGAGCGGCATCACGACCAGCGTGTCGGCGGTGGTCACGGTGAAGGCATCGCTGGTGTCGATCGCCTTGTCGCCGGGCACCGCGAATCTCGCACCCGGCGGCACGCAGGCTCTGACCGTGGTCGGCACCTACAACGACGGTTCGACCGCGAACCTCGCCGCCTCCGGCGAGACCTTCGCGACCTCGAACGCGAACGTCGCGACGGTCGATGCGACCGGACTCGTGACGGTGCCGGCGAACGCGACCGCCGGACAGACGGCGGTGATCTCGGCGACCGACAACGGCACGGGACTCGCGACCTCGGCACAGAACTCCACCACCGTGACCGTGACTCAGCCGACCACGACCGGCGTGCTGTCGACGGGTTTCAACTCGAACGGCACCACCACGACTTCGTCCTCGGCGACCGGCACCTGGTCGGTGTACTCGGGCGGCGCGAACAACCCGGCGGGCGGCAACGGCGGCGGATACGCCGACCAGGGCGCGAAGCCGAGCTACGAGTACGTGTATCTCCAGGATTCGGCGGCGAAGCTCGCCGGCTACACCTACCAGGGCGTCGGCATCCAGCCGGCCGCGGGCCAGACCGTGAGCACCGCCGGATTCGACAGTCTGAGCTTCACGCTCGCGATCAATCCGGAATGGCTCCAGGCCGGCACCCCGAACTTCGTGATCCTGATCGCCGGCAAGGTGAGCGGCGTGTCCAATGCGACCTGTAATCCGCAGGTGGCGGCGGTGGTGACGGCGACCGCGAGCGGTGCGACCGCCTACAAGGTGCCACTGAGCGCGTTCACGCAAATCGTCCAGAACTGCGCGGTAGCCACCGTGACCCCGGCGCAGATCCTGGCGGCGCCGATCACCGAGGTGGACTTCCAGGCCGACGGCGGCGGCGCGGCGATCACCGCGAGCGGGCTGACCTCGAACACCAACACCAGCGTGGCGCTCGCCAACGTCTCGCCGGCGGTCTATCCGACCACCGTCAACGTCGTCGGCGGCGTGAGCTTCGTACCCTAGGGCGCGAGCTTCGTGCCCTAGAAGGTGTGCCTGAACTCGAGGCCATAGGAGCGCGGCGGCTGGTAGAAGGACACCCTCTGGCCTTCGCTGCCGGCGAACGCGTACGTCAGGGGGCGCGTATCGGAGAGGTTGGTCGACCACAGGGACAGGTCCCAGTCGCGGCGAGGGCTGCGCAGCCCGATGCGCGCTCCGAGGTCGTGTCCTCGGCCGAAGCTCGTCGGATCGCCGAGGTAGGGGTGGATCGCGCTCACGTAGCGATCGTTCGCCTGCGCGTAGGCGAGCCAGGCGCCCCGCAGCGGATGTTCGTAGTAGACGATGTAGCTCGCCGCGAAGTTCGGCGCATCCGGCAGCATCTGCCCCACCGCAACGGGGGTGAACAGCGCGAGGCCGTTGTCGTTCGTCAGGGTCTCGGTCACGCGAGCGTGCAGGTGGGTCGCCGCCAGATGGATCTGCAGGCCGCGAATGGGCCGCCAGTCGATCTGCGCCTCCGCGCCGTCGATCCGCGAACGCGGCACGTTGCCGAGGCCCGCGATCAGCGGCTGCGTGCCGACCGGCCCCGCCCAGAGTGACAGACTCGACTGCCGGTTGCGAATCACGGAGTCGAACACGTCGAAATCCACCTGCACCGAATCGTCGGCGAACCGGCTCTTCACGCCGAGTTCGCTGGTGAGGTTGGTCTCGGGCTGCACGTAACCCCAGTCGACCTGGACCTGGGCCGGTTGGCCGTAATAGATGCCCGCCTTGTAGCCGGTCGCGACGCTGCCGTAGAGCAGCACCTCGGGCGCGAGGTGGTAGTCGAGTCCCGCGCGATAGGACAGGTTCTGGTTCGCGCGCGCATCGTCGAGAGCCGCCAGGACCGTATCGGTCACGATCGGACCGCTGAAGCCGTTCGCCGCGTAGGTGAGAAGCCCCGTCGGGTCGAGCGTGACGCCGTCGAAGGACGTCTGATCGTGCGAGTAGCGCAGCCCCGTTTCGAGCGTCAGGCGCCCGGTGAGATGGAGGTCGACGTTCGCATAGACGCCACTCGAGCGTTGCCGCTGGGTGAAGTTCTCGGCGGTGATCGCCAGGCCCTGCTGGTTCATGTAGGTCGCGAGACCGTAGACGAAGGTCCAGTCGAGGGCGTCCCGGTTGCGGTACCAGTCCTGCGAGTAGATCGCGCCGACGATCCAGTCGAACGGGCCGCCGCTGCGCGAGGTCAGGCGGATCTCCTGGCTCAGCTGCCACTGCTGGAAGTTCTTGGTCCAGTTGTTGTCGGCCGCCGGGTAGCCGTCGTAATTGTCGAGACTGTGGTGAGAGAAGTAGTCGTAGGCGCTGATCGAGGTGAGCGTGAAGGAGTCGAACCGGCTGGTGAGCGTCGCCGCGGCCCCGCCGCCGATCTCGTGCTTGTAGAGCGGCAGTCCGCCGACGCGCACCGCCGTGCCGCCGGGCGGGCTGTCCATGAGGCCCGCGGTCGGAAACGGCTGCGGCGGGATGAGCGCCTCGACGTTCGGCGTCGATGGCGAGGAGGGCAGCGAGTGGTCGTAGACCCAGTGGACGTTCAGGTCGAGGTGCGTGGCCTCGGAGAGCCGCAGGTCGAACAAGGCCCGCGCACCGCCGCGGGCGAGCTTGCCGTAGCGCAGTCCCGTGGACAGGTCGGTCTGGTACCCCTCGCCCTGCGTGGTCGCGGTGCCGGCCAGACGTGCCGCGACCCGGTCGCCGAGCGGTCCGCTCACGGCGCCGGTCACATCCAGGGTGTTCCAGCGGCCGTAACTCAGGTCGAGGTAACCCTCCGGCCGGCGGGTCGGCTGAGCCGAAATGATGTTGATCGCGCCGCCGTCGGTGTTCTTGCCGTACAGCGTGCCCTGCGGTCCTTTGAGTACCTCGATGCGAGCGACGTCGTAGAGCGCATCGGTCAGGAATCCCGGAAAGCTCTCGAACACGCCGTCCTGATAGACGCCGACCCCGCTGCTGTTGTTGTTGTTGAAGTCGTCGAGGCCGATGCCGCGCAGCAGGAACAGCGGCGTACCATCGGTCTGGCCGTTCATGGTGGAGAGGCTCGGATCGATCATCGCGAGGTTCAGAGGCTGCTCGACGCGAATCGAGCGTGCGACCCGCCCGCTCACCGCGGTCAGTGCGACGCCGACGTCCTGTGCGCTCAGTGCGCGTCGCGTCGCGGTGACCACGATCTCCTCGAGCTGGGTGCCGTCGTCCGACGCATGGGCGCCCGCCGGCACGAGACCCGCGATCCACAGCAGGCGCAGCGCGAGGTCGAAGCGGCGACGGGTCTTGAGGTGGCGTGCAGGCAATTCGGTTCGATCTCGCTGACGGCCACGGGGGCCTGCGGGTGCGTATCGTTCCACGCACCCCGCCGGTACTACCAGCGATAGGAGTCCGGGGCGCAGAGCCCGGCGATCTTCAGTGCGAGCGCATACGGCTCCGGATCGTCGCGGTTCGTGAGTACGATCACGCTCAGGCGGCGCCGGGGGAAGCGCAGGATCACGTTGCGAAAGCCGATCGACTCGCCGGAGTGCCACAGCATCTCGCCGCTGATCCGAAAGCCCATGCCGTAGCGGACGTTCGGGTCGTCGCTGTCGATCTGCGCCGCGAACAACTGCTGGCGGGACGACGCCGACAGCAACCGATCATCGTCGAGCGCGGCGTCCCAGCGGGCCAGATCGTCGATCGAGGAGTAGATGCCGCCGTCGCCGAGCACCGCGCTCGTGAGGCTCTGATCGGTGCGCCGCCAGCGGCCGTCGAGCGCGCTGTAGCCGTAGGCGCGATGGGCGGGCATGGAGCGACCCTGTTCGTGGGCGACGCTCGCCGACATGCCGAGCGGGGCGAAGATGCGTTCGCGCAGGAAGCTGGCGAAATCGATTCCGGCGGCCCGCTCGACGATCAGCGCGAGCAGGGCGTAGGCGCCGTTGCTGTAACGAAACCCCGTGCCCGGTGCGAAGTACAGTCGTGGCTCGGCTGCGAGCAGGCCGATCACGTCGGCATCCCTCAGCGCGACCTCGGTGCCGGCCGGGATCAGGTCCTCGTAGTCGATCAGGCCGCTGGTGTGGGTGAGCAGATGCCGCAATCGTATGGCGCCTGCACTCTCCGGCAACTCCGGCAGCCAGCGGCCGGCGAGGTCGTCGAACCGCAGTCGCCGCGCTTCGACCAGCAGCGCGATCGCCGCCGCGGTGAACTGTTTGGTGAGCGAGGCGAGGCGATAATTCGTCAAAGGCGTGGCCGGGACGTCCGACTCGAGGTCGGCCTGCCCGTAGG
>JAGWPY010000046.1 GCA_028870275.1 Gammaproteobacteria bacterium | reverse complement strand
CGAGCAGGGTCGGAGCGACCTGTGCGCCGGGCGTGTCGGCCGTGCGGTCCAGAAACGTGCAGCGCAATCCGAGCGGGACCCCGGCGAGCGCCATCATCCTGCCGAGTTGACCCGCGCCGACGATGCCGACGCGTCCGAACGAGCGGGCGCTCACGGCGTCCGCGGATCCGGCCGCGCGAGCACGGCCGCGGTCTGGGATTCGCGGAACCGCTCGAGCGCCGCACGCACCTGCGCCGAGTCCAGCGCGATGATCGCGGCGGCGAACAGCGCGGCGTTCTTCGCTCCGGCCGAGCCGATCGCGAAAGTGGCCACCGGTACGCCCGCGGGCATCTGCACGATGGAGAGCAGCGAATCGAGTCCGTTGAGGGTCTTGGACTGCACTGGAACGCCGAGCACCGGCACCGAGGTCTTGGCGGCGGTCATGCCGGGCAGGTGCGCCGCGCCGCCGGCGCCGGCGATGATCGCCTGGAGGCCGCGTGCCCGTGCGCCGGCCGCGTATTCGAACAACAGGTCGGGGGTCCGATGCGCGGAGACGACGCGTACTTCGTGCGGGACGCCGAGGGCCTCGAGCGTCTCGGCGGCGCCCTGCATCGTCTCCCAGTCGGAAGTCGAACCCATGATGATGCCGACCAGCGGTTTCATGGGAACGAGTGTACCAAAGCCCTATGCCAGAGATTGTTTGAGATACGCGAACAGCGCTCGCGCGGCCGCCGGGGCCCTTCCCGCCGCGCGTTCGCGCGACGATTCCTCGAGCAACCGTTCGACGCGGTCGCGATCGACCGAGGAATGCCTCGCGAGCAGCTCCTCGAGAGCCGTCGTGTCGCCGCTCAACAGGCGGTCCCGCCAACGCTCGATCTGCTGAAACGCGCGTACCTCGCGGTCGTGGTCGCGACGTTTCGCGGCGAGGCGCTCGCGCAGCGGTTCCGGGTCGATTTCGCGCATCAACCGGCCGATGTACTGGCGCTGGCGCAGTTGCGCGCCGTGCGATTCCAGGCGATTCAGTTCGCCGAGCGCGGCCTGGAGATTCTCGGGCAGATCCAGGGCCGCGAGCTCGCCCGACGGCAGCGAGGCGAGCTGTACGCCGAGCGCCTGGAGCTCGTCGGCTTCCCGCTTGCGCGCGCTCTTGCTCGGCCGCTCGCGCGGCGCGTCTTCCGATCCCGGTGCGTCTCGATGTTTCGCCATGCCGTACATGCTACCACCTGACCGAGGCGAGCCCGGACCGGTACAATCCACGGGGCTGGCGGATGAGAACCGCCCGCGGGCGCCACAGGAGAATGCGATGGCCGTCGTTCCCGGCAAAGTAGTGACATTGAGCGACCAGGATCTCGCCGCGATCGTTGCGGCTGCGCTGCGGGAGGCGGCGAACCGCGGCGCCACCCAGGCCGAGGCGGTGGTCAGTCAGAATACGGGTCTGTCGGTCGCGGTGCGGCTCGGCGAGGTCGAGACGCTCGAGCATCAGCGCGATCGCAGCCTCGGGGTCACGGTGTATTTCGGCGGACGCAAGGGATCGGCGAGTACCGCGGACTTCTCCACCGAGGCGGTGCACGCCACCGTCGCCAAGGCCTGCAGCATCGCGCGGTTCACCGCGGAGGACTCCTGCGCCGGTCTCGCGGACGCCGCTTTGATGGCCGGCTCGACACCGGATCTGGATCTCTCCCACCCCTGGAGCCTCGGTGCCGACGAGGCGATCGAGATCGCGCGGTCCTGCGAGGCGGCCGCGCTCGCCTTTGATGCGCGGATCAACAATTCGGAGGGCGCGAGCCTCGGGACCCATCAGGGTCTGCACATCTACGGCAATTCGCACGGCTTCGTGGGCGGATACCCGACGACCTCGCACACGCTGAGCTGCGTCGTGCTCGCGGGCGCGGGCGAGGAGATGCAGCGCGACTACTGGTACACCAGTGCGCGCGACTGGCGCGAACTGTCGAGCGGCGAGTCAGTGGGCCGCGAGGCCGCCCGGCGGACGATCGCGCGTCTGGCACCGCGAAAGCTCGGCACCCGGCGGGCACCGGTGCTGTTCGCGCCCGAGCTCGCACGCGGGCTCGTCGGCCATTTCGCGGCGGCGATTCGTGGCGCGAGCCAGTACCGTAAGGCCTCCTTCCTGCTCGATGCGGTCGGCCGGCGGGTCTTTCCGGCCGGTTTCGTGATCGAGGAGCGGCCGCACATCCCGCGGGCGATGGCGAGCGCCCCGTTCGACGACGAGGGGGTCGCGACCCGCGACCGCACCCTCGTCGACGACGGAGTGCTCACCGGCTACCTGTTGTCGAGCTATTCGGCGCGGAAACTCGGACTGCGGACCACCGGCAATGCGGGCGGCGCGCACAATCTCCTGGTGCGACCGACCGTCAAGGGCGGTTTCGAGGCGATGCTCGCCGCGCTCGGCACGGGACTGTACGTCACCGAGCTGATGGGACAGGGCGTCAACACGGTGACCGGCGACTACTCGCGCGGCGCAGCCGGGTTCTGGGTCGAACGCGGCGAGATCGCGCATCCGGTCGCCGAGATCACCATCGCCGGCAATCTGGCGCAAATGCTCCAGGGGATCTCCGCGGCCGGCGACGACGTCGATTCGCGCGGCGGTGTGCGCGTCGGTTCGATGCTGATCGAACAGATGACGATCGCCGGCGAGTGACGCGGCCGGGCCCTCTCGGCCCGGGCGGTGCGGCGGCGTTCAGGTCCCTTCCGGCACCTCGAAAGCGCCTCAATCCCGCCCGATCAGGTCGTTGAGCGAGAGTCCGGCCAGAGGTTCGTGCAAGGCCTGCTCGACTCGCCGGGACAGTTCCGCGGCGGCCTCCGGGAGACGGGTTTGCAGAGCCGCTCGGGCCGCGTCCGGCTCGCGAACCGCATCGATGATCTCGGCGAGTCCGATCTTACGTACGTCCCGGGCGGGCAGCAGGGTGGCGCTCTCGGTCGCGATCAGCAGTCCGCTCCGTTCCAGGGCCGCGACGACCGGTGCGAGCGCCGATCCCGGCAGGTCGAGCGCGTCGGCGAGCGCACCGGCGCTCCAGTGTCCTTCGCCGCGGGCGTAGTCCCGGCCGATCAGCAGCATGATCGCGACGGCGGCCTGTTCCCGGGCGCTGCCGGCGAGCGGAGCGACCATCCGTCCCGAATGCAGGTACTGGGGGTTCTGCACATAAAACGACAGCTGCGCGCCGATCAGCAGCACCAGCCAGTTGAGATAGACCCAGATCAGGGTCGCGAGCACCACGGCGAAACTCGTGTAGACCGCGACGAGCTGGGAAGAATAGAGGATGAAAGCCGTGAAGATCCGGCCGATCAAGGCCCAGAGCGCACCTGCGCCGAGGCCGCCGGCCACGGCTGCGGACCAACGCACACGGGTGTTCGGGATCAGCGCGTACATCAGGGTGAAGGCCGTGGTCACCACGGCGTAGGGCAATGCCTTGCCGAGCAGCGAGAACGTCCAGGTGAGCGGCAGAAGGGTGCCGAGCCAGCGCGACAGCGGGCTGTCGTGCGCCGAGGCGAGTACCCCGAAGGCAGCCGCGAGCAGCACCGGGCCGACGATCACCGCGCTCAGGTATTCGCCGAAGCGCCGGGCGAGGCTGCGCGGCCGGGCGATCCGCCAGACGAAATTGAAGCTCGACTCGACTTTGTTGATCGTCGCGACCACGGTATAGACGAGGAAGGCGAGACCGATCGAGCCGAGCACGTCGCCGCGCATGTTGCGCACGAACTGCATCACGCTGCGGCTGATCTGTGCGGCGGCGCCGCCCATCGGCCGGAAGAATTCCTCGAGGATCTCGGCGAGGTGGGCGTTCGCACCGAGGCCCTTGAGTATCGAGAAACTGAAGGCGATCAGCGGCACGATCGACAGCAGGGTGGTGTAGGCGAGGCTCATCGCGCGCACGTTCAATTCGCCCGCAAGCCAGTCGCGCACCAGCGCGGCCGGATAGCGCAGCAGGCGCAACAGCGGACCCCAGGGCGGTGGCAGCCCGCGGGAGCGCACGTACAGTGCGAACTCGAGACGCTGGAGTGCGGAGCGCATGCTGGGAGCCTCACGCGGCCGGGTCGATCCTGGCGAGCCGGGCGGCCTTCCCCGGTGCGCGATGCTCAAGCGGTGAGAAGCTCGAGCGCGCGACGATAGTTGGCGCTGGTCCGCTCGATCACCTCGGCGGGCAGGCGAGGCGCGGGCGGCTTCTTGTCCCAATGGAGCGATTCGAGGTAGTCGCGCACGTACTGCTTGTCGAAGCTCGGCGGGCTGATGCCGGGGCGGTAGGAGTCCATCGGCCAGAACCGCGAGGAGTCCGGGGTGAGCACCTCGTCGATCAGCGTCAGGCGGCCAGCGGAGTCGAGCCCAAACTCGAACTTGGTGTCGGCGATGATGATGCGGCGGGCTCTGGCGTGCTCGGCGGCGAACGCGTAGATCGCGAGCGCGGTCCTGCGGATCTCTGCGGCGGTCTCGCGGCCGACGGCGGCGGCGATCGTCTCGAAATCGACGTTCTCGTCGTGCTGGCCCGCGGGCGCCTTCGAAGCCGGCGTGAAGATCGGCTCGGGCAGCCGGTCGGCGAGCGCGAGTCCCGGCGGCAGGGCGATTCCGCAGACCGCGCCGTGCGCCTGATAGTCGCGATATCCCGAACCGATCAGATAACCGCGCACCACCGCCTCGACCGGCAGCGCGCGCAGGCGCCTGACGATCATCGAGCGCCCCGCGAGCAGCCGCCGTTCCTCGGGATCGGCGATCACTTCCTCGAGCCGCAGAGCGGCCAGATGGTTTGGCACGATCGAGGCGGTACGGGCGAACCAGAACGAGGAGATGCGGTTCAGCACCGCGCCCTTGTCCGGAATCGGATCGGGCAGGATCACGTCGAAGGCCGACAGCCGGTCGGTCGTCACGATCAGCATGTGCTGGTCGTCGATGGCATAGATGTCGCGCACCTTGCCCTGATGGATCTTCGGCAGGCTGCGCAGATTCGACTCGAACAACGGCGGCAGGTGCGGGAGAGGTTCCACTGGGAGTGTTCCGGCTGCTGGTACCATGGGGGATCGAGGGCGGGAACATTCTGGCGGCGCCGAACGGTCTGGTCAAACGCGAATGGCATGGAAGGGAAAGTTTCTCGGGGCGCTGGTCGGACTGCTGCTCACCCGCAGCCTCTGGGGCGCGCTGATCGGCGCGTTCATCGGCGAGCTGTTCGATCGCGACGCGGGCGTCCGGCCGGGCGCACCGACGACCCCGCCGGTCGCGGCGCTGTTCTTCCGCACCACCTTCGAGATGATGGGCCACGTCGCCAAGGCGGATGGCCGGGTGTCCGAGGCCGAAATCGACGCGGCACGGCGTCTGATGCGCGAACTCGCGCTGGGCCCGGAAGAAGTGGCTGCGGCGATCGACCATTTCCGCGCGGGCAAGGCGCGGCAATACGACGCCGAGGCGGCCGCGCTGCGTCTCTACGAGGCGTGCGCGCCGAGGCACGACCTGCTGACCACGTTCGTCGAGCTGCAGCTGCGGGCGGCGCTCGACGGCAACGACCTGTCGCCGCCGGCGCGCGCGATCCTCACGCGCGTCGCCGATCGGCTCGGCATCGGCGGGCTGGAATTCGTGCGCATCGAGGCGGCGCTGCGCGCTGCGCGAGCGCGGGCCCGGACGACGCCGGGGGGGCGCTCGGCAGAGCCGCTCGCGCACTGCTATGCGGAACTGGAGGTCGATCCCGGCTCGAGCGACCGCGAGGTCACCAAGGCCTACCGCCGGCAGATGAGTCGTCACCATCCCGACAAGCTGTTCGCGCAGGGTCTGCCGGAATCGATGATGCGCATGGCCAAGGAGAAGACGCAGCGCATCCAGGAGGCCTACGAGCAGATTCGCGCGGCCCGCGGCATGCGCTAGACTCGCCCTTACGATGGACGCCGTGATCGCACCTTCGATCCTCTCCGCCGATTTCGCCCGACTCGGCGAGGAGGTCGATGCGGTGCTGCGCGGCGGCGCCGATTGGGTCCATTTCGACGTGATGGACAATCACTACGTGCCCAACCTGACGATCGGCCCCCTGGTCTGCGAGGCGCTGCGCAAGGCCGGGGTGACCGCGCCGATCGACGTGCACCTGATGGTCTCGCCCGTCGATCCGATCGTCGTCGACTTCGCCAAGGTGGGCGCCACCTACATCAGTTTCCATCCCGAGGCGTCGCAGCACCCGCACCGTACGGTGCAGCTGATCCGCAGCCTAGGCTGCCGGCCCGGCCTCGTGTTCAATCCGGCGACGCCGCTCGACTGGCTCGACCATCTGATCGATGATCTCGATCTGGTGCTGATCATGTCGGTGAATCCGGGATTCGGCGGGCAGAAATTCATTCCCCAGGCGCTCGCCAAACTGGCCGCCGCACGTGCGCGCATCGAGGCGAGCGGCCGACCGGTCCGTCTGGAGATCGACGGCGGGGTCAAGGTCGACAATGCGGCGCAGATCGCCCGCGCCGGCGCCGACGCATTCGTGGCGGGATCGGCCATCTTCGGCAGTGGCGATTATGCGGCGACCATCGCCGCGATGAGGGCGCAGATCGACGTTGGCCGGCGTTCCGCCGGCTGACCCAGGCCCCGCGCGGGTCCCGGGTCCCGATCGCTACTCGTCGTCGTCGTCGAAATCGTCGTCCTCGTCGTCTTCCTCGTCGCGAGCCTGAGCGCGAGCGGCCTTGGCTGCGGGAGCGGCGCCCTTGACCGGAACGACCAGCGGACGGGTCTTGACCTTGGGTCGCGCGTTGAAGACGACGATGGTCTTGCCGGTCGCGCGCAACAGGCCCTGTTCCTCGAGAACCTTGAGTACCCGACCGGCCATCTCGCGCGAACAGCCCACCAGGCGCGAGAGTTCCTGGCGGCTCACCTTGATCTGCATGCCCTCCGGATGGGTCATCGCATCGGGCTCGCCGCACAGATCCATGATCGCGTGCGCGACCCGGCCGGTCACGTCGACGAACGCGAGGTCGCCGAGCTTGCGGTTGGTGCGGTCGAGACGGGTGGCGAGCTGCGTGGCGAGTTCGAAGATCAACCCGGGGCTTTCCGCTGCGATCTGCCGGAATCGCGGATAGGTCATCTCGGCCAGTTCCGACTGCTGGCGAGTGCGCACCCAGGCGCTGCGGGTCGGTTGCTCGTAGAACAGGCCCATTTCACCGAAGAACTGGCCCTTGTTCAGGTAGGCGAGGACCATTTCATTGCCGTCCTCGTCCTCGATCATCACTTCGACCGAGCCGCTGATGATGTAGTAGAGGATGTCGGGCAGATCGCCGGCGTGGATGATGACGGTCTTGGAGGGGACGGTGCGGATCCGGCAATAGCTCAGGAAGCGATTGATGGCCGGGATGTCGCTCAAGGCTTTCGCGCCTTCTTCCATGTTCTCTCCCTCGATGGATCGCAAGGACCGTGTAATACCGATGCCCGCGGACGTTTTATTACATAAGTCCCGGTATCGCAAGCATTCTTCTCAAGTCACAGCCAATACGAGCCGTTGGTCATCAAGCGGGAGACGAGCCGCATTCCGACCCGTACGGGCAGGGGCAGGGCGGCACCGCCCATCGCCTCGGCCATGCGGCCGTGCGTGATCTCGTCGTGCCGCATTTGTTCGAGGATCGCGCGGCTGCGCTGATCCGTCGCCGGCAGCCGATCGAGATGGTCGCGTAGATGCGCTTCGACCTGTCGCTCGGTCTCGGCGATGAAGCCGAGGCTGATCCGGTCGCCCAGCGCCCCGGCGGCCGCTCCGATCGCGAACGAGCCCGCATACCAGAGCGGATCGAGAGCGCTGGTGCGACCGCCGAGTTCGCCGATCCGCTCGCGGCACCACGCCAGATGATCGCCCTCCTCGACCGCCGCTTTGTGCATTGCGGCAGCCACCTGAGGGTCGCGTGCCGTCAGAGCCTGACCCTGATAGAGCGCCTGAGCCGCAACTTCGCCGGCGTGATTGACCCGCATCAGGCGCTGCGATTCGAGCCGTTCGCTCTGGTCGATCCCAGGATCGGCTTCGGTGGTCGCGGGGATCCGGCGTCCGGTACCTTGGGGGGCGGCTAAGGTCCTGATTGCCTTGTCTATTTCTCCTAGCAATCGGTCCAGGAGGGAGTGTGTTCGCGGTTCCATGGTCCTCGAGTATATATAATGAATCAACGGGCCGATGCGAGTGGGACTGGCGAGCGGGCGAGAGCTTCTGTACACTCTCGCGCCTTTCGGCGATCTCAATCCGCTTTCTTGTAGAGACGTTCCATGTACACGGTATTTTCAAAACCCGAAGAAACCCGCGGCGACTGGTTCGTCGTCGATGCCACCGGTCAGACGCTCGGGCGTCTCGCTTCTCAGGTGGCCCATCGCCTCAAGGGCAAGCACAAGCCCAATTATGCGCCGCATCAGGACCTCGGCGATCACATCGTCGTGATCAACGCCGCTGCAGTGCGCGTGACCGGGTCGAAGCTCAAGGACAAGTTCTATCACCGGCACACGGGCTATGTGGGCAACCTCAAGAGCATCTCGCTCGAGAAGCTGCTTCAGGAGCATCCGGAGCGCGCGATCGAGTTCGCGATCAAAGGCATGCTGCCGAAGGGTCCTCTCGGCCGACGCATGTACCGCAAGTTGCACGTCTTCGGTGGTCAGGAACATCCGCACCGGGCCCAGCAGCCGAAGCCGCTGGAACTGAACTGAACGACGAGCGCAGGAACGCTTCACGCATGGCACAGAACATCGCTTCCAACACCTACTACGGCACCGGTCGCCGCAAGACCTCGAGCGCACGCGTCTATCTGACGCCGGGTACCGGCCAGGTCACGATCAACGGCCGCAGCCTCGACGAGTTCTTCGGCCGCGAGACGGGCCGCATGATCGTCCGCCAGCCGTTCCAGGCGATCGAGATGGACGGCAAGTTCGACATCGACGTCCACGTTCAGGGCGGCGGCATCACCGGGCAGGCGGGCGCCATCCGCCACGGGATCACGCGCGCGCTGATGGCATACGACGAGACCATGCGCTCGAGTCTGCGCAAGGCCGGATTCGTGACCCGCGATGCCCGCGAGGTCGAGCGCAAGAAGGTCGGCCGCCGCAAGGCGCGTCGCGGAACGCAGTTCTCGAAGCGCTGATCTCGCCGATGGCCTCGCGATGCGATTCTTCTTGGGGGATCGTCTAGCGGTAGGACAACGGACTCTGACTCCGTTTACCTAGGTTCGAATCCTAGTCCCCCAGCCAAACCCAAGGGGGCCCACGTTCGTGGGCCCCCGACGATCCGACCGGAGCGCGACACCACATGTCCGTCGAACGCAACTCGGGTGCACGCCTCGCGCTGCTCGCGCTGGGCGCCCTGGGGGTCGTGTTCGGTGACATCGGCACGAGCCCGCTCTACGCCGTCTCTTCATGCTTCACCGGCGCGCATCTCGCGGTCACTGCCGAAAATGTGCTTGGCGTACTGTCGCTGATCTTCTGGTCGCTGATCCTGGTGGTGCTGCTCAAGTACGTGGCCGTCGTGCTCAATGCCGACAACAAGGGCGAGGGCGGCGTGCTCGCTCTCACCGCGCTGGTCGTGAACACCGATCGCGCCAGTCCGCGCAAGAAACTCTACGGCATGCTCGGCATCCTCGGCGCGGCGCTGTTCTTCGCCGACGGGGCGATCACTCCGGCGATTTCCGTGTTGAGCGCGGTCGAAGGCCTGCAGATCGCCGCCCCGGCCTCGTCGATCCCGGTGCTGCCGATCACGATGGTGGTGCTCGTCGGTCTGTTCATGATCCAGAAGCATGGGACCGCTTCGGTGGGCAGCGTGTTCGGCCCGGTGATGCTCGGCTGGTTCGGTGTGCTCGCCGTGATGGGCGTGTACTGGATCCTGCGCGAGCCACGGGTGCTGTTCGCGCTCAATCCCATCCACGGTCTGCGCATGCTCGCCAGCCACGAGATCGGCGCGCTCGCCGTGCTCGCCGGCGTGTTCCTCACCGTGACCGGCGGCGAGGCGCTCTATGCCGACATGGGGCATTTCGGCAAGTATCCGATCCGCATCGCCTGGGTGAGCGTCGTGATGCCCGCGCTGGTGATGAACTACTTCGGCCAGGGCGCGCTGCTCATCGAGAACCCGGCCGCGATCAGCAACCCGTTCTACCTGATGGCGCCGTCCTGGGCTCTTCTTCCGCTCGTCGGCCTCGCGACCGCGGCGACCGTGATCGCGTCGCAAGCGGTCATCTCGGGGGTGTTTTCGGTGACCCAGACCGCGGTGAGCCTCGGGCTGCTGCCGCGACTGCGGGTCGAGCATTCATCGGCCGAACATGCGGGTCAGATCTACGTGCCGTCGATGAACTGGGTGCTGATGGCGGCCGCTCTCGCGCTGATCGTGGGCTTCGGCAGTTCGGCGGCGCTCGCCGGGGCTTACGGACTCGCCGTGTCCGGTGCGATGACCATCGTCACTCCCCTCACGCTCAGCCTGATCAAGTCGCGGTACGGCCGCGAGAGTCTGCCGCTGCGCGCGGGACTCTCGCTGCTGTTCGTGGTCGACATCGCCTTCCTGCTCGCGAACCTGACCAAGCTCGGCGAAGGTGGGTGGCTGCCGCTCAGTGCGGGCCTGACGATCTACTGGCTGATGCAGACCTGGCAGCGCGGCCGCTCCAGTCTGCATGCGCGTCTGCTGCGCGAACAGAAGCCGGTGCGTGACTTCCTCGATGACCTCAAGCGGGATCCGCCGGTCCGGGTGCCGGGCACCTCGGTCTTCCTCGACGCCAAGGCCTCGGGCATCCCACGCGCGCTGCTCAACAACATCAAGTTCAACCGGGTGATGCACGAACGGGTGATCCTGCTCACGATCGTGACCCGGGAGGAGCCGCGCATCTCGCCGACCAAGCGGCTCACGGTGACCGAGGTCGGGGAGGGCATCGTGCGGCTGGTCGCGCAGATGGGCTTCATGGACCAGCCGAACATCGTCGAAATCCTGCGTCTCGCCGAGAGTCACGGCATCCCGTTCGACCCGGAAAGGACGACTTACTTCCTCAGCCGCGAGGAATTGATCCCGGGTCGACGCTCCGAGCTGCCTCCGTTGAGACGGCGCGCCTTCATCCAGATGGCGCTCAATGCGCAGGTGGTGGCCGATTTCTACGGGCTCCCGCCCGGACGGGTGGTCGAGATCGGCACGAGGGTGGAGATCTAGCGGCGCAGCGCGCCCGCCGGCGCCGCCTTCAGGGCAGGATCCGGCGCACTCCCTGTTCGCCGCCGACGAGAATCTCGTCCGCGCCGCGATGCGCAAACAATCCGACCGTGACCACTCCCGCGATGCGGTCGATTTCCTGTTCCAGCGACCGCGGATCGACGATGCGCAGGTTGTGCACGTCCAGGATCACGTTGCCGTTGTCGGTCACGACCCCTTCTCTCCAGACCGGTTGCCCGCCCAGTCCGACGAGCCGGCGCGCGACGTAGGAGCGCGCCATCGGGATCACCTCGACGGGCAACGGAAAGCGTCCGAGCACATCGACCAGCTTGCTGTCGTCGATGATGCAGACGAAGCGAGCGGAGGCGGCGGCGACGACCTTTTCACGGGTGAGCGCCGCGCCGCCCCCCTTGATCAGCGCGCCTTGCGGCGTCGCTTCATCCGCGCCGTCGACGTAGAGAGGCAGATCGCCGACGTCGTTCAGAGCGAATTCCTCGATGCCGAGTGCGCGCAGCCGGTCCGACGTGGCGCGCGAGCTCGAGACCGCGCCCCGCAGCCTCAGGCCGCGTTCCTTGATGGCGAGCAGGAATTCCTCGACGGTCGATCCGGTGCCGATGCCGACGAGCATGTCGTCTTCGAGGTATTGCAGGGCCGCCGAGGCGGCGAGTTTCTTCTTGTCGCGTGGCTGCATCAATTCCGATCCCCAGAAACGACTGTGCCCGCTTGCGCGGGCACAGTCGGTAGCCTAACGAAGGCTTACTTCTTCTTGGCGGCCTTCTTCTTGGCTACCTTCTTCTTCGCCTTCTTCGCTTTCGCTGCCATGTTAATACTCCGTTGTCGGGTTAGTCCGGGGACCGAGTATATACACGAATACCCAAATTACAAGCAATACGTCATGCTTTTCCAATGCCGATGTGGTAGCGGCGTGCGCTGGATCACTTCAGCGAAAGGATGAACTCCCATTCCTCTCGCGTGACCGGCGTTACCGAGAGCCGATTCCCCCGCCGCAGGATCAGCATGTCGCGCAAGGCACCGGCGGCATGAGCGCGCAAGAGATCGAGAGAGATCAAACGATCGAACTTGCGCACCAGGCGCACGTCGACCGCATACCAGCGAGGATCCTGGGCGCTTCCCACGGGGTCGTAGTGGGGATGCTTGCGATCGAGCGCCGTCGGATCCGCATAGGCTTCCCCGACGATCTCGACGATGCCCGCGATGCCGGGCTCCGGGCAGCTCGAGTGGTAGAAGAACGCCTGATCTCCCTTGCGGAACTCGTCGCGCAGCATGTTGCGCACCTGGAAATTGCGTACGCCGTCCCAGCCGGTGGTCTTGCGCGGAGCCGCCGCCAGGTCGTCGATGCCGAATGTCGACGGTTCGGATTTCATCAGCCAATGGTTCATCGCTTCCCCCCGTCGAGGTGCCCACCGAAGTCGGTCAATCCGGATTCGGTCGCGAGTGCATCGAGGCCGAGATCCCAGGCTTCAGCGCCGATCGAGTCGACGCGCTGGCAATCGAAGGCGAGCCCGACGAGCCGTGGTCCGCGCCAGGTGCGGCGCAGACGGCGGAACGCGAACGCGCGATCGTAATAGCCCCCACCCATGCCGAGCCGCCGACCCCGGCGATCGACGCCGACGAGCGGGACCGCGACCAGGTCGAACCATCGAGCGCCGAGCGCCGCATGGGCGCGCTCCGGTACCGGAATCCCGTACGCGCCGCGACGCAGGCGGCCGTCGAGCGGGCGGAATTCGATCCGCCGCCTGCGCCGGTCGATCACCACCGGGACGTAGACCCGTACGCCACGGCGGCGCGCGGCGGCGAGCAGCGCGGCAGTGTCGAGCTCGAAGGCGACGGGAAGATAGGCCGCAAGACGCGCGCCGGCCTTGAATCCGCGCTCGGCCGCGAGTGCGGCGGCGGCCCGGCGCGAGCGGGCCGCATGGTCATGTGGAGGGAGCGCGCGCCGGCGTTCCCGCAGCGTCGCGCGCAGCGACGATTTGTCGTGGGTCATGAGGGATCGATCGAGGAACTGATGGCGCCACCCGCATGTGCCGTTTTGGACCGTTGCTCCCGACCTGAGCAACAGGTGGGGCTCACTGCGGCAATTAAGGCTTTCCGCTCGAGACGGACTTGCACAATGTTGCCAGCAAGCAAAGGCCCCTGGGGTTTACAAATTAGGGTCGAGAGGTAACCCGATCCGCATCGAACACCGCAGGCGGCGCCAAACCTTGAATCCATCGTGGGCAGCGGCCGGTCAGAATTCGAGCTGCTGCCCCTTCTCCAGTGCAGACTCTACCCGCTCCCGCAGGATACGCAAGCGTCCGCCGATCTCCGAATCGACCGTGGTGTCCGTACGGCGGCCGCGCAACAGTTCGTTGGCGATGTTCAGCGCCGCGATTACCGCGATCCGGTCGAGGCCGACGACCTTGCCGCTGTCGCGGATCTCGCGCATCCGGGCGTTGAGGAATTCGGCCGAGTCGAGCAGGGCGGAACGCTCCTCGGCCGGGCAGTTGATCTGATATTCCTTCTCGAGGATGCGCACCGAGACGCGCGTCGAACCTTCGCTCATTGCTGTTCCATCGACTTCAGCCGGCCGATCATCGCCTCTACGCGCGCGCGTACCTGCTCGTTCTTCTGCAGCAGGCTCGCGCGCTCGCTGGTGAGGGCTTCCTGACGCTGGCGGAGCGCGCGATTCTCCTCCTTGATCTGGCCGACCGTGGAGATCAGGTCCTCGAGGCGCCGTTCGAGCCGCTTCAGCTCGAGTTCGACGGCGGATTTCGCGGCGGCTTCGCTCATGGCTCATCAATATAGAATGCGGCCCACCCCAATGCAAAGGTCGTGCTTCGCGCGCCCTGGAGTATCATGTTTCCATCATGATGTCGGACATCCGCTTCAAGGACTTCGAGGACGTGCTGGCCGCCGCCGGCAGCCATGCGGATGCCGCGGAAGCCCACGGATCCTTGTGCGGCGCACTCTGTTCGACGGCTCCCTACCGCATGCAGGACTGGGTCAACGAGATCCTGCCGGACGATACGGTGCTCAGCGAGGAATCGGCGGCCGTCCTCGAGCGGGTCTTCACCGCGACGGCGAGCTCGTTCGGCGAACAGGGCATGGAGTTCGAGCCGCTGCTGCCCGACGACGAGCAACCCCTGAACGGGCGGACCAACGCGCTCGCGCTCTGGTGCACCGGCTTTCTGTACGGGCTCGGCACCGGCCGCATCGCCGACCTTCAGGGACTGTCCGGCGACGTCGGTGAAATCGTCCGCGACTTCAGCGAGATCTCGCGTGCGACCGGCGACGAAGCGGTCGAAGACGATTCCAACGAACAGGCCTACGCGGAACTCGTCGAGTTCATCCGCGTCGCCGCCCAGGTGGTGTTCGAGGAGCTTCTTCCCATGCGGGATCAGGCCTATCCGCCGGCCTCCGGGCAGCGCCTGCATTGACCGCAGCGTTGGACGCCAAGGAGTTCGGCCGGCGACGCCGGCAGCTGATGCGCATGCTCGGGCGCGACGCCATTGCGATCCTGCCCGCGGCCCCGGTACGCACCCGCAACGCCGATCTACCCTATGCCTACCGCCAGGACAGCTATTTTCACTACCTGACCGGCTTTCCCGAACCCGAGTCCGTCGCGGTGCTCGCCCCGGGGCGTCCGCAGGGGGAGTACCTGCTGTTCGTGCGCGAGCGCGACCTCACGCGCGAGGACTGGGACGGACCGCGCTCAGGGCCCGCCGGGGCGGTCGAGCGATACGGCGCGGATGACGCCTTCCCGATCGACGACGTCGAGGAGATCCTGCCGGGGCTGATGGAGGGAAGGCCGAGGATCTACTACACGATGGGGACCAACGAGGAATTCGATCCCCGCATCCTCGGCTGGGTCAACGCGCTGCGGGTGCAGGCGCGCTACGGAGTGCAGGCGCCGCAGGAAATCGCCGCGCTCTCCCATCTGCTCGACGACATGCGCCTGTACAAGAGCCGCGCCGAACAAGCCTGCCTGCGCCGCGCCGCGACCCTCACGGTCGACGCCCACCGCCGGGCGATGCGGTTCACGCGGCCGGGACGGATGGAGTACGAGGTGATGGCTGAGGTGGTCCACGAGTTCCGCCGGCACAACGCCGATCTCGCCTATCACCCGATCGTCGCTGGTGGCGCCAACGCGTGCATCATGCATTACGCCGACAACGACCAGGTGTTGCGCGAGGGGGATCTCCTGCTGCTCGACGCGGGCTGCGAACTCGACTGCTACGCCGCGGACGTCACCCGCACGTATCCCGTCGGCGGCCGCTTCACTCCGGCCCAAAGAGCGGTCTACGAAGTGGTGCTGCGTGCCCAGCTCGCGGCGATCGACCGGGTCCGTCCCGGCAACCACTGGGACGACCCGCACACGGAAGCCGTCCGCGTCATCACTCACGGTCTCGTGGAGCTCGGCCTGCTCGCCGGGCGACCCGCGAGCCTGATCCGCGAGGGCGCCTATCGGCAGTTCTTCAACCATCGCACCGGACACTGGCTGGGCATCGACGTGCACGACGTCGGCGACTACAAGGTCGGTGGAGAATGGCGGGTCCTGGAACCGGGCATGGCACTGACGGTCGAACCGGGCATCTACGTGAAGCCCTCGGCCAAGGTGCCGAAGGAATTCTGGAACATCGGTGTGCGCATCGAAGACGACGTGCTGGTCGGCCGACAGGGTCCCGAGGTGCTCACGGGCGAGCTCGAGAAGGATCCGGACGCCGTGCAGGATATGGTGCAGGCCGCATGACCGAAGCCTACGACGTGGCGATCGTCGGCGGGGGCATGGTGGGCGCGAGCCTCGCCGTGGCCTTGCAGCCTCTCGGCCTCGCCGTGGCGCTGATCGAGTCGGTTCCGCACGCCTCGGCCGCCCAGCCGAGCTTCGACGAACGCACCACGGCCCTCTCCAACGGCAGCCGCCGCATCCTGGAGACCATCGGGGTCTGGCCCGGCGTCGAATCCGCCGCCACCGCCATCCGCCGCATCCACGTCTCGGATCGGGGCCGCTTCGGTTTCGCGCGCATCGACGCCGCCGAACTCGGCCTCGCCGCGATCGGTTACGTGGTTCCGAACCGCGCACTCGGGGCGGCCCTTTGGGCGCGGATCGGCGCCGATGCCCGCATGCGCGTGTTCTGCCCCGCGACGCTCGAACAGGTGCGGCCAGGCACGAATGCGGTCGAACTGCGGGTATCGGAACCCGGACGCGCGCCGGCCGAGATCTCGGCCCGCCTGGTCGTGGCCGCCGACGGGGTGCACTCGGCGGTGCGCACGGCGGTGGGCGTGACCGCCGAGACGCGCGATTATGAGCAGAGCGCCGTCATCACCGCGGTGCTGCCGCAGCGATTTCACGAACACATCGCCTACGAACGCTTCACCGAGTCGGGTCCGCTCGCTCTGCTGCCACTCGCCGATGGGCGGTGCACGCTGGTGCTGACCGTGCGCCGCGCCGATCTCGAGGACGTACTCGCGGCCGACGACGCGGCTTTTCTCGCCATGGTCGAGGAGCGCTTCGGTACGCGGCTCGGGCGGTTCCTGAAGGTTGGCGCCAGGGTCGCCTACCCGCTCGCCCTGACGCGGGCGATGCGCACCAGCGCGCAGCGCTGCGTGATCCTCGGCAACGCCGCCCAGAGTCTGCACCCGGTCGCCGGGATGGGTTTCAACCTCGGTTTGCGCGACGTCGCGAGCCTCGCCGAGGTGCTGGCGGACGCCCGAGGCGAAGGCCGGACCGATTGTGGCGCGCCCGCCGGGCTCGAGGCCTACGAGGCCTGGCGACGCCGTGACCGGCGTGCCGTCATCGCATTCACGGATCTCCTGGTGCGAGCGTTCTCCAACCCTTTGTCGATCGTGAGGGGCGCACGCAACTTCGGCTTGCTCGCCTTCGATCTGCTGCCGCCGGCGAAGAGCGCGTTGTCGCGCCTCAGCACCGGGGCGGGCGGCCGCGTGCCGAAGCTCGCCCGCGGCGTGCCCCTGGCATGAGACAGGAATTCGACGTGGTCTTCGCCGGGGCCGGGCCCGTCGGCACCGTGGCGGCGAGTCTGCTGGCTGCGCGACGGGTGAGCGCTCCGGCGCGTATCGCCGTCATCGATCCCCGATTCGCGCGTGAAGGCGACGGTGCGGACTGGGACCTCAGGGTATTCGCGCTCAACCACGCATCGCGGCGGCTATTGCGCGCCGCCGGCGTCTGGCAGCGGCTGCCGCGCGAGCGCATCAGTCCCTACGAACACATGTGCGTCTGGGACGCGAGCGGCGAGCCGGGCGGGCGCCGCTCCCTGAGTTTCGACTGTGCCGAACTCGGTGAGCCCGATCTCGGCTGCATCGTCGACGGCCGCTCGCTCAAATGGCATGCGTTGCAGGCCGCCCGGGAAGCGGGCATCACGATGATCGAGGCCGGCGTGCGTGCGATCACGGTCGACGAGGGCGCCGTACGGGTGCGCCTCGACGATGGCCGCGACTTGGGCGCCCGACTCATCGCCGCGGCGGACGGCGCGCAATCGCCAGTGCGCGAACTGCTCGGCGTGCGCACTTCCGGTCACGACTACGGAGAGGATGCGCTGGTGTTCCACGTGCGCACGCAAAGCGAGCATCGCCGCACGGCCTGGCAGCGGTTCCTCGCGAGCGGGCCGCTCGCGTTCCTGCCGCTCGCCGATGGACGATCCTCGATCGTCTGGAGCGTGTGTCATCGCGAAGCCGCGAGGCTGCGGTCGCTCGAGCCCGGCGCGCTCGCCGCGGCGCTCGACGAGGCGAGCGCCGGCGTGCTCGGCCGCACGCAAGTCGCGAGCGCGATCGCCGCGTTCCCGCTGCGTCTGCGGACGGCGGAGTGCCTCGCGGGCGAGCGGTTCGCGCTGCTCGGCGACGCCGCGCACGTCGTGCATCCGCTCGCGGGGCAGGGGCTCAACCTCGGGTTGATGGATTGCGCGGCATTCGTCGAGGTGCTCGAGGACGCTGGCGGCGCCGCCGCATTCGGCGACCTGCGGGTGCTGCGCCGCTACGAGCGCTGGCGGCGCAGCGAGATCGGGCCGTCCTCGGCGGCCTTCGACGGCCTGGATCGACTGTTCTCGAACGCCGATTCGCGGCTGTCGACGCTGCGCGGCGCGGGCCTCGAGGTGGTCGGTTCGATCGGACCATTGCGGCGCTGGTTCGCGGCGCGGGCCCTCGGCACGAGCGGCGACCTTCCTCGGATGCTGCGCGGACGCGGCTAGGCGCGGCGGGTCAAAGACGGTCGATCTTGGCCGCGCAGATGAAATCGTTCTCGGATAGACCGCCGATCGAATGAGTGCGATAGGCGATCCGGCAATAGCCGTAGCCGACTTCGAGGTCCGGGTGGTGGTCCTCGACGTTGGCGACGTGAGCGACCGCGTTCGCGAAACTCATCGCCCGGAAGAAATCGCGGAACTTGTACGACCGATTCAGGCTGCGTGCGTCCTCGGCGAGCCGCCAATCCGGGTGCAGGCGGGCGAGCAGAACCTCGGCCGCCGCGCGGTCGAGCGGTTGCACGCCGCCCTCACAGGGTACGCAACGCTTTTCGAACAGCTCGCTCATGCGCCGCGCGGCCGGTAGCTGCGCTCGATGTAACGTTCGACGAGATCCTGGAACTCCTCGGCGATCCGCTGGCCCTTCAAGGTCACCGTCTTCTCGCCGTCCTCGTAGACCGGCGCGACCGGCACCTCCCCGGTGCCCGGCAGACTGATGCCGATGTTGGCGTGCTTGCTCTCGCCGGGACCGTTGACGACGCAGCCCATGACCGCGACCGTCATTTCCTCGACTCCGACCCGGGTCTTGCGCCACTCGGGCATGCGATGACGGATGTGGGACTGGATCTTCTGGGCGAGTTCCTGGAAATACGTGCTCGTGGTGCGGCCGCACCCCGGACAGGCGACCACCATCGGCGTGAACGAGCGCAGGCCCATGGTCTGGAGGATTTCCTGGGCGACGATGACTTCCTGGGTGCGGTCGCCGCCCGGCTCCGGCGTCAGCGAGACGCGGATGGTGTCGCCGATGCCGTCCTGCAGCAAAACGCCGATACCCGCGGTCGATGCGACGATTCCCTTGCTGCCCATGCCCGCTTCGGTGAGCCCGAGATGCAGGGGATAGTCACAGCGCGCCGCGAGCTTGCGGTAGACCGCGATCAGATCCTGAACGCCGCTCACTTTCGCGCTGATCACGATCCGATCTCCCGCCATGCCGAGCGTTTCGGCGCGAGCCGCGCTCTCGAGCGCCGACTGCACGATCGCCTCGCGCATCACCTCGAGCGCCGACAGCGGCTGCGCCTGGCGGGAATTCTCGTCCATCAGCCGCGTGAGCAGGTCCTGGTCGAGACTGCCCCAGTTCACGCCGATGCGTACCGGCTTGCCGTAACGGCAGGCGACCTCGATCATCTCGGCGAACTGCGGGTCTCGCTTGCTGCCGCGGCCGACGTTGCCGGGATTGATCCTGAGCTTGGCGAGCGCCTCGGCGCACTCAGGGTGTGCCTTGAGGAGACGATGGCCGTTGAAATGGAAGTCGCCGACCAGCGGGGTGTGGATGCCGCGCGCATCGAGCTGTTCGCGGATGCGTGGCACGGCCGAAGCGGCCTCCTCGTTGTTCACGGTGATGCGCACGATCTCCGACCCGGCCCGGGCGAGCGAGATCACCTGGGCGACCGTGGCCTCGACGTCGGCGGTGTCGGTATTGGTCATCGACTGGACTACGATCGGCGCGCCGCCGCCGATCTGCACGGAGCCAACTTTCACGCCGCGGGCGGTTCTTCGGGAGATCATGGGTACGCGGGGTTGCCGGGGCGAACTTGCCCCGACGCCATTCTACCGCGCCCGGCGTCGATATCACGCGACGACGTTACCCGGCATAATGCCGCGCATGAGCGACAGGCTCGTCTATTCGACGGGGGTCGGGCCCCTGTGCCCCAATTGCCGCAGAGCGGCACGCGACTGCGTATGCCCGCGGGGAGCGCCCGGTGCGGTTGGACCGCTGAAGCCACGGGTCGGCCGCGAGACCAAGGGTCGCGCCGGCAAGGGCGTGACCACGGTGAGCGGTCTCGCGCTGGCGCCGCAGGAGCTCGACGCGATCGCGCAGCGGTTGAAGAAGCGCTGCGGATCGGGCGGCACGGTGCGCGACGGAGTGATCGAGATCCAGGGAGAGCACCGTGACACGATCGTCGCCGAACTCCAAAAGCTCGGCTGGTCCGCGAAGCGGTCCGGTGGCTGAGCGGTTCGCGGCGCCACCCGGATGACCCTCAGGGACAAACCGACCGGGATCACGCGCCTGGTGCGCGCATTCGGCTACTCGCTGCAGGGGCTTCGGCACGCGTGGCGCGAAGAGGCGGCATTCCGCCAGGAAGTCGCCCTGTCCGTGCTGCTGATCGCGATCGGCCTGCGGCTGGGCGGCGACGGCGTGCGACGGGCGCTGCTGATCGCGCCGGTGCTCCTGGTGCTGATCGTCGAGTTGCTGAACAGCGCGCTCGAGGCCGCGGTCGACCGCAGCGGTGCGGAACGCCACCCGCTGGCCGGGATGGCCAAGGACATGGGGTCGGCGGCGGTGCTGCTCAGCTTCGTGCTTCTCGGAACCGTCTGGCTGCTCGTCTTGTCAGATCGGTTCGCGCTCTGAGCGCCGATCGGAACGAAGCGGAGCGTGCGCTCCGCGCAGAGGGAATCACATGCCGCGTCTCCTCGCCTTGATCCTCGTTGCCGCTTGCGCGGCCGGTTCCGCCCGCGCCGGTTGCGCGGCAGCCGAGTGCGGCTCCGAGGAGCGTTGGGCGAAGACCCTGGAGCACATCGCATCGGGGGTCGTCTCGATCCAGATCGACGTGCCGCGCGCATTCGACACGGAATGGAACGAGACCGCACAGGCGACCGGCTTCGTGATCGATGCGAAGCGCGGCCTGATCCTCACCAACCGGCACGTGGTGACGCCCGGACCGGTGGTCGCGCAGGCGATCTTCCAGAACCGCGAAGAGGTGCCCCTTTACCCGGTCTACCGGGATCCGGTGCACGACTTCGGTATCTTCCGCTACGACCCGAGTCGGCTGCATTTCATCAAGCCGGCGCAGCTGACTCTCGACCCGGCCGCCGCCGTGGTCGGACGCGAAATCCGCGTGGTCGGCAACGACGCCGGCGAACAGCTGTCGATCCTCGCGGGTACGCTCGCGCGGCTGGACCGAGAGGCGCCGGACTACGGCTTCGGCAAGTACAACGACTTCAACACGTTCTACTACCAGGCCGCCTCCTCCACCTCGGGAGGGTCGTCGGGATCCCCGGTCATCGACATCGACGGCCACGTGGTCGCGCTCAACGCGGGCGGGGCGACCGGCGCGGCCTCGAGTTTCTATTTCCCCTTGCCGCAGGTCGTAAGGGCGCTGCGCTACATCGAGGCGGGCCAGCCGGTGCCGCGCGGAACCCTGGAGACGGTCTTCCGGTACACCCCCTACGACGAATTGGGGCGGCTCGGGCTCGACCCGGAGACCGAGAAGCGCATGCGCGAGCGGTTCCCGGACCTCACCGGCATGCTGGTGGTCGGCGACGTTCAGCCCGGATCGCCGGCCGACCGCTTCCTTCAGCCCGGTGACATCCTGATCGCGATCGATGGCCAGCCCATTCCCGAATTCTTCTCCCTCGAGAAGGTGCTCGATGCCCGCGTCGGCCGACCGGTGAACATCGAGGTCGAGCGGGGCGTGAGGAAGCTCAAGGCGACGCTCGAGGTCGGCGATCTCGACGCGATTACCCCGGCGCGCTACCTGGAATTCGGCGAGGCGGTGGTCAACACGCTCTCCTACGAGGAGGCGCGCAGCTTCCATCGACCGATCCGCGGCGTCTACGTCGCGGACCCGGGCTACGTGTTCGACAGCGCAGGGATTCCGCGGGGAGCGCTGATCACCCGATTCGCGGGCCGCCGCATCGACGATCTGGCGCAGTTCTCGGCGGCGCTCGCCGGACTCGCCGACGGCGCGCGAGCGACCGTGCGCTACGTGACGCTGCAGGATCCGCGGGCCGTGCAGGTCAAGGTGATCCGCATGGACCGACGCTGGTTTCCGGCCCGCGACTGCGTGCGCGACGATCGGCTGGGCACCTGGCCTTGCCGCAGGCTGCCTGCCGGTCCGGCGCCCGAGCCGCCGCAGCCGGCCTCGACCCGGTTCGCGCACACCGGCGACCCGCGCATCGACCGCCTGGCGCCGTCGCTGGTGTCGATCGAATTCGACATGCCCTACTCGGTGTCCGGCGTGACCGAACGCCATTATCACGGCACCGGCGTGATCGTCGATGCCAGGCGCGGACTGGTCGTCACCGACCGCAATACCGTTCCGGTCGCGCTCGGCGATGTCCGTATCACCTTCGCCGATACGGTCGAGGTGCCGGGCAAGGTCGTGTTCATCCACCCGCTGCACAATCTCGCGGTGATCTCCTATGACCCACGACTGATCGGCACGACGCCGGTCCGTGCCGCGAGCTTCGACACGCGTCCGCTCGCCGCGGGCGACGACGTCTGGGTCGTCGGGCAGCGCAGCGACGCGAAGATCGTCTCGCAGAAGACCCAGGTGGCCGGTCTCGACGTCCTGTCGTTCCCGCTGTCCCGCACCTTGCGCTTCCGCGACAGCAATCTCGAGGCCGTGGATCTCGTCAATCCGCCCGCCGACTACGACGGCGTGATCGCCGATGCGCGCGGCGAGGTGCGCGCGCTCTGGTCGAGTTTCGCCTATGAGACCGCGCAGGGCATCGAGCAAGCCAATCACGGCATTCCCGCGGATCTGGTCACCGAAATGGTGCGCGACGTTACTGCGGGGCGGCCGATCTATTCGCTGGAAGCGGAGTTCGGCGTGGATTCGCTCGCCGACGCGCGTCGGTTCGGACTGTCCGACGCCTGGGTGAACCGCCTTCAGGCGCACTCGCCGCAGCGGCGTCAGGTGCTCACGATCGAGCGGCTCGCCGCCGGTTCGCCGGAGGCGCGCGTGCTCGAGCCGGGGGATCTGCTGCTCGCGATCGACGGGCGGGTCGTGAACCGATTTCGCGAGGTCGAGCGGGCCGCGCAGCAGACCCATGCCCGCGTCACGGTCTGGCGCAACGGCGCGCAACGGACCTTCGACCTCGCCACGGTGCCGCTCAACGGGCGAGGCATCGACCGGCTGCTGATCTGGGCCGGAGCGACGCTGCAGGCCCCGAACCGGGCGCTGGCGATCCAGCGTGGCATCGCGCCGAATGGGGTGTTCGTCTCGTTCTTCTACTTCGGCTCGCCCGCCGCCCACTATGGCTTGTTCGCCGGAAGGCGGATCACCGAGGTCGATGGCCGGCCAGTGGCGGACCTCGATGCGTTCCTGCGCGCCGTGGAGCACAAGACGGACCGCTCGTCGGTGCGCCTGAAGACCGTGACCTGGAATGGCCAGGTGGACGTGATCACGCTGAAGCTCGACCAGCACTACTGGCCGAGCTACGAAGTACTGCGGGGCGCGGACGGTCGCTGGCGCCGGGTCGATCTCGACCCGCTGGACGTCGGCGCGGTCGCCGAACGCTGACACGCGGGCGTCGAGCCGGGCGCTTGATATCATCCCCGTTGTGGTCAGGGCAACTCAATCCGAGATCGAGACGGCGGTCGAAGTGCTGCGCGCCGGGCGGCTGGTCGCCTTCCCGACCGAGACCGTCTATGGGCTCGGCGCGAATGCGGCCGATGCGGCCGCCGTGGCCAGGATCTTTGCGCTGAAGGGACGGCCTGCGGACCATCCGGTGATCGTGCACCTCGACAACCCGCGGTACCTGCACCGCTGGGTGCGCGAGATCCCGCCGGCCGCGGAACGCCTGGCCGCGCGATTCTGGCCTGGCCCGCTGACCCTGATCCTGCCGAAGGCGGCCGAGGTCGACGAGGTCGTCACCGGTGGCCAGGACAGCGTGGGCGTGCGCGTGCCCTCGCATCCGGTCGCGCAGCAGTTGCTGACCGCGTTCGGCGGCGGCATCGCGGCGCCCTCGGCGAACCGCTACGGCCGCTTGAGCCCGACCCGCGCGGAACACGTGCGCGAGGAGTTCGGCGACGCGGCGCCCTTCGTGCTCGATGGCGGCGAGTCGCCGATCGGACTGGAGTCGACCATCGTCGCCTGCCTCGACGGGACCGCGCGTCTGCTGCGTCCCGGACAGATCACGCGTTCGCAGCTGACCGAGGTGGTCGGCGAGCTCGCCGAGGCCGGCGATGCGCCGCGTGCGCCCGGTGACCGGAGCGTGCACTACGCTCCGCTCACGCCGGTCGAACTGGTCGCGCTCGATGAACTCGAGGCGCGCGCCGGCGAATTCGCCGCGCGCGGCGAGAAGGTCGCCGTGCTCGCGATGCGAGCGCCTCTGCGGGCGCGCCGCCTGATGACCTGGATCAACGCCGGCCGCAAGGCCGAAAGCTACGCCCACGATCTGTATTCGAACCTGCGCGCGCTGGACCGCGCCGGGTGCGTGCGCATCCTCGTGCAGACCCCGCCGCAGGAGGAGCGCTGGACAGCGGTCAACGACCGCCTGCTGCGCGCCTGCGGGCTCGGTGGATGTCCGCACGACCCGGAAGCCGATTGATGGTGTGCCGCCCTGCGCAAGCGGCGGGCACCGCCGTGGAGGAAGTGAGCGCCCCGGCGGGATTCGATCCTGCGTCGGCCGATGGGCTGCGCAGACTGGCGGCGACCTACGGCTCCCCGCTCCTGGTGATCGATGCGCAGCGTGTGCGCGCCCAGTACCGGCGGCTCGAGGCGGCTCTGCCCGGAGTCGTGCTGCACTTCGCGTTGAAGCCGATGCCCCACCCGGCCGTGGTGCGCGTGCTGCGCGATGCGGGCGCATGCTTCGACCTGGCGACCGACGGCGAGATCGACCTGGTGCGCCGTGCGCACATCGAACCCGGCCGCTGCATCCATACGCATCCGATCAAACGCGAATCGGACATCCGCACGGCGCTCGCCTATGGGATCGAGACTTTCGTGGCGGACAACCCGGACGAGATCCGTAAATTCGCCAAGCACCGCCATCGCGCGCGTCTGCTGATCCGCGTCGCCTTCCGCAGCGCCGAGGCGGTCTGCGATCTGTCGCGCAAATTCGGCTGCGACCCAGAGGACGCGCTCGCGCTGGTCGAGTTCGCCCGCTCGCTCGGCATCGGCGTGCGCGGCTTCTCGTTTCACGTCGGCTCGCAGGCCGGCGGTCCCGGGATGCACGTCGCGGCGATCGAAGCCTGCACGCGTCTGCTCGAGGCGGCCGCCACCCGCGGCGAGCGCTGCGACCTGCTCGATATCGGCGGCGGTTTTCCAGTCGACTACCGCCGCGCCGCAATGCCGATCGAGGAGTTCTGCGCACCGTTGTGCGGCGCGCTAGCCCGGCTGCCGCAAGGGGTCCGCGCGATCGCCGAACCGGGCCGTTTCGTGGTCGCGCCCGCTGGGATCGCGGTCGCGAGTGTGATGGGCCGCGCCAAACGCGACGGACGATGGTGGTATTATCTCGACGATGGACTGTACGGGTCCTACAGCGGCCGGCTGTTCGATCACGCCGAATACCCGATTGAGGCGCTCGAGCGGACCGGCGAGAGGCAGCGCTCGGTGCTCGCGGGTCCGACCTGCGACAGCATCGACGTGATCGACGAGGACATCGCCCTGCCATTGCTGGAGATCGGCGACCTGGTGGTCGGCCGGTCGATGGGCGCCTACACCTGGGCGTCGGCCACCGAGTTCAATTTCTTTCCAAAGGCCAGCGTGATCGCAGTCGACCGCGGCCAGGTGATCGAGGAGGAGGAGACATGAGCCTCAAGCGCAGGGATTTTCTGCGTCTCGGCGGTGCCGCGGTCGCGGCGGCGGCCGGACTCGGCGCGGTGCCCCGGCCCGCACGCGCCGCGATGCTGCAGAGCGCCATGCCGGTGCCGCCGAGCGCCGAGCCGAGTTCCGATCCGGGCGCCGAGCCGAAGCGGATCGCGTTCGCCAATCTGCACACCGGCGAAGAGCTCGACGTGACCTTCTTCCGCGACCGCACCTACGTGCCGACCGCGATGAACTCGATCGAAAATCTGCTGCGCGACTTCCGCAACGACGAGCGTCATCCGATCGATCCGCGGCTGATGGACTACCTGCATGCGGTGGCGCTGCGGTTCGGCGCCGACCCTCGGTTCGAGGTCATCTCCGGCTATCGTTCGCCGCAGACCAACGCGATGCTGCGGGCCACGACCCGGGGCGTCGCCCTCCACAGCTTCCACATGAAGGGACGGGCGATCGACATCCGCCTGCCACAGGTCGACTGCGCGCGCCTCGCCGAAGCGGCCCTCGCCCTGCGTCGCGGCGGGGTCGGCTACTACCGCGCCTCCAATTTCGTGCACCTCGACACCGGCGCGTTCCGCACCTGGCACGGTTGAGCCGCCAGCGGGGGCGCGTTTGAGTGGCACGGCCATTCACCGGCTGGTCGAGCGCTGCCGAACCGGCGATCATCCCGGTTGCGTCGCGCGCCTCGCGGCCGGCTGGGTGGTGTTCGGCGAGCGCCAGGTCTTTCCCGGGTACTGTCTGCTGCTGCCGGACCCGGTCGTGCCGCACCTGAACGCGCTGACGCACACCGACCGATCACGGTTCCTCGCCGCAATGGCGCAGGTCGGCGATGCGTTGCTCGCGGTCACGGGCGCCACCCGCATCAACTATGCGATGTTCGGCAATCAGGAGCCCGCGCTGCACGCCCACCTGTTCCCGCGGCGAGACGACGAGCCCGAGGCGACCCGTGCCTGGCAACCCTGGGCGTTCGACTGGACCGCGGTTCCAGCCTACTCCGAGACGCTGCACGGTGAACTGCGCCGGCGCCTCGCCGCCACGTTGCACGGCGGCGCGAGCCTCGCTTAAGCTGCCGCGCGAGTCCGCGCGATCCCGCGCGCCAACGAGCGGTTTCGACATGCGTCAACTGGCGGCAGCGTTCCTCTGCGTCGCAGCGGCCTCGGCCGCCGCGGCAGGCACCCCCGACATCGGCCCTGCGGCCACGAACGCGAACAGGCTCGGTCCCGTTTCGCGCGACCGAGCACAGGCGGCGCTCGGCGAGATCGCCGCCAACGTCGATCCAGAGCAGCTGCAGCGCACGCTCGAACGACTGGTCGGCTTCGGCACGCGACACACGGCTTCGCTGACCGATTCGAAGGTCCGCGGCATCGGCGCCGCGAGACGCTGGGTGCGCGCGCGATTCGAGCGCATCGGCGCCGCGTGCGGCGGCTGCCTGGTGGTCGAAAGCATTCCGCAAGTGGTCGCGGGCAAGCGGTTCACGAAGCCGACCCGCATCGTGGACGAGCTCGGCGTTCAGCGCGGCCTGACCGATCCGGGGCGTGTGGTGGTGATCTCGGCGCATCTCGATTCGCGAGTCAGCGACGTGATGAACGCCACCGCGGATGCGCCCGGCGCGGACGACGACGGCTCGGGCGTCGCCGCGGTGCTCGAGGCGGCCCGGGTGCTCTCACGGCACCGGTTCGCGGCCACGATCGTCTACGCGGTGCTTTCCGGAGAGGAGCAGGGACTGTACGGTGGCAAACTTCTCGCGGCCACGGCACGCGCACGCGGCTGGCGGGTCGAGGCGCAGCTGAACAATGACATCGTCGGCAACATCCACGGCCAGGATGGTGTGATCGACAACACGCACGTCCGGGTGTTCTCGGAGGGCACGAAGAGCACCGAGACGGAGCAGCAGGCGGCCATGCGACGCTACAATGGCGGCGAGGTCGACAGCCCATCGCGCAACCTGGCGCGCTACATGGCGAGGCTCGCCCCCGAGGTGCTGTCGAACCTGCAGGTGCGCATGATCTATCGGACCGACCGCTACGATCGCGGCGGCGATCAGGTGCCGATGCTCGCAGCCGGTTTCCCGGCCGTGCGGGTGACCGAGGCCGAGGAAAACTACACCCGTCAGCACCAGGACGTGCGGATCGAAAACGGCATCCATTACGGCGACGTGATCGGCGGGGTCGATTTCCCCTATCTGGCCCAGGTCACGCGCCTCAATGCGATCACGCTCGCGAGTCTCGCTTGGGCGCCGGCGCCGCCGGCCGCGGTGGCCATCTCCGGAGCGGTGACCGCGGACACGACCCTGCGCTGGCAGGCCGCGACGGGAGCGGCGGGCTATCGGGTCTGGTGGCGGGAGACGACGGCGCCGCAATGGCAGATGCACCGCTTCGCCGGCGATCGAACCCGGTTCACCCTGCGAGGAATCAACATCGACGATTACTTCTTCGGGGTCGCCTCGGTGTCGGCCGATGGCTTCGAGAGTCCGGTCGAATTCCCGGGTCCCGCCGGCGCGTTCTGATCGCGCAGCAACCGCATCATCTCCACGAGATCCTCGACCGGCGCCGAACAGACCGGGCCGCGACACAGGTAGGCGCGGGTGACCGGGCCTGCGCGCTTGTCGGCGAAACAGCCGGGCAGATCGAGCGCGCCGTCGGGAATTCCGAGCACCATCTGCGCCGGCGAGTACACGCGGCCGAGTTCGCGCATCCAGCGCGCGAGGTCCTCGTCGGGACCGCGGACGATCACCACCACCGGTGGATCGAGTTCGCGATGCAGCGCGTTCACCAGGCTCATGTGGGCATCCGGCTGCGCGAGCATCAGCGGGCGCGCCGCGGAGAGCGCGCGCCTCGCGGCTTCCAGATAACGTCGCTCGCCCGAGAGGTGACCGATGCGCAGCAGCCCCGTTACTGCCACGGCGATGCCCGAGGGTAGGGACTCGTCGGCGAACGCCTTGACGCGGTAGATCGGGCTCGCCTGGTCCGAGGCGGTGAAGAAGAAGCCACCGAGCCCGGGATCCTCGAAGCGCTCGATCAGCAGATCGGCGAGCGCGACCGCCGATCGCCAGTCGCCCGGTCGCCAACGCAGTTGCAGGAGTTCGAGCAGGGCATCGAGCAGGAAGGCGTGATCGTCGAGGTAGGCGGGGAGGCGGGCCTGGCCGCCCGCGTAGCTCGCGAGCAGCCGACCGTCCCGCCACAACCGGTTGGCGATGAAATCAGCGGCGTCGGTCGCGGCCTGCGCGAAATCCTCGCGCTGAAGGACGCGTGCGGCATAGGCGAGGCCTTTCACCATCAGCGCGTTCCAGGCCGTCAGGGCCTTCGTATCGGTCGCGGGTCGCGGGCGCGTGCCGCGTTCGGTCAGCAGCTTGCGCCGCGCCGCCTCGATCGACCGTTCGACCTGCTGTGCGTCCTCGCCGGACCGGTCGGCGATCGCCTCGATCGACGCGACGGCGCTCAGATGCCAGGCGTCTTCGAAGTTCGCCGGTCCGTCCAGTCCGAACCGGGCCGCGAATGCGGCATATTCCCGCGGCGACAGCAGCTGCGCGACCTGGTCGCGATCCCACAGATAGTAACGCCCCTCGCCGCCGCCGGAGTCCGCGTCGAGACTGGCGTGGAAGGCGCCCTCGGCCGAGCGCATCTCCCGCAGGGCCCATTCGGCGGTGGCGGTCGCGGTCCGCGCAAACGCCGGGTCGCCGGTCGCGAGGTGGGCCTCGGCATAGAGCGGCAGGAGCAGCGCATTGTCATAGAGCATCTTCTCGAAATGCGGGATCTGCCAGCCACGGTCGATGCAGTAGCGATGAAAGCCGCCGCCGACCTGGTCCTGCAGGCCGCCTTCGGCCATGCGGGTGAGGCTCAAGGTGGCGATGTAGAGCGCATCGAGGTCCGGCGAGTCCGAAGTTGCGCTCGCGCGCCAATGGCGCAGCGCGCGTTCGAGGTGAGCGGTCTGTGGAAACTTCATGCCCTGGCCGAAGCCGCCGAACTCGCCGTCGAATCTGGCGGCGAGCGCGGCGCGCGCGGCTTCGATCGGCGCCGGGTCGGCAGCGCCGTCCGGCGCCGCCGTGCCGCCGAGCACCTCGGCGAAAGCCTCGCGTAGCGGAGCCGCCTGCGCGGCGATCTCGGCGCGGTGCTCGGCGAAATATTGCGCGACACGCTCCAGAAGGTCGGCGAAGGCCGGCAGCCCGTGGCGCGCTTCCCGCGGGAAATAAGTGCCGCCGAAGAAGGCGTGACGGCCGACGGGGTCGAGGAACATCGTGAGCGGCCAGCCGCCGGGTGCGCGCGTGATGAGCTGCTGGGCGATCTGGTAGATGCGATCGACATCCGGCCGCTCCTCGCGGTCGACCTTCACGTTGACGAATCGGTCGTTCATCAGCGCCGCGATCCGCGGATCCTCGAAGGACTCCTCGGCCATCACGTGACACCAGTGACAGGCCGAATAGCCGATCGACAGGAGCAGCGGCCTGTTCTCGGCCGCGGCGCGCTCGAAAGCCTCGTCGCACCACGGATACCATTCGACGGCCTGGTGTGCGTGCTGCAACAGATAGGGGCTGGTTTCGGCGTGGAGTCGATTGCGGTGCATGGCGCGCACCCGGGTCGGTTAGAATGCGGGCCACTATAGCCGATCGACCCCCGGAACGCCGATGACCGCAGACCCCGCGCAATGGCCCGCATTGCGTCTGAAACGCAACGAGGATCGCCGCCTGCTCGCGGGCCATCTTTGGGTGTTCAGCAACGAGGTCGATGCGGCGCAGACGCCCCTTGGCCGCTTCGCGCCCGGCGACATCGCGAGGGTGCTCGCACACAACGACCGTCCCCTGGGCCTCGCCTACGTCAATCCGAATTCGCTGATCTGCGCCCGGCTTCTGGAAAGCTGGAAGGCGCCGGACGAGGCCTGGTTCGCCGAGCGGCTGCGCCGTGCACTGGCGATGCGCGAGAGGATCCACGCCACAGCGCATTACCGCCTGGTGCACGGGGAGTCCGACGGTCTGCCCGGGCTGGTCGTCGACCGGTTCGGCGGCACCTGCGTCGCCCAGATCGGCACCGCGGGCATGGAGCGTCTGCGGGCGCCATTCGAGGCGGCGTTGTTCTCGGTGTTGCCGATCGAGCGGTTGCTCTACAAGAACGACGGCTCGGGACGCGAGCTCGAGGGCCTGTCGAGCTACGTCGAGTGGGCTGGCGGGGAGCCGGTCGAGGCGGTCGAACTCGTCGAGGCGGACCTGAAATTCACGGCGCCGCTGCGCGAGGGGCAGAAGACCGGCTGGTTCTACGATCAGGCGGCGAATCGACGGGCGATGCGCCGCTATGTGCGCGGCGGCGATCGTGTGCTCGACGTATTCAGCTACGTGGGGGCGTGGGGCGTCAACGCGGCGCGGGCCGGCGCCGGGCAGGTGCTGTGCGTCGACAGCTCCGCCCGGGCGCTCGAACTCGCCCTCGGCAACGCCCGTGCGAACGGTCTCTCGATCGCCACGCGGCGCGGCGACGCCTTCGAGGTGCTGGCGTCGCTCGCCGCCGAGGGCGGACAATTCGACCTGGTCATCGTCGACCCGCCCGCGTTCGCCAAGCGCAAGAAGGATCTTCCGAAGGCGCTCGCAGCCTACCGAAGGCTGAATCAGGCGGCGCTCGAACTGCTCGCCCCGGGCGGCATGCTGGTGTCCTGTTCGTGCTCCTACCACGTGAGTGCCGACGATCTTCAGGAGGCGATCGCCAAAGCGGCGCGATCGAGTCGTCGGCGCCTTTCGATCCTCGAGACCGGCGGACAGGCACCGGATCATCCGGTGCACCCGGCGATCGCGGAGACGCGGTACCTGAAGGCGCATTTCTGCCGGGTGGAGACCGCCTTCCTGTGAGCGCGAGGTTCGCGGCGGTCGACCGGCTGGGGTAAACTGCCGGCCCATGCTCGTCTATCCACACATCGATCCGATCGCGATCTCCATCGGACCGGTCTTCGGCATCGGACCCCTGCGCGTGCACTGGTACGGCATCATGTACCTGGTGGGCTTCGCGTCCGCCTGGGCACTCGCCCGGTATCGTGCCCGACGTCCCGGCTCGACCTGGACCGGTCTCGACATCGACGATCTCATCTTCTATTGCGCGATCGGCGTGATCGTCGGTGGCCGGCTCGGCTGGTGCATCTTTTACGGCAACGAGGTGATCTACGGGCCCGGCACCACGGCGAGGGACTGGCTGAACGTCTTCCGGATCTGGGACGGGGGCATGTCCTTCCACGGCGGACTGACCGGGGTGATCGTCGCGGCGATCGTGTTCGCGCGCGGCCGGAGCAAGCACATCCTCGACGTATTCGACTTTCTCGCGCCGCTCCCGGGCATCGGTCTGATGGCCGGACGGCTCGGCAATTTCATCAATGGCGAGCTCTGGGGCAAGCCCACCGATCTTCCCTGGGCCTTCGGCGTGCCCAACGCGCAGGGCGTTCTGATCGGACGGCACCCCTCGCAGCTCTACGAGGCCGCTCTCGAAGGACTGACCCTGTTCCTGGTGCTCTGGTGGTTCACGAGCAAGCCGCGCCCGAGACTTGCACCGAGCGCACTGTTCCTCATCCTCTATGGACTGGCGCGATTCACGGTCGAGTGGGTCAGGCTCCCGGACGCGAACATCGGCTACCTCTACGGCGGCTGGCTCACGATGGGCATGCTGCTCACGATTCCGATGATCGTGATCGGCGCGATCCTGATGGCAAGGGCCTACCGGCTCAATGTGCCGAGCGGAAATCGCAAGCCGCTCGAACTGCGCTAGCGCCGCGCGGCCGATGCGGCAATACCTCGACTTCCTGCGGCACATCCTCGACACCGGCAACCGCAAGGACGATCGTACCGGCACGGGAACGCTGAGCCTGTTCGGTTACCAGATGCGCTTCGATCTCGCTGCGGGCTTTCCGCTGGTGACGACCAAGCGGCTGCACCTGCGTTCGGTCGTGCACGAACTGCTCTGGTTCCTTCGCGGCGACACGAACGTCAAGTACCTGCGCGAGCACGGCGTCACCATCTGGGACGAGTGGGCCGATGCGGACGGTGAACTGGGACCGGTCTACGGGCGCCAATGGCGCAGCTGGCCGACGGCCGACGGCCGCCAGATCGATCAAATCGCGGGCGTGGTCGAACAATTGCGCGCGGACCCGGATTCCCGCCGGATCGTGGTGAGCGCCTGGAACGTCGGCGAGCTCGGAAAGATGGCGCTGCAGCCCTGTCATGCGCTGTTCCAGTTCCACGTGGCCGGCGGTCGGCTGTCCTGCCAGCTCTATCAGCGCAGCGCGGATGCGTTCCTGGGCGTGCCGTTCAACATCGCCTCCTACGCGTTGCTCACCCACATGCTCGCCGACCAGTGCGGTCTGCAGCCCGGGGAATTCATCTGGACCGGCGGCGACTGCCACGTCTACCTGAATCACCTGGAGGCGGTGCACACCCAGCTCGGGCGTGAACCGCTGCCGCTGCCGCGACTCGTGCTGAACCGTCGTCCGCCGACCGTGTTCGACTACCGTTTCGAAGATTTCACTTTCCTGGACTATCGATGCCACCCCGCAATCAAGGCTCCAATCGCCGTTTGAACACATCCCCGCGCCGCGCTCCGCTGATCGAAGTCCGGCATTCGGCCGTCCATGGCTTCGGCGTGTTTGCGCTGCGACGCATCCGCAAGGGCACGCGGATCATCGAGTATGTCGGCGAGCGCATCTCGCACAGCGCCGCCGACGAGCGCTACGAGCACAAGAGCGCGGACGACAACCACACCTTCCTGTTCACGGTGGACGCGCGCACGGTGATCGACGGCGGGGTCGGCGGCAACGAGGCGCGCTACATCAATCACGGCTGCGATCCGAACTGCGAGAGCGCGCTCGAGCGACGACGGGTCTACGTCGAGGCGATTCGCACGATCGAGCCGGGCGAGGAACTTTGTTACGACTACCAGATCCAGCGCGACGCGGACGATCCGCCGAACGTGGACGAGGTCTTCGCCTGCCGTTGCGGTGCGCTCAGTTGCCGCGGCAGCATGCTCGAGCCGCGCAAGAGCCCGCCGAAACGTCGCCTCGCCCGCGGAAAAGCGCCGGCCCGCGGAAAATCGCCGGCCCGCCGCAAATCCGCCCGACGCTGAGCGGCTATAATCGGCGGCGACCCGCCGGAAATCACCAAGAACGAGGTCCCGGTCGAACGTGCCCCATCGCCTGCCGTCGCTCCGGTTTCTGAAGACTTTCCAGGTCGCCGCCAAGCTGAAGAGCTTCAAGGCCGCCGCCGAGGAGTTGTTCGTCACGCCGTCTGCGGTCAGCCATCAGATCAAGGCGCTCGAGGAACAGCTCGGTGTCACCTTGTTCGAACGCGGCGCCCGGGGCGTGCGCACGCTCGATCTCACCGATGCCGGAGCACACTACCTCGAGCACTTGAACGACATCTTCGCCAAACTCGAATCGATCACCGAACAGCTGCAGATCCGCTACGGCCGCACGATCATCCGCCTGAACGTACCGCCGTTCTTCGCCAACGAGATGCTCCTGCCGCGTCTCGCCTCGTTCTCGCAGGCACGAGAGGAGACCGATATACGCATCGAGACGATCTTCTCGGCGCCCAAGACCCATCCGCCCGAGGCCGATCTGTCGATCGTGGTCGGATCCGGACCCTGGGAGGGTCTGACGGTCCACGAACTGTTCGCGCAGAATTTCATCGTCGCCTGCTCGCCGTCGTTCCTGGCCGAGAACCCGATTGGGCGCTACGAGGACCTGAACGGCAAGACTCTGCTGGTTCACGAGGAGCGGCGCGAGGCCTGGGAGCGCTGGGCTCACGGCCTCGGCATCGAGCCGATCAAGCCGAATCGCCTGGTCCGTCTCGATACGATGTCCGCCGTGGTGCGTGCGGCGGAGCAGGGGGTCGGCGTGGCGATGGTGCCGGCGCGGCTCAGCGCCGACCGATTCACGGCCGGCAGCCTGATCAAGCTGTTCGACGCGGAACTCGAGACCCATGAGAGCTACGTGATCCTGCAGAGACCCGAGGACCGCAACCGCGAGGACCTTCAGGAACTCACCCAGTGGATCATCAGGGAATGCCGGGTCGCGTGAGCGCGGAGGCGACGCCGGTCGAGCTCGTGGTCGCGGCGGCCGAGGACGGCGTCATTGGCCGCCGCAACGCGCTGCCGTGGCATCTGCCCCAGGACCTGAAGCACTTCAAGGCGCTCACGCTCGGCTGCGCGGTGCTGATGGGACGCCGTACGCAAGACTCGATCGGACGGCCGCTTCCCGATCGGCTCAATCTCGTGCTCAGTCGCGCGCCCGACTATGCGCCCGCCGGCTGCACGGTCGTGCGCAGCCTCGAACAGGCGCGCGCCTCGGCGATCGCCGGAAGGCCGCTCATGGTGATCGGAGGCGGGGAAATCTACCGGCTCTGCCTCCCGCATGCGCGCCGCATCCACCTCACGCTCGTTCATACGCGCGTCGAGGACGGCGATACGCGATTCGACGAGTGGCGCGATCCCGCCTGGCGGGAGACGAGGCGGGAGACCTACGCCGGCGACTCCCGCCATGCCCACGCCTACAGTTTCGTGACGCTCGACAGATCCTGATCGATCGGCGGGAGCCGGGAGTCGACCAGGCGCGCGGCGGCCCCGAAGTCGATCTCCTCGAGCCGCGCACGTCCCTCGGTGAGTTCGGCAAGCAGTCCAGCCTGCACCAGGCCGCGGCGGGCCGCGAGCGCGTATGGAATCTCGGAGTGGAACATGACCATCGAGTAACGCGGGATGAAACGTCGCGGATGGAGCCGCTCGAGCTCGCGCGCGAGCGCGCTCTGCAGCTGGAATCGGGGGTCGGCGACCGATTCGCGCATCTCCCGGTAGTTCTCCAGGGCCATCGCCGCGATGGCGTCGGTGTTCGGCTTGCGCAGGGCGAAGAACGCGGCGAAGCGCGACTCCCAGTCGACGTGTGCGGCCACGCAGGCATCGAAGGCGATGCAGTCCTCGAAGCAGCAGTTCATCCCCTGGCCATGGAAGGGCACGATCGCGTGCGCCGCATCGCCGACCAGCGCGGTCATGCCGCGATGATGCCAGGGCGCGGCATGCACCGTGCCGAGGAATCCGGTCGGATGATCGCGGAATTCCGCGAGGCGGTCGGGCATCAGCGCCGCGGCGTCGGCGAACTCGCTCTGCAGGAAGGTCTCGACCGCGAGGTCGCCCCCGAGACTGTCGAAGCCCGGTGCTCCGCGTTTCGGGAGGAACAGCGTCGCGGTGAAGCTTCCGTCGTGGTTCGGCAGGGCGATCAACATGTGGTCGCCGCGCGGCCAGACGTGCAAGGCCTCGCGCTGCATGCGCCAGCGACCGCCCGCATCGGCGGGGATCGTCAGTTCCTTGTAGCCATGCTCCAGGTCTCGCTCCTCGGCGTCGATCAGTCGCGCGGCGGCGAGGCTGCGGCGCATCTGCGAACCGCCGCCGTCGCAGGCGATCAGCGGCCGCATCGGGACCTCGACCAGTGCATCGCGGCGCAGGTCGCGCACCTGGGCGATTCCGGCGGCGAAATCCGCCGCCTCGAGCCGGTGCTCGAAATGCATCTCGACGCCCTCGCCATCGGCGGCGATCTCGACCAGCAGCCGACCGAGATGGCTGCGCGAGATCGAGTGGATGATCTCCTCGGGACGGCTGCCGTAGGGCTGTAGCGCGGTGGCGCCGCTGCGATCGTGTATCAAGCGGCCGCGCATCGGCACCATCGCCTCGCGCAAGGACTCGTAGACTCCCACGCGTCGCAAGGCATCGATGCCGCGAGCCGCGAGCGCGAGGTTGATCGAACGGCCCGTCTCGGCCGGGTGGGTCCGGGGATCGGGTCGCGCATCGTAGATCGTGACGCGATAGCCGCGGCGCTGCAGCAGGATCGCGAGCAGCGCGCCCGTCGGGCCGGCGCCGGCAATCGCGACGCGTTCGCCGCTCGCGCTCACTTCGGCAGAGATCCGGCGAGTGCGATGGCGGCCCGGTCCAGATCGGCGAAGGAGTTGTAAGCCGGCGCCGGCGCGAGCCGCAGGACGTCAGGCTCGCGCCAGTCGGCGATCACGCCGGCTTCGCCCAGACGGTCGAACGTGGCTCTGCCGCCCGGCACCCGCAGGCTCAGCTGGGCGCCGTGCGCCTGCGGTTCCGCCGGCGTCAGGAACTCGACGCGACCGGGGGCGCATCGCTCGATCGAGTCGCGCAGATAGGCGCTCTGCGCCAGTGATTTCGCGCGCAATCGATCGAAGCCCGCGCGCTCGAAGATCTCCAGCGACGCGAGGAGCGGTGCGCTCGCGAGGACCGGCGGGTTGCTGAGTTGCCAGCCTTCCGCGCCGGGGATCGGCCGGAATTGCGGTCCCATCGCGAAGCGCGACGCCTTGTCATGGCCCCACCAGCCCGCGAACCGCGGTCGGTCGGAATCGCGTGCGTGGCGCGCGTGAACGAAACCGCCGCCGATCGCGCCGGGGCCGCCGTTCAGGTACTTGTAGCTGCACCAGACCGCGAAATCGACGTTCCAGTCGTGCAGCGAAAGCGGCGTGTTGCCGATCGCATGGGCGAGATCGAGGCCGAAGGCGGCGCCGTTGGCACGGCATGCGGCGGCCAGCGGCGCGACATCCAGGCGTTGACCGGTGAGGTACTGCACGCCCGGCAACAACACCAGCGCCAGACGAGGGCCCTCGCGCTCGATCGCCTCGATCAGGTCCTCGGTGCGCAGACAACGCTCGCCCGGGCGCGGTGCGACCTCGATCAGGTCGCGTGTCGCATCGAGGCCGTGGAATTCGAGCTGAGAGACGATCGCATACCGGTCGGACGGGAAGGCCGACCGCTCGATCAGGATGCGGCGGCGATCGCCTTGCGGCCGGAAGAAGCTCACCAGCAGAAGGTGCAGGTTCACGGTCAGCGAATTCATCGCGACCACCTCTGTGGGCGCGGCTCCAGCCAGTCTGGCCAGCGGTCCGGCAAGGCGTTCGTGATAGCCGATCCAGGGACGGCGCCCGACGTGATGGCCGCGCACCCCGAGGTCGCGCCAGTCGGCGAGTTCCTCGGCGAGGTAGGTCGCGGCAGCCTTCGGCTGCAGGCCTAGGGAGTGTCCGCAGAGATAGACGGCCCGTCGACCGGCGGCATCGAGCGGGTGATGGAATTCCTCCGCGACCGGCGCGAGCGGGTCACCGGCGTCGAGAACCGCGGCCTCGCCGTTCATCCGCCCGGCGCCTGCAGCACCGCGCCGCATCGGCGGCAAGTCCGTCGCTCGAGATCGGCGTAGAAGCGGGAGAAGATCCCGGGCAACTGCTTTTCGATGTCGGCGACCGCAATGCGCTGCAGGTCGAGGCGGGCTCCGCAGTGTTCGCAGTACCAGGAGAAGCCGTCGAGTTCGCCGGGCGCCCGG
>JAGWPY010000045.1 GCA_028870275.1 Gammaproteobacteria bacterium | reverse complement strand
TCACCGGCTACCTGGTCGAGCGCACCGGGCATTTCGAGCTCGCTTTCGCGCTCGGCGCCGCGGTCAACGTGCTCGGCCTGATCGGCTGGGTGTTCATGCTGCCGCGGATCGCGCCGCTCGACTGGCGCACCGTCGCCGCGGGCCGCGAGGCGTCCCTATGAGAACGGCCCGCGCCCGGGGTTGGTGCGGGCTTTGCTGGACGGCGCTCGCCGCGTGGCCGCTCGTGGCCGGCGCCGCGACCGGCGATGCGCCGATCGTACAGTCCGGACACGAACGCTTTCGCGGTGTCTTCGATCCAGCCGCGGCGGGCATTGCGCGATTCACATCGATCCCATACGCGGCTGCGCCGGTCGGGCCCCTGCGCTGGCGTGCACCGCGCACCCTGGCGCCCCGCGCCGGGGTGCAGGACGCGACGCATTTCGCGCCGGCCTGTTACCAGAACGACTACAACCTCGACTGGTATCGGCAGATCTGGCGCGCCTTCGGCGTTGCGCAGGATCCGATGCGTAATCCGCCCTTCTCCGAGGACTGTCTCTATCTGAACGTGTGGACGCCTCGGCCTGCCGCGACCGCGAACCTGCCCGTGCTCGTGTGGATTCACGGCGGCAACAACGTCGCCGGCTGGCCGTACGAACCGAATTATCTCGGCGCGCATTTGGCCGCGCGTGGTCCGCTCGTCTTCGTCAGCATCGCCTACCGCTTGGGCATCTTCGGCTTCTTCTCCCACCCGGCCTTGGCCGACGCGCCGTTCGGAACGAACTTCGGTCTGCTCGATCAGATCGCCGCGCTGCGCTGGGTCCACGGTCACATCCGCGCATTCGGCGGCGACCCGCAGAACGTGACGATCGCCGGCGAATCCGCGGGCGGGGCCGACGTGCAGTACCTGATGGCCTCGCCGCTGGCACGTGGCTTGTTTCGCCGCGCGATAAGCGAGAGCGGCGGCTACATGCTGAGCGACACGAGTCGCCGCGCGGACGCCGAACGCCTCGGCACGGAGCTCGCCGCGGCCCTGCCCGGGGACCCGGATCTCGCGGCGATGCGCCGGCTGCCGAGCGCCCGGATTTTCGCGGCCGCGTTGCACCGTTTCGGCGATCACACTTATCTCCCGGTCGTCGACGGACGTTCACTGACCGAGTCACCGGCCGCGTACTTCGCCCAGCACGGCGCGCCGGTCGATCTGTTGATCGGCAGCAACGCCGATGAGTCCTACATGTACGTCGACGGCAGCCGCCGCGGGCTCGCGCACGATCTGGCGGGATTCCCGGCCGCGGCGCGCGCGCCGCTCGCGCACCGCGCCGCCGCCGAAGCGACTCCGCGCCTCCGCCGCGCTCGCATCGATACTTTGGCGGAGATGACCTGCCCGACCTACCTGCTCGCCGGCGCCGCGGCCGATCACGGCCACCGCGCCTGGGTCTACCGCTTTTCGCGTCGCCGCCCCGGGCCGGGCGGAGTGGCTTTGCGCGTCTACCACGGTTCGGAGATCCCCTATGCGCTCGACACCCCGGATCCCTGGATGCCCGCGACGGCCGCGGACCGGCGGCTGACGCTCACGATGTCCGCCTATTGGGCCGCATTCGTACGCGATGGTGATCCGAACGGCGGGTCGCGCCCTCCGTGGCCGCTCTACCGGCCCGCCGCACCACGCATCCTGCGGCTCGATACGTCGCCGGCGGCGGTCGCGCCGCCCGACTTCGCACTGTGTACGCAAATCGGCCCGAGCCTCTATCCGGGCTGGACCCGATGAGCGCACGCTCACACACTGCCGATCCCGGCCTCTTGCGGAGACACGCTTGAACGCACTCACCCCGACCTCGCGGATCGCCTTCCGCCTCGAGGGCATGCGCGCACTGGTCACCGGCTCGGCCTCGGGCATCGGTTTCGCGACCGCCGAGCGCCTCGCCGAGAGCGGCGCGCGCGTCGCGATGAACGACCTGCCGACGCCCGCGCTCGCGCTCGCGGTGGAGCGGCTGCGCGAACGGGGCCTCGCGGTCGAGGCCGTGGCCGGCGACCTCGGCATCGCCGCGACCGCACGCGAGGTCGCCAGGCGCGCGATCGGCGCGCTCGGCGGCCTCGATTACCTCATCAACAACGCCGGCGCACCGTTCACGCGCGCACCGATCCCGCCGCACGACCTCGACGCGCTGACCGAGGAGTTCTGGGACAAGATCCTGCGCATCAACCTGCTGAGCGCCTTCTGGGTCACGCAGGCGGCGGCCGGCGCGCTGCGCGAATCGCGTGGCGCGGTGGTGAACACCGTCTCGATCGCCGCCTTCGGCGGCGGCGGCAGCAGCGGCGCGTACGCGACCGCCAAGGCCGGCCTCGCCGGCTTGACGCGCGAGCTCGCCCGCGCGCTCGCCCCGCAGGTGCGCGTCAACGGCATTGCGCCGAGCTTCGTCAACTCCTCCTGGGAGTGCTCGTTCGGCGATCTCGCGGCCGCCGCCGAGGCGAGCGCCCTGCTCGCCCGGGTCGGCGAACCGGCCGATTACGCCGAGGTGATCACCTATCTATGCGCCGGCGCGGCCTACGTGACCGGTGAGGTGATCCCGGTGACCGGCGGAGTGCGCGTCTGATGGCCGGCCCGGACGCTCTGCCTGGACACCCGCAGGCGCACATCGACTATGCGATCGAACCCGATCTGCCGGTCGCGCAGTTCCGCGCGGTCCTGATCGCCTCGACGCTCGGCGAACGCCGCCCGGTGGAGGACCACGATCGACTCGAGCGCATGCTGCGCGGCGCTCAGGTGATCGCCACCGCGCGCGACCGCGGGCGGCTGGTGGGGGTGTCGCGGGCGATCACCGACTTCTCGTTCTGCTGTTACCTGTCGGACCTCGCGGTCGACGCGGCCTACCAGCGCCGCGGCATCGGCCGGCGGCTGATCGCACGGACCCACGCGGCCGCGGGACCGGAGACGATGCTGGTTCTGCTCGCGGCACCGGCCGCCGAGGGCTATTACCCGCACGTCGGCCTGGAGCAGTTCCCGAGCTGTTGGCGCATCCCGCGGCTGCGCTGAGCGCCGCGGCGCGCGGCCTCAAGGATCGAGGCCGAGCCGGACGAGGTATTCGTCGTAGGTGCCGCGGAAGTCGGTGAGCTCGCCGCCCGGCCGCAGTTCGAGAATGCGCGTGGCGAGACCGCCGACGAATTCCCGGTCGTGCGAGACGAACACCAGCGTGCCCGGGAAGCGCTCGAGGGCGATCTGCAGCGACTCGATCGTCTCCATGTCCATGTGGTTGGTGGGCTCGTCCATGAGCAGCACGTTCGGCTTGGTGAGCATCAGCTTGCCGTAGATCATCCGGCCGCGTTCGCCTCCGGAGAGCACCGTGACGGACTTGCGCGTCTCGTCGCCCGAGAACAGCAGCCGCCCGAGCGTCGCCCGCACGAGGAGGTCGTCGTCGGCCTTGCCGCTCCACAGCGACATCCACTCGAACAGGTCGCGCTTCGTCTCGAACTCGCTCTGCGTGTCCTGCGGCATGTACCCCGGCTGGGCGTTCTCGACCCACTCGATCCGTCCGGCGCCCGGCCTCAGTTCCCCGGCCAGCAGTCGCATCAGCGTGGTCTTTCCCGCGCCGTGCGGCCCGATGATCGCGATGCGCTCGCCGGCCTCGATGCTGAAGCCGATCTTGCGCAGCACCGGCTCGCTGCCGTCCGGATAGGTGAAGGACAGGTTCTCGACCGTGACGGTCGAGCGGTACAGCTTCTTGCCCTGCTCGAAGCGGATGTAAGGGTTCTGGCGCGACGAGGGCCGCACTTCCTCGATCTTGATCTTCTCGATCTGGCGCTTGCGCGAGGTGGCCTGGCGCGCCTTGGAGGCGTTCGCCGAAAACCGTCGCACGAACTCCTGGAGCTCGGCGATCTTCTCGCGCGCCTTGGCGTTCGAGGACTCGACCCGTTCGCGCGCCTGCATCGAGGCGAGCATGAAGTCGTCGTAGTTGCCCGGATAGATCGTCAGGCGCTGGTAGTCGAGATCGGCGATGTGGGTGCAGACCTGGTTGAGGAAGTGACGATCGTGACTGATGATGATCATCGTCGCGTCGTAGTCGTTCAGCGTCCGCTCGAGCCAGCGGATCGAGTGGATGTCGAGGTTGTTGGTCGGCTCGTCGAGCAGCAGCACGTCCGGCCTGGAGAACAGCGCCTGCGCGAGGAGCACGCGCACCTTGAGCCCGGGGGGCACCTCGCGCATGGGCCCCGGGTGCTTCGCCTCGTCGATGCCGGCGGCGATCAGCAGGCTCGCCGCGCGCGCCTCGGCGTCGTAGCCGCCGAATTCGGCGAAGATACTCTCGAGTTCGGCGGCCCGCATGTAGTCGGCGTCGCTCGCCTCCGGGTCGGCGTAGATCCGGTCGCGCTCGCGCATCGCGTTCCACATCTCCGCGTGCCCCTGCATCACCACGTCGATGACCCGCTCGTCCTCGTAGGCGAACTGGTTCTGGTTGAGCTTGCCGAGGCGCAGGCCCGTCTGCAGCATGACCTCGCCGGCGCTCGCCTCGAGATCGCCGCCGAGGATCTTCAGCAGAGTGGACTTGCCGCAGCCGTTCGCGCCGATCAGGCCGTAGCGGTTGCCGTCGGCGAACTTGACGCTGACCTGTTCGAACAGGGGCTTCGCGCCGAATTGAATGGTGAGATTGGCGGTCGAGAGCATGGCTGGCTTTCCGTCGCGGCCGGGGAGTCGCTGGTCAGGGGGCCGGTCGCGGGGCGCGCATTGTACCCGAGCATCCGGCGGAAATTTCGGTTAATTTGCCCTGCATCCGACCGCCGCCATTTTCGGGAACCCCGCATGTCCGCCGCATCGCAACCCTTCGTCCGACGGCTCATCCTGGGGCTGCTCGCCGCCGCGACGAGCACCGCCCTCGCCGCGGGCGCCGCCGCCGCCGGCGAGCCTGCCGCCACCCGGCTCACCCCCACGACCGCTGCGTCGGTCCCGACCATCGAGATCGATGCGCACGCGGCCGCACGGCCGTTTCCCCACTACTGGGAGCAGATGTTCGGATCCGGACGGGCGGTGCTGTCGCTGCGCGCCGCGTGGCGGCGCGACCTCGCGCTCACGCGCCAGGCGACGGCGCTGCGTTATGTGCGCTTCCACGGCATCCTCGACGACGAGGTCGGCGTCTACGGCGAGGACAAGCACGGCCGCCCGCTCTACAACTTCTCGTACGTCGACCAGATCTACGACGGCCTGCTCGCGCAGGGCGTCAAGCCCTTCGTCGAGCTGAGTTTCATGCCCGGGAAGCTCGCGGCTCGGCCGCTGCGCCACGCGTTCTGGTACAAGCCCTATGTCTCGCCGCCGCGAAGCTATGCGCGCTGGGATGCGCTGATCGAGGCGTTTGCGCACCACCTGATCGATCGCTACGGCATCGACGAGGTGGCGAGCTGGTACTTCGAGGTCTGGAACGAGCCGAACCTCGACTTCTGGAAGGGCACGCCGCCCCAGGCGAGTTATTTCCGGCTCTACGATCACACGGCGCGCGCATTGAAGGCGGTCGACACACGCCTGCGCGTCGGCGGCCCGGCCACCGCGCAGGCCGCCTGGGTGGATGCGTTCATCGCGCACACGGCGAGCCATCACGTGCCGGTCGACTTCGTCTCGACCCACGTCTACGGCAACGACACCGCCGCGAACGTGTTTCATACGCGCGAGCGCATCGGCCGCGACCGCATGGTCTGCCGCGCCGTGCGCAAGGTGCACGAGGAGATCCTCGCCTCGGCCCGGCCGCGCCTGCCGCTGATCTGGAGCGAATTCAACGCCGCCTACGACAACGACACCGCGGTCACGGATTCGGCCTACATGGGGCCCTGGCTCGCGACCACGGTGAGCCGCTGCGACGGGCTCGCCGCGATGATGTCGTACTGGTCGTTCTCGGACGTGTTCGAGGAACAGGGCGTGATCCGCAAGCCCTTCTACGGCGGTTTCGGACTGATCGCCGAGCGCGGTGTGCCGAAGCCCGCCTACAACGCCTTCCGTCTGCTGCACCGGCTGGGCGAGCAGCGCCTGCCGGTCGACTCCGACTCGGTGCTCGCCACGCGCCGGGCCGACGGATCGCTCGCCATCGCCGTCTGGAACTACGCCCCGCCCGGCGAGCCTGGGCCCGCGCAGCGCCTGCGCCTGCGGCTCGCGGGGGTGTCGGCCGCGAGCGCCGAGGTCACCGAGATCGATTCGCTGCACGGCGACCCCCGGCCCGCCTACCGGGCGATGGGCTCGCCGCGCTATCCGAGCCTCGCCCAGATCCGCGTGCTGCGCACGGCGGCGCGCCTGCCGGCGCCGCTGCGCATGCCGATCGGGCACGGGGTGCTCGATCTCACCCTGCCCGCCTATGGTCTGGCGCTGATCATCGTGCCGGGCGACGGCGGATCGGCCGCGGGCCGCTGAGAACGCCGGGATCGAGCCTGGCGCGAGCTGGCCTATAATCGCGCCTGTTCCGCATCCGTTGCCGATCATACGAGTACCGACGCCGATGAACATCCGACGCGCAGCCCTTCTCCTCGCACTCTCCCTCGGTGCCGCCCTGACCGCCGGCGCCGCCGAGGTCACCGTGGTGCGCAACGTGCTCGGCCCCGAGGGTCCGCTGTACGTCGACGGCAACCTCTATTACGTCGGCTGGGTCTCGGACACGCTGTCGATGTGGGACGGCCACCGCAGCACCGTGCTGAATCATCTCGCCGGCTGCAATCACAACGGGCTCGCGCTCACGCCCCGACACACGCTGCTGCTCGCCTGCACCGCCCAGCACGGTGCGATCCTCGAAGTCGACCTGCACGGGCGGATCCTCAGGCGCTGGGACCACGACGACCGCGGTCGGCCCTTCGACGGCGGCATCAACGACCTGATGGTGACCGGCAACGGCGGCGCCTACGCGACCATCTTCGGTACCTATCAGGACCCGCCGGCCGGCGTCACCGGCAAGATCGAGTATCTCGCGCCCGGCGCGAAGCAGTGGACCGAGGTCGCGCGCGACCTCGACTACGCGAACGGCATCGGCATTTCACCCGATCAGAAGACGCTCTACGTCGATCAGACGGTCGGCGACAGCATCCTCAAGTTCCACGTCAACGCGGACGGTACGCTGAGCGATCGGGCGAATTTCGCGCTGCTCTACGCGCTGGTGCCGAACAAGGTCAACGCCGCCTGGATCGGCCCCGACAGCATGAAGGTCGGGCGCCGCGGCAATCTGTACGTCGCGCAGTGGATGGGCGGCAAGGTGCTGAAGATCTCGCCCGCCGGCAAGCTCCTGCACGTCTTTGCGATCGCCGCGGGCGACGGCACCACCAACGTCGCCTTCGGGCCCGGCGAGCGGGAGCTGTACGTCACGGTCGTGAAGGATCCGAACGATCCTCAGGCGCGAGGCTCGATCGTGCGGATCCCAAACGTCCCCTGACGGGCGCGAACGTCCCCTAAACCGGCGCGCCGACCCGCAAGCCGACTCCCCGGCCACTCGGGTCCGCCCGATGCGGCCTCTCGGACTTTCCGGATGGGCCCGGGACCCGGGGCCGATGCACGATGGCGTCCCATCCACGAATCGTCGCGCGCCGCGACCGGAGCGCCCCTTGGGTGAGCCGTCATCGAACCGCAGACCCACACCCGTCACGGTCGCGCTCCTGCCCGCGCCCGTGTCGGTGCGCGCGCCCGCGTCCGCACCCGTCCTCGCGCTCGCCCATTCGATGGACCTGGCCGCGATCGACTGCACGCAGTTGTTGCAACTGTTTCTCGAGCACGCCCCGGGGGCGATCGCGATGTTCGACCGCGAGATGCGCTACATCCTCGCCAGTCGACGCTGGCTCAGCGACTATCAG
>JAGWPY010000044.1 GCA_028870275.1 Gammaproteobacteria bacterium | reverse complement strand
GCGCCGACATTCCCAAACAGGCGCTCGATTCGAGCGCCCCGCCCTGGGCGCGGGCCGACCTCGCCAACGCGCAACCGGTCTACGCGCGTCACGCGATGGTCGTGTCGGCGCAGCATCTCGCCACCGAGGTCGGCGTGCGCATTCTGCGTGCCGGGGGCAACGCCGTCGATGCCGCGGTGGCCGTCGGCTACGCGCTCGCGGTGGTGCATCCGTGCTGTGGCAACATCGGCGGCGGCGGCTTCATGATGATTCATCTCGCCGGCGGCCGTACGGTGTTCCTCGACTTTCGCGAGAAGGCGCCGCTCGCGGCGAGCGCGAACATGTATCTGGATGCGCAGGGCAATGTGATACCCGGCAAGAGCACCAAGACTTATCTCGGCGTCGGCGTGCCCGGTACCGTGATGGGTCTCGACACGGCGCTCGCGAAATACGGCACCATGCCACTCTCGAAGGTGATCGCGCCGGCGATCGCGCTCGCCCGGGACGGATTCCGGCTCGAACCGGGAGATGCGAGCATCCTCGATCGGCGCGCGGCGGATTTCGCCGAACAGCCGAACGTGGCCGCGATCTTCCTCAAGGACGGCCGGCCGTACCGCGCCGGCGAGCGTCTGGTGCAGCCGCAACTCGCGCACACGCTCGAATTGATCCAGCGCGGCGGCACCGCGGCGTTCTACCGGGGAGAGATCGCGCAAGAGGTGGTTGCGGCGAGCGAAAAGCACGGCGGCATCCTCTCGACCAAGGACTTCGCCGACTACACCGTGCAGTGGGACGCGCCGGTGCGTTGCGATTACCGGGGCTACACCTTCGTGTCCGACCCTCCGCCGAGCTCGGGTGGCACGACGATATGCCAGATCCTCGGCATTCTCGATCCTCTGCCACTCGCCCATTGGGGCTACGGATCGGTGCGCAGCCTGCATTACTTCATCGAGGCGGAACGCCGGGCGTTCGCCGACCGCAACAGTTTCCTCGGCGATCCGGCGTTCGTGCACAACGATCTGGGACATCTGCTCTCGCGCGCGCATCTCGACGCGCTGCGGGCGAGTATCGATCCGCAGCGGGCGACGCCTTCGAGCGAGATCAAGGGCGATCTGGGGCCGCCGGAGGGCACCAATACCACCAGTTACTCGGTCGTCGATGCGCGCGGCAATGCGGTCGCGGTCACCTACACCATCAACTATCTGTTCGGCAACGGCCGTATCGCCGGCGACAGCGGTTTCTTCCTGAACAACGAGATGGACGATTTCACCTCCAAGCCGGGCGTGCCGAACAGCTTCGGCCTGGTGCAGGGCGTGAGCAACGCGATCGCGCCGGGCAAAAGACCGTTGTCCTCGATGGCGCCGTCGATCGTGCTGCGTGGCAAGCACCTGTTCATGTTGACCGGCAGCCCGGGCGGGTCGACGATCATCTCGACGACCGTCGAGAGCTTCCTGAACGTCGCCGCCTTCGGCATGAACATGCAGCAAGCGGTCGACGCGCCACGCGTCCATCAGCAGTGGTATCCCGATCTCGTGTTCGTCGAACCCGGGCTGCTCTCGACATCGACGCAGGCGAGCCTGCAGGCCATGGGCTATCGCTTCAAGGTGATCCCGTCCTGGGGCGCGGACGAGGCGATCCTGGTCGATCCACGCACGCACCGGCTCGAGGGCGCGAACGACCGTCGCCGGCCAGCCGGGCTCGCGGCCGGCTACTGAACGGTCCGGGCGCGTGAGCGCATCGCCGCCGCCGCCCGGAGCCGACCGATTCGGTCATCCGCGCGACCTGTGGATGCTGCTCGGCGTCACGGTCGGCCTGAATTTCGCCTTCTACGGCTTTCGCGCCTTCGTCGCCCCCTATCTTGCGGCGACGTTCTTCACCGACGAACCGACCGGTGCGGCGATGCGCGATGCGAGTCTGCTCACCGCGGGGGTGGGCGCATTGCTGTACGCGACCCACGTATTCGGCGGCTGGATCGCCGACAACGTGCTCGGCGAGGTGCGCAGCCTGCGCGCGGCGCTCTGGATCGAGTCGCTGGCGCTCGCCCTGATGGCCCTGCCGTCACGCGGCGCCTTCCTGCTCGCGCTCGCCGTGTATGTGCTCGGCGCCGGCCTCAGCATTCCGCTCACGGTGCTGATCGGCCGCAACTATCCGAGCGACGATCCGCGGCGCGATGCCGGTTACACGCTGTTCTATCTGGCGATCAACCTCGGCGGCTTCGTCGCGCCGTTCGTCTGCGCGGACTGGATCGGCCGCGGTTTCGGCTACCGCTATGGTTTCATCGCCGCGAGCGCGGGCGTGGCCTCGGCAGCGCTGCTGTTCCAGTGGCGCAGTGCCGAGCTGCAGCGCCGGCAGAGGCCGCCGAGCCACGGCGGCGCTCACGCTCTGCCGGCGGTCCTGGCCGGCATCGTGGCGCTCGCCTATCCGACCATGCTGCTCCTCGAGCATCCGCAACTGCTCGGCCGGGCCGTGAACCTGCTGCTCGGGGTCCTGGTGCTCTACTTCGTGGTCAGCGCCTGGCGCCGCGGCGATCGGCTGCAGAACGAACGATATCTCGCCATGCTGCTGCTGTTCGCGGCCAACATCGTCTTCTGGGCGCTGTCGCTGCAGGGCGCGACCTCGTTGAATTTCTTCGCGCGCGATCACGTCGCCGCGCCCTTCGACTTCAGCGTGTTCCAGTCGCTCAATCCGCTCTATATCCTCTTCCTCGCGCCGCTGATGGCCTGGCTGTGGCCCTGGCTCGGACGCACCGGCCGCGATCCCTCGACGCCGCGCAAATTCGGCATCGGTCTCGCGTTCGTCGCGCTCTCGTACGGGGTGGTCTGGTACGCCGCATCGAGGCTGCATCCGGGAACGAAGGTCTCCTGGCTGGCGCTCGCGGCCTGTTATCTGCTGCAGACGATCGGCGAACTCGCACTCTCGCCGATCGGCTATGCGATGGTGACGCGTCTGGCCGCCCCCGAGGAGGCCTCGCTCGCGATGGGTGGCTGGTTCTTCGGCATTGCGATGGCCTATCAGCTCTCCGGAGAGATCGCCGCGCTCACGACCGGCGGTACGGCCGCCGGGCTCGCCGGCTATCTGCACGTCTACGGGGCCTTGTGTCTCTGGGGTCTCGGCGCGGCCGCCGCGTACCTTCTGGGCGCGCCCCGGATCGCGCGCCTGATGCATGGCGCGCGCTGAGTGCGCGGTCAGCGCGCCGCGATTCGGGGCGCACCCGGGCAGGGCGTGTCGAGTGCGCTGCGGCTCGCATCGGGGCCGATCCCGCGCCTCAGCGTCTGATCGGGCTTGAGCCAGATCCGGCCCCCGACCGCGCAGCGTTCACCGTAGTCGAAGAGGCTGCGCATGAAGCCGGCGCTGAAGTCGACCACGCTGGTGGTCGGAAAGTCCGCGGGAATCGCCGTCATCCGAAATCCCATGCCGAGCCGGGAGGTGAGGTTGATCGTGTCGATGATCGACTCGCGCGTCTTGTAGGTCATGCCCGCCGAGAAGCTGCGCGCCAGAACGGCTACGGTGCTGACGGGGGTGGTCTTTGGCAGGCGCGCGAGCGGGCTGTTGACGATCAGATACAGCTCGCCGCCGTGCAGGGGCGGCAGGTCGACGCGGCCCAGGCCGGCGACCAACGGGAAGGCGAACAGCGAGGTGGTGACGCTGCCGTCGACGTGCATCTCGTCGTAGACACGCCGGCCCTGCTGCACCCGGATCATCACCGGCGGGAAGGCTCCGGGTACGCTCGCGGAGGCAACCAGCACGTCGCGAAACAGAGCCCGGGCGGCCTCGCCGCCGTGTTCGGCGATCACGCCCATGTCCCAGAGCACCGTCTCCTCGGAATCGAGGTCGGTCGTCGCGATCACCAGCCGCCGGCCCTTCTCGCTCGCCCGGGCCACGGCGGCCACGAGTTCGGGTGTCACGTAGTGATTGACCATGTCGAACAGCGGGTCGTCGTGCTCGCGGCCGAGCGGCACCACCAGTCGGCGCAGGAATCGCCAGAGCGGTGAACGTCCGAGCAGGGCGCTGTGATCGGTCGTGAAGGCGTTCTGCAGGGCTCCGTCCCAGCGAGAGCCCAGGAAGGCGAAGGGCGCGATCAGCGCCCCGGCGCTCACGCCCGTGACCAGATCGAATCGGGGGCGAGCGTGCGCCCGCGTGAGCCCGACCAGAACGCCGGCACCGAACGCGCCCTCGGACCCCCCGCCGGAGAGCGAGAGGATGTCGACGTGGCCGCCCACCGCCGCATCGCGTATGCCCGTGAAGAACAGCGGCGCGCGCCGCGTGAAACCCGCGAGATCCGTGGTCACGAGCCGCACCGACGCGGGGAAGCCGGGCGGTACCGCATCGTTGATCGCCGTCGGCGGCGCCGGTCGCCGCGGCGGCGCCGCGCAGCCGGCGAGACCGCAGGCGAGGACGAAGGCGATGGCCGCGAGACGCATACTGGGTTCCTGCCTGCCGCAAACCACACAGCCTAGCGCGAACCATCGGGCCGCGCGAACCGCCTTCGGTGCGCGCCTGCAATGCGCGTAGAATCGCGGTTTTGCGCCGGAGCGCACGAGGCTCGACCGATGACTGGACTGGCATGGCTGGCGATCGGCGTGGGCGCCGCGCTCGGCGCGTGGCTGCGATGGGGGCTCGGGCTCGCACTGAACGCGCTCTATCCCGCGATCCCGCCCGGCACGCTCGCCGCCAACTGGTTCGGCGCCTATGTGATCGGCGCGGCGATCGCCTTCTTCGCGCAGTCGCCAAATCTCCCCGCGGAATGGCGGTTGCTGGTGATCACCGGCTTTTGCGGTGGGCTGACCACGTTCTCGACGTTCTCGGCCGAGCTCGCCGCGCTCGTGCAGCAGGGACGCTTCGCCGCGCTGCTCGGTTCGGCGGCCTTGCACCTCGGCGGCTCGCTGGCGCTCACGCTGCTCGGCATGGTCTCGGTGCGCGCCCTGAGTTCGCGCTGATCGGCGCGCGCCATCACCCGGAGATTCGCGATGAGAGGCTTTCAGATCACGTTCTTCACGCACCAGGACCGCCGTCACGAGGGCAAGCCGCTCGGCGAATGGCTCATTCTGCTCGCCCGGCAGATGGGATTGAGCGGCGCCACCCTGATGAGTGCGACCGAGGGCTTCGGAGCGTCGGGCAAACTGCACTCGGCCCGCTTCTTCGATCTCGCGGATCAGCCGATCGAGATTCTGGTCACGGTGTCCGAACAACAGGCCGAGAAGCTGTTCGAACGTCTGCGCGCGGAAGGCCTGCATCTCGCCTTCGTGAAGACAGCGGTGGAATTCGGCCGGATCGGCGAGGACGATCGTTGATGCGCGCGACGGCCGCCCGGCCGCGGCGCGGCGAACTTCCGGGTACGGAGCACGCTCAAAGACAGGACGACCTCGCGTGCCGGAGCCCTGGAACATGACGATGCGTTCACGATGGTTGACGATATTCGCCGCGATGTTGCTCGCGCCCCTGGTGCGGGCCGATACGGCACCGTTCGATCTCGCCGGGCCGACCCTGGTGGTGTCGGTGACGCGGGCCGGCCAGGAACTCGGAATCGCCGCGGTGCCCAACCTCGTCGCGGGCGATGCCCTACACATCCGCGCCGATTTCCCGCGCAGCCAATCGGCGCACTATCTGCTGGTCGTCGCCTTCCTGAGCGGCTCGACGAATCCGCCGCCGACCGACTGGTTCACCTCGTGCAAGGCCTGGACCCGCAAGTGTGCGCGTGACGGTCTGCACGTGCGGGTCCCGGCCGACGCACAGCAGGTGCTGGTGTTCCTCGCGCCGCAGACCGGCGGCGACCTTCGCACGCTGATCGGCGCGGTCCGCGGCCGACCAGGCGCGTTCGTGCGCACGGCACAGGACCTGAACCAGGCCATGCTCGACCGCTCGAGGCTCGATGAGTACCTCGCGACGATCCGTTCGCTCAACGACGCAGACCCGACCAAGCTCAAGACGGTCGCCCCGCTGCTCGCGCGCAGCCTGGCGATCGTGGTCGATCCCAAATGCCTGCAACTGATGCCGGACCTGCAGGCGTCCTGTCTGATGGCGGGGCGAGAGTCCCTGATCCTGCAGGACGGACACAGCACCTCGATCGTCGAGGCGCTCACCTCCGGGCCGGCGAGCGATCTGGCGATGCAGGCAAGCTACACGCCGCAGCTGCGCTTCGGCTACTACAGTCCCTACGTGGCGTCGGTCCTGGATATCGCCCGCATCTTCGACTCCTTCCGCACCGCGCAGTACCAGTACGTGCCGGCGCTGTCGACGCTTCGTGGCAAGCGCATCGAGCTGACCCTGAACGCCGCACCGTCGTTCAACGATCCGAAGACGGTGCTCGTGGCTGCGCTGCCGGCGGTCGAGCCTGCGCAGTTGCCTCCGCTGCATGCGGTCGATCCGCAGGAGATCTACTGCGCCCGCAAGCACTCACTCGTGCTCCCGGTGGAGGGGGCGCCGCTGGTGTTCTCGACAGGCTACGCGCACGACATGCAGCTGGTGCTGAGCGGCAAGGACGGCAAGACGGTGGCCGTTCCCGCACGTATCGATGCGACCCAGGGCGGCTTCGTCGTCGACACCTCCAGGCTCGACGGCGCCGATCTCGGTGACCGCGTGCACGGTCTGATGCGTGGCAAATGGGGCTTCGACCTCTACGACGGTCCCGGCTTCGACCTGGTGAACTCGCGCAGCAGCGCATGGCAGGTCGCGCCGGGCGATGGCGGTGCCGTGATCGTCGGGCGGCAGGACACGGTCCACCTGCGGGCCGACAGCGTCAGCTGCATAGACCACGTGATGCTGCGCGACCCGGATGGCAAGGAGATCAAGGTCGACTGGAAGGCGGCCAAGCCGGGAGAGGTCGAACTGAAGCTTCCACTGCAGGACGCGAAGCCCGGAGACATGACCCTGTTGGTGAGCGAGTACGGCGAGAAGACGCCGGCGCATGTGGCGCTGCAGGCGTTCGCCGCGGCCGGCCGATTCGACAACCTGACCTTGTACGCGGGCGACGCCACGGCGCTGCTCAAGGGCAGCCTCCTAGACGAAGTCGCCGGGATCTCCATCGGTCCGGTGTCCTTCGTCGCCAAGGACTGGTCGAGCGGCAAGGACGGCGAGGAGCTCACGCTGGTCGCCGCCGACCCGGCGGCGGCCGCCGCTCTGGTTCCACGCCGTCGCGTGTTCGCGCAGATTCACCTCAAGGACGGCCGCAGTCTCGAGTTCAAGACCACGGTGTTGCCGCCGCGACCCCGCATCGCGCTCATCGCAAAGAGCGTGCAACCGACCGACCGCGATCTCGCCAGCCACGTGGGTCTCGTGGGCACCGACGAGTTGCCCCAGGACGCCCGACTGGTGTTCTCCGTCAGAACGCAGGGCGATGCGCGGATCGGCCGGGATTCGACCATCGAGGTCGGCACGGTCGACGGCGCCTTCGCGGCCTCGCTCACGATCGCGGACGGCAGGTTGACGCCGGAGAACGCGCACGTCGCCGTGGCGAGTTTCACGCCGCTGCGACTGTTCGGTGCGGCGGTCTTCGGACCGTTGCAGTTCCGCCTGACGACGCGCGGCGCGTCCAGCGACTGGCAACCGCTCGCGACGATCGTGCGCCTGCCCAAGCTCGATCGGCTGGAATGTCCGGCGACCGCGGTACTCGCCTGCCGGCTCTCCGGTGGAAATCTGTTCCTGATCGACTCGCTGGCGCCCGATCGAGCCTTCCAGCATCCGGTCGAGGTGCCGGACGGGTTTCCCGGCGAGGCGCTGCCGGTGCCGCATCCCGTGAACGGGCGGATGTACCTGAAGCTGCGCGACGATCCGGCGGTGGTCGACGAGGTGGCGCTGACCGCCGAGCAACTGCCGGCCTCGCCCGACGAGCAGGCGCTCGCCGCAGCCCGTCACGCGGCCTCGACCGCGGTGGCGCCGGCCGCGGCGGTGACTCCGGCCGCGCCTGGGTCGGCGCCCGCCAATGCGGTGGCGCCGGCCGCGGCGGTGACCCCGGCCGCGCCTGGGTCGGCGCCCGCCAATGCGGTGGCGCCGACCAGTGCGGTGGCGCCGGCCGCGGCGGCGTCCCCGACCGCGCCTGAGTCGGCGCCCGCCAGCGCGGTGCCTCTTCCTGTGACCGTACCGTCGGCAGCCCCACCGGGCCCCGGCTGAGGCGAAGGACATGTCCGACCGCTCGATTCGCAGTGGCGAGATCACACGTGCCTTCGCGATCGCCGTGGTGGTCTACGCCGTCGCGTTGCGGCTGTATTTCGCGGCGCACGTCGAGCTCATGCCCGAGGAGACTTACTACTGGAACTATGCCCGCCATCTCGACATCGGCTATCTCGACCATCCGCCGATGGTCGCCTGGCTGATCCGCGCCGGGACCTGGCTGTTCGGCGACGGAGCGTTCGGCGTGCGCATCGGTGCGGTCTGCTGTGCGCTGATCGCCTCCTGGTACGTCTACAGGCTGGCGAAGAACCTGTTCGGGGAGACCACGGCCGCGCTCGCGCTCGCGATTGCGCAACTGCTGCCGTTCTTCTTCCTGCAGGGCATGCTGATGACGCCGGACGGGCCCTTGACCGCCGCATGGGCCGCTTCGCTCTACTATCTGGAGCGTGCCCTCGTCGGCGGCCGCGCGCGGGCCTGGTGGGGCGCGGGAGCGAGTCTCGGCCTGGGGCTGATCTCCAAGTACACGATCGGTCTGCTCGGTCTCGCGGCTTTTCTCTATATGGTGTTCGATCGCCGGTCGCGGCACTGGCTGCGACGTTACGAGCCGTATGCGGCGGCGGTGCTCGCGCTGGCGATCTTCGCGCCGGTCATCATCTGGAACGCCGAGCACCATTTCGCCTCCTTTGCGTTTCAGACCGCGCGGCGACTCGCGGCCCGCCCGCAATTCGCCCTGCACAAGCTGATCGCCGCATCCATCGTCTTGTTGACCCCGACCGGATTCCTGGCGGCGGTCGCCGCGCTGGTCCGCGCAGAGCGCGGGTGCGCGCAGCTTGCGGAGCGGGCGCGCCGCGGTGCGAACTGGTTGCGGTTCGCGGTCCTGGTGTCGCTCGTGGTGTTCGTCGCGTTCAGCCTGCGGCGCGAAGTCAAGCTCGACTGGACGGGTGCGCCCTGGTTGGCCGCGCTGCCGCTGATCGCCTTCGAGATCGCGAGCGCATCGCGGCCCGATGCGGGTCGGTGGCGGCGCGGAGTGCGCGCGAGTCTGGCACCGACCCTGGCGCTGCTCGCGGTGCTGTACCCGGTCGGTCTGTACCACCTGAGCGCGGGGCTGCCCGGCCTCGGCTACAGCCGCCGGATCGAACTGCTGCCCGTCGGCTGGCGCGATCTCGGCCGGCAGGTCGACCGTCTGTCGGCGGATTATCGCGCGGTGCACGGACGCGCTCCGGTGGTCGTCGGCATGGATCGCTACGGAATCGCCAGCGAACTCGCTTTCTATGGCCGCGGTCGCGCCGACCGGATCGCCGACACGACCAGTGCGCATCTGTTCGGTGGGCCCGGGCTGATGTACGAGATGTGGGTTCCTGCCGCCCGGCAGTGCGGACGCGACCTGTTGCTGGTGTCGTTCGATCCGCGGAGCCTCGACGCCCCGGCGGTGCACGCGGCCGCGGGGACGCTCGGCCCTGTGGAGCACGGCTCACTGACGCGCGACGGGCGCGCGATCCGCGGCTACTACTACCGCTTCCTTGGGGGATATCGCGGCGCCGGCGCTAGCTGCCGGAACGTCCCCAGGTGAAGAACTTGGTGACCGCGTAGTTCCACATCGACCCGACCACGATGCCGCCGAGCGCACCGAGCACCCAGGTGCCGTAGGACTTGAAGATGAACGAGGCGACCGCGACGTTCATGACGCCGCCGACGCTGCAGGCGAGCACGAACAAGGCCCAGCCTCGCAGCCAGCGCCAGCCGCGCAATCGCGCGTCCCGGTAGGTGAGGATGTTGTTCAGCGCGAAATTGAAGGTCATCGCGCACAGGGCTGCGATCGCCTGCGCCTCCATGAAACGCACGTGTGCGAGGCGCAGGAGCGGCGCCAGCACCGCGAAGTGCACGGCGACGCCGAACGCGCCGACGATCGAGAAGGCGACGAAGCGGACCGGCACCACGTGGCCCACCAGCTTGTCGAGCAGCAGCATCGCGTAATCCCAGGCGGTCGCCGAATCGAGCTTGCTCTCCCCCGCGAAGCGCGGCCGGAACCGGTAAGGCAGTTCCTTGAATCGCAGCGGTTCGGGATGCGAGGCGAACACGTCGGCGAGCAGTTTGAAGCCGATCGCCGACAGACGGTGGCGGCTGCGTTCGAACACCGAACGATGCATCATGAAAAATCCGCTCATCGGGTCCTTGAGCTCGGCGGGAACCAGGACCCGGCTGAGCCGCACGCCGATGCGGCTGAGGCGAGCCCTGCCGGCGTCCCATTCGCCGATTCCGCCGCCTTCGACGTAGCGGCTGCCGACGACGATCTGTGCCGCACCTCCGCGCAGTTCCTCGAGCATGGCCGGCAGGAGGCTCTCGTCGTGCTGCAGATCGGCGTCGATCACCGCCAGATAGGGCGCGGCGCTGGCGAGCATGCCCTCGATGCACGCCGAGGACAGACCGCGGCGGCCGAATCGCTGGATGCAGCGGATGCGCCGGTCCGCCGTCGCCAGTTCGCGGACCCGCTCGGCCGTGCCGTCGGGCGAGGCGTCGTCGACGAAGATCACCTCCCAGAGCAGATCGCCGAGGGTCGTTCGCAGACGCTCGATCAATACGTGCACGTTCGCCCGCTCGTTGAACGTCGGCACGATGACCGTGAGTTCCGCGCCGGGCAGGGGCGCGGTGGAGTCGTCGGCCGGCACGGTGCTCGAGCTCATGATCCGCTGAGCGTCGCCTCAGTGGCCGATGCGCGGAAACCGCGCCATCGCCTCGAGGTCGTTCAGTTCCTGGTCGTTGCGGATATACATGCGCGTGGCGTCGCGAACGGGCTGGTGGTCCCACGGTTGGAAACGGCCCTTACGCAGCGCAGCGTACACCAGATGGCGCCGGCGCTGACTCGCGATCACGTCCGCATGCACTGCGGCGAGATCCCATCGCCGGGCCACTTCGGCGCGAAACGCGCGCACCGTATCGGCGTGCGCGGCGTCGGTGGCCAGATTGCGTTGCTCCAAGGGATCGGCGACGAGATCGTACAGCTGGTCCGGATCGACCGGACTGTGCACGAATTTCTGCCGGCCGCGGCGGATCATGACCAGCGGCGCGATCGCTCCTTCGCCCATGAATTCCCCGATCACCTCGTCCGATCCGCCCACGCCGCGCAGTTCCGGCACCAGGGAGCGGCCGCAGAGCGGTGTCGCGGGCGCAGGCGCCGTTCCCGCGAGCTCGCACAGGGTCGGCAGGAGGTCGACCAGCGAGGCCGCTGCGCCGACACGCCGCGGCGAGAAGCGTCCCGGTGCGTTCACGATCAGCGGAATGCGGCAGGCCGGCTCGAAGAAGCTCATCTTGAACCACAGGCCGCGCTCGCCGAGCATGTCTCCATGGTCGGCGATCACCATGACGATCGTGTCCTCGGCGAAACGGGCTTCTGCGAGCGCCCGCTGCATCGCCCCGATCTGATCGTCGACGTAGGAGATGGCGCCGTAATACGCGCGCCGCGCGGCGCGGATCTGCGCTTCGGTCGGTTGCTGCTGTTCCAGGCCGATCACGTGGCGCACTCGCCGCGAATGCGGATCGAGATCCTCGGGAGCGATGCGCACCCGCGGCATGTCGATCTCGACGCCCTCGTACCGATCCCAGTACGGCTGCGGGATCGTGTAGGGGTCGTGGGGGTGGGTCATCGACACCACCATGCAGAACGGCCGGCGATCCCTGCCGCGGGCCATGTCGAAGAGCTTCTGGCGGGCGCTGTAGACCACCTCGTCGTCGAAGTCGATCTGATTGGTGCGGGTGCAGGGGCCGGCCTGCGTGACCGAATCCATGGTGTGGTACCAGCCCGGGCGCACATCGAAATGTTCCCAGTCCGGCGTCCAGCCGAAATCCGCGGGGTAGATGTCGGTGGTCAGCCGCTCTTCGAAGCCGTGCAGCTGATCGGGACCGCAGAAATGCATCTTGCCGGAGAGCGCCGTCTGATAGCCGGCGGCGCGCAGGTAGTGGGCGAAGGTCGGCACCGCAGCCGGCAGCTCCGCCGCATTGTCGTAGGCGCCGATCTTCGAGACCTGGCGGCCGGCCATCATCGAGAACCGCGACGGGGCGCACAGCGGGCTGTTGCAGTAGAACGAGTCGAACACCACGCCGCCGTTCGCGAGCGCATCGATATGCGGCGTGCGGGACACCCGGTTGCCATAGGCGCGCAGCGCGCCGGCGGTCAGCTGATCGGCCATCAGGATCAGGAAATTGGGCGGCTTCGTCGGGCTCAAGAGGCGTCTCCGTGGTGCGGTCGTCTTCGCGGGACGGCGATCATTGCATGCCGGGTACGAGCCTCGCCACTGGACCGGCCCTGCGGGGGCGCGGCCGGCCAAGGTCCGCCCGCACCCCGACGGTGGGTGCCGGGGCGAGTTCACGATCCCGGGATCGGGCTTCCGGGCTGTCGCGTCTGGGCCCGTGGCTGTCGCGAGCAGTTAAGTCTCGCGGCTCTGCCCCACATACCATGTTCGGGCCGATGGAGGCGCGCTAAGCTGCGCAGTCCACCTTTTCGAGAAACACCGCTGGAGAGCACGATGTCCGAGCAGACTGAAGGCGAATTCGACCTGGCGTCGCTCAACGATGAAGAGCTGATCGAGCAAGTCCACGACGACCTCTACAACGGCCTCAAGGCCGAGGTCGAGGAGGCGACCCACCTCTTCCTGAAGCGGGGCTGGGGCGCCGAGAAGGTGCTCAACGACGCGCTCGTGGAAGGCATGCGGATCGTCGGCATCGACTTCCGCGACGGCATCCTGTTCGTGCCGGAAGTGCTGCTCGCGGCCAACGCCATGAAGGGCGGCATGGAGATCCTGCGTCCGCTGCTCGCCGAGACCGGGGTCGAGCCGATCGGCAAGATCGTGATCGGCACGGTCAAGGGCGACATCCACGACATCGGCAAGAATCTCGTGTCGATGATGCTCGAGGGCGCCGGATTCGAGGTCATCGATCTCGGCATCAACAACCCGGTCGAGAAGTACCTCGATGCGCTCGAGAAGCACAAGCCGGACATTCTCGGCATGTCCGCGCTGCTGACCACGACCATGCCGTACATGAAGGTCGTGATCGATACGCTGAAGGAACGCGGTATTCGCGACGACTACATCGTGCTCGTCGGCGGCGCCCCGCTCAACGAGGAATTCGGCAAGGCGGTCGGCGCCGACGCCTATTGCCGCGATGCGGCGATCGCGGTCGAGACGGCCAAGAGCTTGATCGCGAAACGCCGCGCGGCCGCAGCGGCCCACTAGGGGCGGAGCGTAGCCGTGGCTTCCGACGCGCAGGGCATGCTGGTCATCGCCTGCGGCGCCCTGGCGCACGAAGTCACGGCCCTGCGCGAAGCGAATCGCTGGAGCGCGCTCGACGTGCGCTGCCTGCCGCCGGAACTGCATAATCGTCCGGAGAAGATCCCGGCGGCCGTGCGCGATCTGATCCGGGAATCGCGGCCGCACTACCGCTCCATCTTCGTCGCCTACGGCGACTGCGGTACCGGCGGCCTGCTCGACCGCGTGTTGGTCGAGGAGGGCGTCGAGCGGATCGCGGGCGCGCATTGCTACGAGTTCTACGCGACCTCGGCGGTGTTCGCGGCGCTGGCCGATGCCGAGCCCGGCACGTTCTACCTGACGGATTTCCTGTTGCGCCACTTCGATCGGCTGGTGATCGCCGGGCTCGGACTCGACCGTCACCCGGAGCTGTTCGACACCTATTTCGGGCATTACCGGCGTCTGGTCTATCTCGCCCAGGCCCCAGCCCCGCAGGCCGAGCAGGAGGCCCGGGCGATCGCCGGGCGCATGGGTCTTTCATTCGAATTCCGGCACACCGGCTATGGCGCTCTGGCGAGCAGCCTGCAGGCGGCGGTGAAGCGCAACTCCGAGGCGACCGCATGGGCTCCCTGACCATCATTTCCTGGCGGGACATTCCCGCCCAGGTCGTCGTGAAGCGCGGCCGCGAGTCGGCCAAGGTGCAACTCTCGCAGCGCTTCCAGGAGGCGGTCGACCGCGCGGCGATGCGCGCCGGGAAGGGCAGCTCGGACGCCTACCTCGCCGACTGGAAGCGCAGCGACCCTCGGCCGTGCAGCGACGACATCGAAGCCGAGGCGGCCGCCGAAGCCGCGCGGCTCGAAGCGCGCTACAGCGACGAGGATCTCGAACGCCTGATACGTTCCAAGGGCCTCGAGACGGGCAGCGGGACCGCGTCCGCCGATCCCGGCACCGGAAATCCCTGATGTACTCGGTGCGCCAGTGGTCGGTCCGCCATGCGCGCGGGCTGAACGCCTTCTACCGCTCGTTCGAACGCATGCTGGTGCGATTGCACCGCTTGTTCGAGGCGATCGGCTATGAAAGGCTCGAAAAGCCGGTGGCGTTCGTCGAGAGAGGGGTCAAGGGGCTGCTGTTCGACTGCCAGATGTGCGGACAGTGCGCGCTCAGCTCGACGGGCATGTCCTGTCCGATGAATTGTCCCAAGACCCTGCGCAACGGCCCCTGCGGGGGCGTGCGGGCCAACGGCCACTGCGAAGTCAAACCCGAGATGAAGTGCGTCTGGGTCGAGGCCTATCGCGGCAGTGGACGCATCGACGGCGGCATCGAGGCCATGGCCGAGGTCCAGTTCGCGGTCGATCAACGGCTCAAAGGGCGCTCCTCCTGGCTGCGGGTCGTGCGCGAGAAGACCGGCGCCACCGGGACCGCGGTTCCGGGAGGCAAGGCGTGAGATTCGAGGACGAACCGGTCCCCGGCTATCCGCTGCCGATCCTCCCCGGGCACACCTCGCCGGGACGGCTCGAGCGCGTGCTGCGCGCCGGCGCTTTCGCAGTGACGACCGAGTTGGCGCCTCCGGACTCGGCCGATCCGCAGGAAGTCTACGCGCGCGCCCGGGTGTTCGACGGCTACGCCGACGCGATCAACGCGACCGACGGTAGCGGCGCGAACTGTCACATGTCGAGCGTCGCGGTGTGCGCCCTGCTCACCCGCGTGGGATACGCGCCCGTCATGCAGATTTCCTGCCGCGACAAGAATCGCATCGCGATTCAGGGAGACATCCTCGGCGGCGCCGCGATGGGCGTGTGCAACATGCTCTGCCTCACCGGCGATGGGGTTCAGGCCGGCGATCATCCGCAGGCCAAGCCGGTCTTCGACCTGGACTGCGTCTCGCTGCTCGGGATCGCGCGCACGCTGCGCGACGAACATCGCTTCCAGAGCGGCCGCAAGGTGAGCTACGCACCCCGGGTGTTCCTCGGCGCCGCGGCCAACCCGTCCGCCCTGCCGCACGAATGGCGCGCGCGGCGCCTGGCCAAGAAGGTCGAGGCCGGCGCGCAGTTCGTGCAGACACAGTACTGCTACGACCTGCCCTTGCTGCGCGCCTACATGCGCGAGGTCGAGGACCTCGGCCTGCTCGGCAAGGTGTTCATCCTCGCCGGCGTCGGCCCGCTGCGCTCGGCGAAGACCGCGGACTGGATGCGCAAGAACGTGCCGGGGATGCACGTGCCCGATTCGCTGATCGAGCGGCTGGCCGGCGCCAAAGATCAGGCGCGCGAGGGCCGCGAGATCTGCGTGGAACTCATTCAGGCGATTCGCGAGATCCGCGGGATCAGCGGGGTGCACGTGATGGCCTACCGCCAGGAGGAGTCGGTCGCGGAAATCATCGACCGCTCCGGCGTGCTCGCCGGACGCGTGCCCTGGTATCCGGGGCGCGATGCTCGCGCGGCCGAATCGAACGACGCTCAACCACAGGACAGGACGATCACATGACCGATACCGTAGTCAGCTCCGCCACCAGGGAAGTCGTCATCGGCTTCGAGCGCCCGTTCGTGATCATCGGCGAGCGCATCAATCCGACCGGACGCAAGATTCTCGCGGCCGAGATGGCGGCCGGCGATTTCAGCCGGGTCGAAGCAGACGCGCGCGCACAGGTCGAGGCGGGCGCTCACATGCTGGACGTGAACGCCGGCATTCCCCTCGCCGACGAACCGGCGATCCTCGCCAAGGCCGTGCAGCTCGTGCAGTCGATCACCGATGTGCCGCTCGCCATCGATTCCTCGATCGTCGCCGCGCTCGAAGCGGGCCTCAAGGTCTACAAGGGCAAGGCTCTGGTGAATTCGGTGACCGGCGAGGAGGAGCGCCTGGAAGCGGTGCTGCCGCTCGTCAAGAAGTACGGCGCCGCGGTGATCGCGATCTCGAACGACGAGACCGGCATCTCGGAGGATCCCGACGTGCGTTTCGCGGTCGCCAAGAAGATCGTCGAACGCGCCATGGATCACGGCATCCCGGCATCCGACGTCGTGGTCGACCCGCTGGTCATGCCGATCGGGGCCATCAACAGCGCGGGCGTTCAGGTGATGCGACTGCTGCACCGACTGCACAGCGAATTGAAGGTCAATACGTCCTGCGGCGCGTCCAACATCAGCTTCGGCCTGCCGAACCGCGACGGCATCAACAGCGCCTTCCTCACCATGGCGATGGCCGCAGGTCTCACCTCCGCGATCACCAACCCGTTGCACGCCGACGTCGTCCGGGCCTGCATGGGAGCGGACGTCATGCTCGGCCACGATCCGGATTGCGCGCGCTGGATCCGCAAGTATCGTGAAGCCCCTCCTCCCGGCGCCGCCGGCGAGGGTGCGGCGCGAGGCCGCCGCGAGGGCGGGCTGCGTCGTCGGCCGAGCGCCTGATTTCCCCGGGGAGCTCCGAACATGTCCGTGCAGGATCCGCTGGTCGTATTCACCCCCTCGGGTAAGCGCGGACGTTTCCCGGTCGGCACGCCGATCCTGCAGGCGGCGCGGGCGCTCGGCGTCGACATCGACTCGGTCTGCGGCGGTCGGGGACTGTGCGGCCGATGCCAGGTCCTGGTCGCCGAGGGCGAATTCGCCAAGCATGGCGTGACCTCCTCGAGCGCGAGCCTTTCGCCGTTCAGCGAGCCGGAGCGGCGTTACGCGAAGCGCATGTCGCTCGCCGAGGGTCGGCGCCTGTCCTGTTCCGCGAGGCTCGAGGCGGACGTGGTGATCGACGTGCCGGCGACGAGTCAGGTGCATCGTCAGGTCGTGCGCAAGGAAGCGGAGGTGCGCTCGATCGAGCTCGATCCGGTCGTGCGCCTCCACTACGTGCAGGTCGCCCAACCGGACATGCACGATCCCTCCGGGGACCTGCGCCGCCTCTACGAGGCGCTGGAGAGCGAATGGGGCCTGCGTGACCTCGATTGCGACCTGCGCGTGCTGCAGGTCCTGCAGCCGGCGCTGCGTGCGGGGGGCTGGGCGGTCACCGTCGCCGTGCACGGCGCGAAACAGTTGGTGGCGGTCTGGCCCGGCCTGCACGAGAAGGCCTACGGACTCGCGGTCGACGTCGGCTCGACGACCATCGCGGCGCATCTGTGCGACCTGCAGAGCGGCGAAGTGGTGGCGAGCGCCGGAGTCATGAACCCGCAGATCCGCTTCGGCGAAGATCTGATGAGCCGGGTGTCCTACTCCATGATGAATCCCGGCGGCGCCGCGCAGATGACCGCGGCGGTCCGCGAGGCGCTGTCCGGCCTCGCGGCGGACGTGGCGAAGAGCGTGGGCACCACGCCCGAGGACATCCTCGAGGCGACCCTGGTCGGCAACCCGATCATGCATCACCTTTTGCTCGGCATCGATCCGGTCGAACTCGGCGGCGCGCCGTTCGCACTCGCGACCGATATGGCGACCGTGATGTGGGCGAGCGAAATCGATCTAAAGCTCAATCGAAACGCGCGCATCTACGTATTGCCGTGCATCGCCGGCCACGTCGGCGCCGACGCGGCGGGCGTGGTGCTCGCCGAGCGTCCCGATCTCGGCGAGGAGATGACCCTCCTGGTCGACGTCGGCACGAACGCGGAGATCGTGCTCGGCAATCGCGACCGACTGGTCGCCTGTTCGAGTCCGACGGGCCCGGCCTTCGAGGGCGCACAGATCAGCGGCGGCCAACGCGCCGCCCCGGGCGCCATCGAGCGGATCCGCATCGATCGCGATACGCTCGAGCCTCGCTATAAAGTGATCGGTTGCGATGTCTGGTCGGATCAGCCCGGATTCGTGACCGCCGTGGAAGCGACCGGGGTCACCGGCATCTGCGGTTCAGGCATCATCGAGGCGATCGCCGAAATGTATCTCGCGGGCGTGATCAACCAGGACGGCGTCATCGACGGCAGGCTCGCCGAGCGATCGACGCGCGTGGTCGCGAGCGGCCGTACTTTCGCGTATGTGCTGCATCAGGGATCGGTCGAGATCCGCATCACGCAGAACGACGTACGGGCGATTCAGCTCGCGAAGGCCGCGCTCTATGCCGGCGTCGCCCTGCTCATGGACCGGCTCGGCATCGATCACGTCGACCGGATCCGGCTCGCCGGCGCGTTCGGCAGCCACATCGACGTCAAATATGCCGCGGTTCTCGGCATGATCCCGGACTGCGATCTCACCCAGGTGAGCTCGGCCGGCAATGCGGCCGGAACGGGCGCGCGCATCGCGCTGCTCGACAAGAGTTCTCGCGGTGTGATCGAAGGACTGGTGCGGCGCATCGAGAAAGTGGAGACGGCGATCGAGCCGCGCTTCCAGCAGCATTTCGTCGAAGCCATGGCGATACCGCACAAGACCGCCGATTATCGCCACCTTCGCAAGGTCGTGGAGCTGCCGCCGCCCAAGGAATCCTCCGCGCAGACCGAGACGCGCGGCCGGCGTTCGCGGCGTCCCGAGCCCGCCAAGCCGGTCTGACCGGTCCGCGCGCCGCGCCGTGCGGCGTGCGACTCCCCGCGCGCGGCGAGCGGTCAATTCGCCAACCGCAGCGCGCTGCGCAGCTCCTGCGTGCGCCTCGGCACCTCGGCAACCAGCGCGTCCAGCCGACCGGGTTCGAAGCCGAGACGCTGCATCGCCTCGTCGGGCGGGTCGCGCGGCGCCGACTCGAGTCCGAACGCGTGCCCGCTGGCGAGGGCGATCCGTGCGGCGAGATGCTCGATGCCCGCGAGCTCGCAATACGGCGTCTGCGCCGTGAACGGATCGTGGTGATGACGGGCGGCGTCCACCAGTGCCTGCGGCAGGCCCCAGGCCTCGAACACCAGCGCCGCGCATTCCTCGTGGCCGATCGACGCGCAGCGCGCCTCGAGCGCGCGAATGTCCAGATCCGGCGCGCCGTGCGCCAGCGCGCTCATCGCGGCGACGCCCTGCGGATCGATCCGTAGCTGGATCGGCACGCCGAGGTTGTGCAACAACCCGCCGATGAACGCTTCCCCCGCGCATCGCGGGTGAAGGTCGCGAGCCAGGGCTTCCGCCGCGACGGCCGTGGCGAGGCTGTGGTCCATCAGCGCCGAAGCGCGAATCGACCCTTCGGCCGTCCGCGACATCGTGCGGTCGAGGCAAGCGGCCGCGGCGATGCCTCTCACCGCATCCGTTCCGAGCAGCAAACAGGCCCGATCGATCGTCGCGACGGTTCGTGTCTGCCCGTAGTAGGGGGAGTTCGCCACGCGCAGGACCCGTGCGCTGATCGACGGATCGCGACCGACCAGCTGGGCGATCGTGCGGGCGTCCGTCGCCGCATCGCAGAGCGCCGCGAGCAGGCGCGGTACGGACTCGCGATCCGGACCGAGCGCGCCGAGCTGTGCGGCCGCCCTGAGGACCCGTTCGCGGGTGATCGGCGCTCTCTGCGGTGGGGCGCTGCTCATGGGGATCGTATCGGCCGCAAGCGCCGGAAGCGGCGTGAACCGGCTCACGTTTTTCGCAGCCGTCCGCGGTCGGGCCGCAGGGTCGCGCCGATCCGGCCGATACCCTGGCGCAACCAGCGGGAATCGAGCACGCATGCAAAAAGTCAGCCGTCGGGCGCTTTGGGAAGCCGTGACGATCTCGGTCGCGACCCTGGTGGTCGTCTGGACCGGACTCGTGGGTCTCTCGTTCGCGTTCCGGCGCACGGTCGAGCACGACTTCCGCCACCACCTGGTCAACCTGGCGCGGATGGCCGCGGTCGAGGTCGATCCGGTCGCCCACGCCGAGCTGCGAAACCCCGGCCAGCTGAACGGCGCGTTGTACCGGCGCGCGGTCGCGCCGTTGCGGCGCCTGCGCAAGGCGGTTCCCGAGATCCACTACCTGTACACGGTCGTGCGCGACGGCTCGAAAGTGCGCTTCGTGCTGGACGCGGCGGACCCGCGGATCGACCGGATGCGCGGAGTCAACGATCAGTCGGGGGTCTGGCAGGAATACGACGGCTACGACCCGGCGATGCAGGCCGCGCTCGGCGACGGCGTCCACCGGGGCGTGGCCGGCGCGACCGAGCAGCCCGCGCGCGACGCCTGGGGTCGATTCATGACCGGATGGGCGCCTCTCGTCGATGCCGCCGGGCACCAGTACGGTGCGCTCGGCGTCGACGTCGACGCGAACCTATATCTCGCGCGGCTGCGCCGCGCCCGCGACGAAGCCCTGCTCGGTATCGCTCCGGCCGGCGCGCTGGTACTCCTCGTCGCCTTCGCCTATTACCGCGTCCGCCGGCGCGGCCTTCAGGATGCACAGGCGGCGCTCGATCATGCCGAGGCCGCGGCCCGCACCGCCGAAACGCTGGCCATGGAACGCACACGCACACGCGCCATCGTCGAGGCGACCGACGTCGGTACCTGGGAGAAGGATCTGTCGAGCGGCGTGATGACGGTCAGCGACCACTGGGCCGCGATGCTCGGCCAGACCGCCCGGGATCTCAATCCCCTGAAGGACGCACGCTGGCGCGAGATGATTCACCCGGACGACCTCCCCGCGGTGCTGCGTGCGTTCGAGCAAGCCGCCGCGGCCAGCGAGGGACCGACCGCACAGGAGTTCCGGATGCGTCACTCGGGCGGTCATTGGGTCTGGGTGCTCGCCCGGGCGAAGCACATGGAGCGCGACCCGGAGGGCCGACCGCTGCGTCTCGCGGGCATCCAGATGGACGTTTCGGCGCGCAAACACGCGGAACTCTCCCTCAAGGAGAGCGAGGCGCGTTTTCGGTCGCTGTTCGAGCTCTCGCCGGTGGGCATCACGCTCGCCGACATGAGGACCGGGCGGTTCCTGCAGGTCAACGACGCCATGCTCGCCTCGAGCGGTTACGAGCGCGAAGAGCTGCTCAGCCGAAGCTTCCACGACATCACCGCGCCCAAGTACGCCGCTCAGGACGCGACTCAGCTCGCAACGCTGATCGAGACGGGGCGCTACGGGCCGTACGAGAAAGAGTACCTTCGCAAGGACGGCAGCACGTACGCGGTCTCCCTGAGCGGCATTTCGATGCGCGACGCCGCGGGACATCGCGTGGTGTGGTCCATCGTCGAGGACATCTCCGCGCGCAAGACGCTCGAGTCGCAACTCATGGACGCGGCGCGTCGCGACAAGCTCACCGGTCTCGCCAACCGCGCGCGGTTCATGGAGAGTCTGGAGAACGCCGTGGCGCGGGCGCGGCGCGACGAACAGGCGAGTTTCGCCGTGCTTTTCCTCGACTTCGACCGGTTCAAGATGATCAACGACACGCTGGGACACCGGGCGGGCGACGAACTCCTGCGGCAGATCGCCGGCCGGCTGCGCAAGGCTCTGCGCGGCCGGGACTCGATCGGCAGCGCGGGTCCGCGCAATCTGGTCGGCCGCTTCGGCGGCGACGAATTCCTGGTGCTGCTCGAGGATCTGCGGGGCCCGGACGATGCGCCCGCGATCGCCGAGCGCCTGCTGAACGTGCTGCTGCCGCCCTACCGCATCTCCGGGCGGGACGTGCATTCGACCGCGAGCATCGGCATCGTCACGAGCGCTCAGCGCTACGAGGACGCGGAGGACATTCTGCGCAACGCCGACGTGGCGATGTACGAGGCGAAGCGCGCCGGGCGCGCCTGCTGCGTGGTCTTCGACGAGGCGATGCACGTGCGCCTCAGCCGGCATCTGACCATCGAAACCGGGCTACGGCGCGCGATCGGCACCGACGAGCTGTCGCTCGTCTATCAGCCGATCGTCGATCTCTCGAGCGGTCGGGTCGTGTCGGTCGAAGCCCTCACACGCTGGCACCATCCGCAGCTCGGGGCGATCTCGCCGAATGAGTTCATCCCCATCGCCGAAGAGTCCGATCTCATCGTCGCGCTCGGCCACTGGGTGCTGCGCACCGCCTGCGCGGCGCTGCGCGACTGGCGCGAGGCGGACCCGGCCGCCGCGCCACGAACCGTCAGCGTGAACGTCTCCCAGGCCGAGCTCGCCCTCGGGACGAGGCTGGTCGAGAGGATCGCGGCCACGCTCGAGGAGACCGGCCTGCCTCCTCAGTGTCTGCAGCTCGAGGTGACGGAGCGCGAAGTGATGCGCGATCCCGACGCCTGTCTTCAGTTGATGGGAGATCTGCGCCGCCTGGGCGTGCGGCTCGCGATGGACGATTTCGGCACCGGCATGTCCTCGCTCGGCGTGCTGCGCAATTATCCGTTCGACACGGTCAAGATCGACCGGTCGTTCGTCCATGGCCTCACCGGCAGTCAGGACGTGCTCGCGGTGATTCACGCGACCGTCAATCTCGTCGAGAATCTGGGTATGGCGAGCCTCGCCGAGGGTGTCGAAGAAAGGGCGCAGGTGGCCGTGTTGCAGTCGCTCGGTTGCCGCTTTGCGCAAGGATTCCTGTTCAGTCCTCCGGTACCCGCGACCGCGCTCCTCGCCGCCTGTCGCCGCCTTTCGGGCGTGGCGCCGGTGCGCGAGACTGCGACGGGCGCAGCCGTCTGAGCGGCGCGCCGTTCCCGCGCGGCGGTCCCGGGGGCGGACACCCAAGTCAGAGGAAGTTCCAGGTCAGTCCGATCGTCGCAAGGCTTGGATTCGCTCCGGCGGCGGCAAAGCGTTCGTACTCGGCGCGAACCGCGAACGCACCGAGCTTGATCTGTGCGCCGAGGCCCGCGGCCAGCGAGGTGTTCGTGGCGCGATAGGGAGCCGAGAACAGGCACGGCGACGCGCCGATCGGGCAAAAGCCGGTGCCGGTCTGCTGCACCGTCACGGTCCCGCTCGACTGCAGGCGCGCGGCGCCGACTTTCGCGTACAGGTCGAGGATGGGTACCGGCAGCAGGTACAGCACGCCGAAAGCCGCGAGACCGGTCGTGTGCAATTGCGCCGAACTCGTGTAGCCGATCGGCAGCGCTGCGCTGGAGCCGAGGCCGGTGCTCGCGCGGCCGAGGTCGAGGTAATCGATCTCGACGCCGAAGGGCTCGATCGGCCGCAGGCCGAGCATCAGCTGGTAGGCGTTATGATTCTTCGCGAAATCCTCAAGCGATGGCGCGAGAGCCGGCGCCGGATTGGTGAAGCCGCGCGCCTCCACCCGCGCTTCGCCGACCGCGACGCCGCCATACAGTCCGAGCAGGTCGGTCGCCTCGGCCAGCCCAGAGGAAGCCGCGAGCAGGGCGGCCGCAAGCAGGCCCGTGGCCAGTCGCGTTGCACCAAATCGTCGACGAGCCGTCTGATCCATGGCCGGTTCCCCGTGACGCACCACCGCGCGTATTCAGGAGTCGACCATGCTCGGCGCCGCCAAGTTCCCGTCGGCGAGGTCCGCCCTAGACGTTCGAGTCGGGGAATGCGCCCTTGCGTTGGGCGATGTAGGCGAGCAAGGCCTCGTCAACGGCCGGATCCATCGGCGGTTCGACGTACTCGGCGAGCTGTTTCTTCCAGAGCGCGTTGGCGCGCTTGGCCATGTCGCTGGCGCCTTCGGCTTCCCACTGCTCGAAGCTGTTGTTGTCGGCGAGCGGCGAACGGTAGAACGCGGTCTCGAAATTGGCCTGGGTGTGCGCGCAGCCGAGGAAGTGCTTGCCCGGGCCGACGTCGTGGATCGCATCGAGCGCCTGACCGTTCGGACTCAGGTCGACGCCCGCGAGCAGGGTGTGCATCATGCCGGCCTGATCGGCGTCCATCACGAACTTCTCGTAGCCCATCGCCAATCCGCCCTCGAGCCAGCCCGCGGTGTGCAACACGAAATTGACCCCTGCGAGGCAGGTCGGCAGCAGGGTGTTCGCCGACTCGAAGGCCGCCTGAGCGTCGGCGATCTTCGAGGCGCAGAGGCTGCCGCCGGAGCGGAACGGCACGCCCAGCCGCCGCGCGAGCGCGGCCATCGCATAGAGCACGAGCGCGGGCTCGGGCGTACCGAAGGTCGGTGCGCCGGATTGCATGGAGATCGAGGAGGCGAAGCTGCCGAGCACGACCGGCGCTCCCGGATTCACCAGTTGCACGAACGCCATGCCGGAGAGGGCCTCGGCGAGCGTCTGCGCGACCGTGCCGCCGACCGTGACCGGCGACATCGCTCCGGCCAGGATGAACGGTGTGATGATCGTCGCCTGATTCGCCCGCGCGTACACCTTGGCCGCGCCGAGCATGGTCGCGTCGTAGGTCATCGGGGAATTCACGTTGATCAGGTTGATGATCATCGTCTTCGGTCGCCCGGTCTCGGGATCGATCTGTTCGCCGCCGAACGCGATCCTGGCGAGCTCGATCGAGTCGGCGGCACGTTCCGGCGCGGTCACCGACCCCATGAAGGGCTTGTCGCTGTACTTCAAGTGGCTGTACACCATGTCGAGGTGGCGCTTGTTCACCGGCAGGTCGACCGGCTCGCAGATGGTCCCACCCGAGTGGTGCAGAGCGTTCGAGACATAGGCCAGCTTGACGAAGTTACGGAAGTCCTCGATCTTCGCGTAACGCCGCCCTTCGTCGAGATTGCGCACGAAGGGGGAGCCATAGGCGGGCGCGAACACGGTGTTCTTGCCGCCGATGCGCACGCTGCGCGCCGGGTTGCGGGCGTGCTGGGTGAATTCGCGCGGTGCACTCTTCTGGATCAGCGCGCGGCACATGCCCCGCGGGCAGTGAACCCGTTCGCCGCGCACGTCGGCACCAGCCGCCTTCCAGATCTCGATGGCCTCGGGATCGTCGCGGTAGTCGATACCGACTTCCTCGAGGATCGTGTCGGCGTTGCGCTCGAGCGTCGCCAGGGCCTCCTCGTCGAGCACTTCGAAATAGGGGATGCGGCGCGTGATGTAGGGCACGGAGCTGCCGGCGCGCGCGGCGCGCGAGGCCCTCTTCGCGTCGCGTCCGCTCGGGCGCCGGGCGCGCCCGGCTTCGGCTTGCTGATCGCTCATCGTCGTTCTCCGTGACCAACGGTACGCCGGTGCCGCCGCGATCGCGGGCCCGACGATCCAGTATGGTCAACGAAACCCGCCCAGGCTGATCACTTTGCGTCATCGGCTTGTCCCGACGCGCCAATCCGGCCGCGATTCGGGCTGTGGAACGCCGCCCGCGCGGCCGAGACCACCCCTCAAAGAGACGATCTGCCGGGGCGGGCGAAAAAAAGCCCGACGGTCCGCATGGATCGTCGGGCTGGTCCGGCGCCCTTAAGATGGCCGCCCGTTCGCGGCCGGGCGTCGAGGGGGATCTACAGCGAGGCCAGATAAGTCGCGACCGCCTCCATCTCGTGACGGCTCAGGGTCTTGATCACGCCGTGCATCACCGGGGCGGTGCGCAGCACGCTCTGGATCACCAGAAGCTGCTTGATCAGGTAGGGTTTGTGCTGCCCGGCCAACCGCGGGAACATGCCGCGTCCCGCTGCGTCGGCGCCATGGCAGCTCGCGCACGCCGGAACGCCCTGGGCCGGAATCCCCTCGTGGAAGATCTTGTGACCTTCGGCGATGAGCTTCGGATCGCCCGGTTCGCTCGGCGGCGGCGGCTGCGTCGAGAAATATTGCGCGAGCTCGCCGATCATCTGGTCGTCGAGTTGCGAAGCCATGCCCCACATGAACGCCTGCGCGTCCGGGTCGGCGCGGGTCTCGTTCTTGAACGCCTTCAGCTGATTCTCGAGGTAGGTCGGCTGCTGGGCGGCGAGGTTCGGGAAGGTCGGCGAGACGCTGTGGCCGTTGCCGCCGTGGCAGACCGCGCAGTTCTCGATCGTCGCCTTGAGCTTGGCCTGGTCGGCCGTGCTCGCCACGTCAGTGGCCGCGTGGGCGGCCACACCGAGCCCGACGCTCGCGCCGAGCGCCAATATCGTCAGAATTCGAATTTTCATGTCCATTCCACTCCGCATGTCGTGTCGTCGGTCGGCGTCAGAAGTTGAGCCAGGCGAGCAGGTACAAGGTGTCGTTGTCGGACGCGCGGCGTCCACTGGTGTAGGCTGAACCGGTCGGGTAGGGCCCTGCGCCGACGTCGTAATTTGTCGTCCCACCGTTGAACTTGTTGTAGTGGGTGTACTGCAACTGCAGTTTCGTATTCAGCCACGGCAGATAGTTCAACTCCAGCACTTCGCCGTTCGAATCGGGACTGTTCGTGAAGCTTCCGGAAACCGGTCCCGACGGATAGAGCAGCGCATCGCTGGTGCCGGTCGTGTCGAAGTAACCGATCGAACCGCCGATGGATCGATCGTAATAGTACAGCGCCGTGAGTTTGAGCGCCTTCAACGTGTCGCTCGGATTCGCCGACAGGCCATCCGCGAAGCTCGCATTACGCGTCTGTTTCTCGTCGATGTAGGTCGCGAGCACCGTGAACTGGTTGACGTCGCTGATGAACTGGTACTGCATGTCGGCCGCGACGTCCCTGTATTTGTCGGATGGGCCCGACAAGACCAAGCCGGCGCCGGGATACTTGCTCACCACCAGGCCGTAGGTGCCAAGCATCAGCGAATTGCGATCCCATCGGTACTCATACGCGAGGCGCCAATAGGGCGCGGCCGCGTGTACGACCTGGCCCTGTGTGCTGTCAAGAGGATGTGCGCCACCGCGCAATCCGGCCGTGTACAGGCTGAATTCAGCGTACAGACTATGGTCGTACCAGGCGTAAGCGCCGATGCCGGCGGCGTTCTGGCCGAGCGATCCAGCGAGCTGCGGCACGGCAATCGGCGTCGGCGCCGTCGCTGAACCGGAATATGGCGATCCCCAGGCGACGGTCGAGTTCCAGACATCCTGTACGGTCGGTGCGTCGTTCAAGGTCACGCCGAAGACCAGGTCCTTGCTCGCCGCACCGTCGCCCACAGAGAAGTGCTTCGCATAGCGGATGTCGGTGTTGTCCCAGCTGAAGTGGTCGCCGACGCCGCTGTAAGTCATCTGAACGAACGCGCCGAAGTTGTCGGCGATCTTGCCGGCGTAGAAGAAGCTCGCCTGCTGCGGGAACATGAGGTCGCCATTGCGGGCGAGTGCGCCGTTGGCGGCAAGCGCGCTGTCGGGCAGGGCCGTGTTCGTGTGCGTGTACGCTACCTGGACCATGAGGCTGATCGGCGGGATCTGGTTCAGCGCCAGCGTGGAGCGCGCTTCGGTCGTGATACCGGTGATCTGCTTCATATTGTCGAGCACGTAGCCGTTCAGCTTGAATTCACGACCGAACGGCGTGAGCTCCGGAAATACCGTGTGACATGCGGCGCAGGCCATGCCGGTCTGGCGCGCGAAACTCGGCACCGCCCAGCTGGGTGCGGCTGCGCTCGCGCACACACCAAGCAGTAGCGCGTGTGGCAGGAATCGTTTCAGTCGAGGCCATAAATTTTCGCTCATCGGTCGTATCCTCTCTCTGGCGGAGCGGCTCGACGACACTGGTCGACCGATGGCCGCGCCGATTCTTTGCTTCGTTCTCGGTGCGCAACGATACGCAGATGGGAGGCGCAGTCGAATAGGGACAATCACCTACGCCGATGCGCTCGGCGCAACAGAGTCTACGAAATGTTGTGAAATGACGCGACTCGGCGCGTCGCGCCGCCGCGTCATGCGGCGCAGCAGG
>JAGWPY010000043.1 GCA_028870275.1 Gammaproteobacteria bacterium | reverse complement strand
CGTCGATCCGGTGATCATGCAGCCGCGCTCGCCTGCGCCGACCTTCATACCCGACGCGGTGCCGACCGGGAACGCGGCGAATCTCGCCAACGCGAACGTGGGCATCCTCGAGATCCGCAGCGTCTACGACGTCGATGGCAAGGCCGCGAATCCGGTGGACGGCACCCCGGTCGACATCACGGCCCTCGCCGATCCCTCGCGCACCACACCCGATCAGCATCCGATCCGCTTCATCCGCATCGAGAAGCCGGTCGAGATCCCGCCGCGCAGCGTCCGCAAGCTCAACGGTTCGGCGTTCGGTCCGGCCGGCATGGGCATGCGCGAGATCCTGGGCTACGCGCCCGTACAGCCGGACGGCTCGGTCGAGGTCCAGGTCCCGGCGAACGTGCCGCTCAGCTTCGAGCTGCTCGATCGCAACGGGCGGCGGGTCGGACCCCGGCACGATTCCTGGCTGCAGGTGATGCCCGGCGAGACCCATACCTGCAACGGCTGTCACGAGGCGAACGGACCGCAGTCACCGACCCCCTCGCACGGCCGTGCGGGCCTCACGGCCTCGGCCTGGGCGGGCGCGCCCGCGGGTGGTTTCCCGAACACCACGACGACGCTCACCGCCAATCCCGGCGAGACGATGGCCGAGACTCTGTCGCGCTCGACCTGCTCTACCGTGACCGCTAAGGGTTGCTCGCGGATCCTGAGCCCGAACGTCGTCTACACCGACGTCTGGCCGCCGACGCCGAATGCGGCGAACACGATCTCCTATCTCTACACCGACCTCTCGACCACGGCACCCATGAACGGCAATTGCAGCCCCTCCTGGAGCGCGCAGTGCCGGATCACGATCGAGTACCTGTTGCACATCCAGCCGTTATGGACGCTGTCGCGGCCCTATACCGCGAATGGCGTGAGCGGCGACCACGTCTGCACCTCCTGCCACGCGCCCGTCAGTGCGCAGAACACCGCCCAGGTCCCGGCCGGAAATCTCGACCTCACGGCAAGCACCTCGAGCGTGGACCCCACCGTCGTGACCTCCTACGAGGACCTGTTGTTCCCTCACGCCCAGCAGCAGCTTAATATGGGTGTTCTCGTACCCGTCGTCGATCCGGTCACCGGACAACCCGTGACGTCGCCGGCGCCGATGACCGCAGGGAGCGCGACCGCCTCGTCGGCCTTCCTCGCGATCTTCGACGGCCGGGTGCACGATCCGGTGCTCGATCACACGGGGTTCCTGTCCGCGGCGGAACTGCGACTGATCTCTGAATGGCTGGACATCGGTGCCCAATACTATAACGACCCATTCGTCGCGCCCGCGGCGAACTGACCGCATGGCGCGCCCATGGGCGATCCTGCCGATCCTGTTGCTCGCGGTTTGCGGCTCGGTCCACGCCGCCGCCCGGCATGTCGTGCTCGTGGTCAAGAGGCCCTATCTGGAGATGCGCACCGGGCCGGGCCGCAGTTATCCGGTGTTCTACGTGGTCGCGCGCGGCGAAAAGCTCACCGTGCTGTTCAGCCGCACCGACTGGTACAAGGTGCGCGCGCCGCGCGGCGTCGAGGGCTGGACGCGGCGCGACGAACTCGCACAGACGGTGCTGCCGACGGGCGGCCCGGCACCGATCCCGCCTTATCCGGATTTTGCGACACACCGTTGGGAGCTCGGCGCGGGTTACGGCGTCTACAACCGCGAGAACCTGGTGACCGCCTACGCGGATTTCGCGCTGACCGGCAGCCTCGACGCCGAACTGGTGGTCCAGCAGGCCTTTGGCACGCTCGACAACCGCTATGTCACCACGATCGGACTTCGCCACACCGTAATCCCCGAATGGCGCTGGATCTCGCCGACCCTCGGCATCGGTACGGGCTACCAATACGTCCAGGGCAAGGTCCCGCCGAAGCCGCTCGAGACCAGCAATCAGCTCGCCTACGTATCGCTCGGGGCGCGCGGATTCATCACCCGCCGCTTCATGTGGCGCATCGACTGGCGTAGCTACGTCGTGTTCACGCATCAAAATTCCAACGAGGCACCCGAAGAATGGAAATTCGGCTTGGCGGTCTTCTTCTAGCGGCGACGCTGATGTCCGGCTGCGCGTGGTTCCATCGGGGCTCGCACCGGCCGGTGCCGCTCGGCGCGGGCGAGGATTCGACCGTCTCGGGCACGGCCGGAACGGACGCCTCGGACTCGACCCCGGTGATCGAGCCGCAGGTGCCACGCCGCGAGGTCAAGACACCGAAAATCAAAGCGAGCGACTTCGAGCTGGGCGCCTATTTCGGCGCGCTCAGCATCCAGGACTTCGGCACCAATCCGCTCTACGGCGCGCGCCTCGCCTATCACGTCACCGAGGACGTGTTCCTCGAGGGCTACCTCGGCCGCTCGACGGCCGGGACCACGAGCCTGCAGGACGTGTTTCCGAACATCACGGTACTCAGCAATAGCGGGAAGCACTTCACTTACTACGACATGGATCTGGGCTACAACGTCCTTCCGGGCGAGTGGTACTTAGGTCCGGGGCACGCGTTCAATACCGACCTGTACACGACGCTCGGCATGGGCGACGTGAAGTTCGCCGACAAGGATCACTTCGCGCTCAATTTCGGCGCCGGACTCAGGATCCTGGTCACCGACTGGCTCGCCATGCACATGGACGTCCGCGATCACGTCTTCGAGACCGATCTGACGGGAAGGACCAAGAACGTGCACAACATCGAGGGCACGCTCGGCGTGACCGTCTTCTACTGACTTTTCGAGGAGGAGAGAACCGATGAAAGACTCCGCCGCAACGAAACTGAAGAGCCTCGTGCTCGCCGCCCTGGTGGCCGCGAGCGGCGCGGCCACCGCCGGCTCGAGCGCGCAGGGACCTGCGCCGCAGTTCACGCTGAGCACCCCTTCCGGCCAGAAGGACTCGCTCGGCCAGTACAAGGGCCAGGTCGTGATGCTGAATTTCTGGGCGACCTGGTGCGGCCCCTGCCAGCAGGAGATGCCGCTTCTCGACCAGATGTACAAGCAATACGCGCCCGCCGGCTTCACGCTGCTCGGCATCAATGTCGACACCGACGAGGCGGCCGTGACCAAGCTGCTCGCCCGCAAGCCGGTGAGCTTCACGGTGCTGCTCGACCCGAAGAACCGCGTCGCCAGCGAATATCACGTCGAGGAGATGCCGAGCACCGTGATCATCGATCGCCAGGGTAACGTCCGGTACGTCCACCGCGGCTACAAACCGGGCGACGAGAACCAGTACCAGGACCGCATCCGTCAGCTGATCCAGGAATGAGCGTGCGTCGCCTGGTCATCGCTTCGCTCGCGGCGGCCGCCGCCCTCGGCGGCTGCGCGAATCTCAAGCCCTGGGTCGCACCCTATGAGCGCGACCATCTCGCCGATCCGATCATGAGCTGGAACCGCGACGGCGTCTCGGCCGCCTACATGAACCACGTGTTCGAGGTACGCGAGGGCGCGCGCGGCGCAACCGGCATCGCCGGCGGCGGCTGCGGCTGCAATTGACCGCCATGGCGCCCGGCGACAAGAAGCTGCATCGGCTCTCCGCGGTCGCGGCCCTGCTGCTCGCGCGCACCGCGGCCGCCGACGTGTTGCCTGACGACCGTGCCGACGTCTTCTACAGCCGCTACAACGGCGGCGGCATGGACATCACCGGCAAGTCGATCTCGGTCCGCAAGAAATTCTCGGAACAGATCGGCCTGCAGGCCGATTACTTCGTCGACACCGTGAGCGGCGCCTCGGTCGACGTGCTCTCGAGCGCGAGCCAGATTCATGACCAGCGCAAGCAGAAGAGCCTCACGCTCGACTACATCCGCGACAAGACCCAGTACACTCTGTCCTATTCGCAGAGCGTCGAGGACGACTACGTCTCCAACACCTCGCACGTCGGCCTGAGCCAGGACATGTTCGGAGACCTCACCACGGTCACGCTGGGCTTCACCAGTACCCGCGACAAGGTCGGCGAGCACGTCGGCGGCGCCACCACCTGGTTAGGTCACGCCGATACCTTGAACTACGAGGCCGGCCTCACCCAGATCCTCACCAAGGACCTGATCGCGGGAGTGAGCTTCGAGGTCGTCACCGATCAGGGATATCTCGCCAATCCCTACCGCAGCATCCGCTACCTCGATCCGACGACCGCGCGCGGCTACTCGCTGGGCGCCCAGGTCTATCCGGGCACTCACACGAGCAACGCGGTCGCGCTGCGCGCCAAGTACTACCTGCCCTATCGCGCGGCGATCTCGGCCTCCTATCGCTACTACGGCGACACCTGGGGTGTGCGCGCCCACACGGCCGAACTCGGCTACACCCAGCCGGTACGCAACCGCTGGATCTTCGAGGGCCGCGTGCGCTACTACCGGCAGAGCCAGGCGACGTTCTACAGTGATCTGTTCCCGTTCGCCGGCTCGCAGAACTTCATGGCGCGCGACAAGGAGCTCGCCGCATCGCAGAACCTGATGCTCGACGCCAAAGCGACCTACGCGGTACTGCCCGAGGGCTGGAAGATCTTCAAGCGCGGCACGGTGACCTTCGAGTACAGCCACTTCGTCTATCGCTATCTCGACTTCCGCGACATCAAGGATTATCCGAATCTCCCGGCCGGAACCGAACCGCTCTATCATTTCGACGCGAACGTGTTCCAGCTCTATCTGTCGATGTTCTTCTGAACGCGCTGCCGCGCAGGAGACCCCTCGATGTCCGAAGCACTCTCACGACGTCGCCTGCTGCTCGCGCTGGCCGCGACCTGCGCCTGGCGGGCGGCGGCGGCCGGCGAGCCCGGCGCAGCCGCCGGCGCGGCGTCCGCGAAACGCCTGGATCCCCGCGATCCGGCCGCGCTGGCTCTCGGTTACGTCGTCGACGCGACCCGCGTGAATCCCGCGCGCGAGCCCGGCTACGCTCCCGGACACCGCTGCGAGAACTGCCTGCAGCTGCAGGGACGGGCCGGCGAAACCTATCGGCCCTGCGGCGCTTTCGGCGGGCAGTTGGTCAGCGTCAGCGGCTGGTGCCGGGCCTGGACCCCCGAGATGTGAACGCATCGCGCGCACGCACGCCGATCGCCGGAAAGTCGACGAAGAATCCGTCGATGCCCCGCTCGAGGTACTGATCGATCTCCTCGCGAAGGTTGCCGTGCCCCTCGGGCGCATCGCCCACCCGCAGCGCGGGCGGCAGAAATTCGTTCTCGGCGCGAAAGGTCCACACGTGCACCGCGAGCCCACGTGCATGCGCCTCGCGCACGCCCTCGGCCGTGGCGAGCTCCTTCCAGACGCCGATCGCGTTCGCATAGGTCGCAACGTTCGCGAGATCGCCGAGTCCATGCTCGAGGAGTTGCACCAGCGGCAGATCCGTCATGCCGCGCAGCATGCGCAGGTTCGCCGGATCGAACGACTGGATGAAGACCGGCGAACCGGGGGCGTCGAACCCGAAGCGCGCGAGCGCATCGAGCAGCGGTTGTTCGAGTGCGAGCCGCAATTCACGAAAATGTGCCGGATGCTTGGTCTCGGGATAGACGCCGACCCTTCGCGAGGCGGGGCGGGAACGGTTCGTCTCGGCGGCGAGTTCGAGGATTTCGTCGAAGGTCGGCACCTCGCAGCGGCCGTCGAACGCGGTATTGCTCGGACGCAGGTGCGGCAGCCGCTCGCGCGCCCTCAAGGTCTTGATCTCGGCGAGCGTGAAATCCTCGGTGAACCAGCCGCTCATCGTCTCTCCATCGATGACCTGGGTGCGCCGGCGCTCCGCGAACTGCGGATGCTGCGCGACGTCGGTCGTGCCGCCGATCTCCGGCTCATGACGGGCGATCAGCACCCCGTCCCTGGTGGAGACCAGATCCGGCTCGATGTAGTCGGCGCCCTGTTCGATCGCCAGACGATAGGACTCGAGCGTATGCTCCGGCCGCTCGCCGCTCGCGCCGCGGTGCGCGATCACGCAGATCTCGTGCATGGGTATCCCCCTTCCGAATTCCCCAGGGCCGCATTCTAACCGCACCACACGCCGCCGGCGGGACTTGCTATCCTTGGCCGCGCGTTGAGGTCAGCGCGGGAACCAAAGCGAGCGGCCACTGTCCCCTTCCTGCAAGGAGCCACGATGAAACCAACAAAATTGTTCGCCGCCTTGATCGCCGGCCTCGCCTCGGCGCTCTTGACGTTCGCCTCGACCGGCACCGCACGCGCCGACGCCGGCGACGAGGGTCGGCTGCTGCTCGCCACCCAGGTCATCGAACAGATCCAGGGCATGCCGGACCAGCGCATCCCGGACTTTTTGCTGTCGCGCGCCTATGGCATCGCCATAGTCCCGGACGTGACCAAGGTCGCGTTCATCTTCGGTGGCCGGCACGGACGCGGCGTACTGGTCGTGCGCAACGACCTGTCATCGCCCTGGAGCAATCCATCGTTCATCAGCCTCACCGGCGGCAGCTGGGGCCTGCAGATCGGCGCGCAGAATTCCGACGTGATCCTCGTGTTCACGACCCGCGAGGGCATCGAAGGCATCACCGGCGGCAAACTGACGCTCGGCGGCGATGCCTCGGTCGCGACCGGGCCGGTCGGCCGCCAGGGCGCCGCCGCGACGGATCTGAATCTCGGCGCCGAGATCTATACCTATGCACGCACCCGCGGTCTGTTCGCGGGCATCGCCCTCGACGGCAGCGTGATCAAGATCGACAACACGGCCAACGCGCGGTTCTACGGTCGACCGGGCGTGACGGCCTCGGACCTCTTCTCGGCGCAGGCGCCTTCGCCGCCCCCCGCGGCGCAACGTTTCCTGGCCCGACTCGCTCAGGCGACCGGCATCGGCGTTCGAGCCTCGCCGGCGCCGCAGGCGGAGACCCCGGCATCGGCCGCCTCCGCGCCCGCCACGCCGGCCCCGGCCGCACCGCCGGCCGAAGCGCCGCGCACCTACCCGCTCGAGGAACAGCCGGCCTCGCAGGCCTCGTCACCGCCGCAGGACTGACGGCGCCCGCGGCGCGCGTGGGGGCGCCCCGGCGGCGCCTTGCTCGCGTCTACCAGATTCCGCCGAGCGCGACGGTGATCGCCTCACCGTTCACGCCCGCGGCGGCGTCGCTGCACAGAAAGGCGATGACCTCGGCCACCT
>JAGWPY010000042.1 GCA_028870275.1 Gammaproteobacteria bacterium | reverse complement strand
GTACTGCTCGGTGCCGCGGCCGCAAGCGGTGCGCTGCCTTTTCCGCGCGCGGCCTACGAACAGGCGATTCACCGTGCCGGCATCGCCGTCGCCGGTAGCTTGCGCGGCTTCGCCGCCGGCTTCGATCGGGCCAGCACGGCTCCGGCCTCGGCGACGGACGGGACGGCTGCGACGAAGGACGCCACGGGCGCGCCGGCGGACGCGGTCGGACTGCCCGGGGACCTCGACCGGCGCATCGAGGCGGCGCTGCCGGCCGAGGCGCGCGCACTCGCACGCGCGGGGGTTCGCCGGCTGATCGACTATCAGGACAAGGCCTACGCCTCGTTCTATCTGGACCGGCTGGAGAAGATCGCCGCCCTCGAGCGCGCGCTTCCCGCGTCGGCGCACGAGAGGGTGGGCCACGAGTCGCCGAGCGCGGCGGTCGCGCGTTATCTCGCCTTGTGGATGTCCTACGAAGACGTCATCCGCGTCGCCGACCTGAAGACGAGGGCGGCGCGATTCGACCGGGTGCGCCGCGAAACGCGCGCGGCCGCCAGCGAACTGGTCGAGGTCGAGGAGTACATGCACCCGCGCGTCGAGGAAATATGCGACACCTTGCCGGCCTGGCTCGGGCGGCGCGTGCTCGCAACAGGGTGGATGCGCCGCGTCCTCGAGCGCTTCACCCGCCACGGCCGCCGTGTCCGAAGCTCGTCGCTGCCGGGCTTCCTGCTGCTGCACGCGATCGGCGGCTTGCGGCGCCTGCGCCGCGGCACGCTGCGATACTCGGTCGAACAGGCCCGGATCGAATCCTGGCTCGCGCTCATCGCCCAGGTCCTGCCTCGCGATCCGGCTCTCGCCAGCGAGATCGCCGAATGCCAGCGCCTGGTCAAGGGCTACGGCGAGACCCACGCGCGCGGACTCGCGCGGTTCGAGGCCATCATCGCCGCGGCCGTCTCGGCCCCACCCGGCGTGGCGACCGCGCAGACGGTGCGCGACTCGCGGCGGGCCGCGCTTGACTCGATATAGTTTATATTTAAAATATCTGCTTGCAACGGCGGCACTAGAGATGCGTTCATGAAGGTCGTTTGCATCGGCGGAGGCCCGGCGGGTCTGTACTCGGCATTGCTGCTGAAGCGCCTCGATGCGCGCCACGATATCACGGTCGTCGAACGCAACAGACCCTACGACACCTTCGGCTGGGGCGTGGTGTTCTCGGATGCGACCATGGACAACATGCGCCGTGCCGATGCGCCCACTGCGGAGGCCATCGAACAGGCCTTCAACCACTGGGACGACATCGAACTGCACTTCAAGGGGCGCGTGATCCGTTCCGGCGGCCACGGCTTCATCGGCATCGGCCGCAAGCGCCTGCTGAACATCCTGCAGCGGCGCTGCGAGGAACTCGGCGTGCAGCTGCTGTTCGAGCGCGAGGTGTCGGGCGAGGAGGAGTTCCCGGACGCCGACCTGATCGTGGCGAGCGACGGCATCAATTCGCGCATCCGCGAACGGCACGCGGGTCACTTCGAACCGGACGTGGTCGCGCGCCCGAACCGCTACGTTTGGCTCGGCACCCACAAGCGCTTCGACGCGTTCACGTTCATCTTCGAGAGGACGGAACACGGCTGGTTCCAGGCGCACGTCTATCAGTTCGACGCCGACACCAGCACCTTCATCGTCGAGTGCCCCGAGTCGGTCTGGCAGGCGCACGGACTGGACCGGGCCGACCAGGCAGAGACCATCGCCTTCTGCGAACGACTGTTCGCGCGGCAATTGGACGGCGCACGGCTGATGGCCAACGCGCGGCACCTGCGCGGCTCGGCCTGGCTCAATTTCCAACGGGTGCGCTGCGAACGCTGGTGGCTGACGCGCGGCCGCTGCCATCTCGTGCTGATGGGCGATGCGGTGCACACGGCCCATTTCGCCATCGGATCGGGCACCAAGCTCGCGCTCGAGGACGCCATCGAACTCGCGCAACGAGTGGGGGAGATCGGCAGCGCGCCCGAGCGCCTCCCACAGGTCCTGCAGGCCTATCAGGAGGCGCGAGCGGTCGACGTCGCGCGTCTGCAGAACGCCGCCTGGAACGCGATGGAGTGGTTCGAGGTCTGCGGCCGGCGCTATTGCGAGCCGTTCGAGCCGGAACAGCTGATGTACTCGCTCCTCACCCGCAGTCAGCGCATCAGTCACGAGAATCTGCGCCTGCGCGACCCGTCCTGGCTCCAGGGATACGAGCGCTGGTTCGCGGCACGCGCAGGCGCCCCGACCATCGCCGGCGCGAGTCCGGTGCCGCCGATGTTCACGCCCTACGGCGTGCGCGGGATCACCCTCGAGAACCGCGTCGTGGTCTCGCCGATGGCCCAGTACTCGGCGATCGACGGCAGACCGACCGATCATCATCTCGTGCATCTGGGCGCGCGGGCGCTCGGCGGTGCGGCCCTCGTGCTCACCGAGATGACCTGCGTGAGCGCCGAGGGGCGGATCACGCCCGGCTGTCCGGGACTCTACGAGGACGCTCAGGCGGCCGCGTGGCGCCGCATCGTCGATTGGGTGCACGGCAATTCGCGCGCGAAGATCGGCGTACAGATCGGCCACAGCGGAGCCAAGGGATCGACGCGACGCGGCTGGGACGGGATCGACCTGCCGCTGCGGTCGGAGGACGGCGAGTCGAACTGGCCGCTGCGCTCCGCCTCTGCGCAGCAGTACCTCGAAGGCATCAGTCAGTGGTCGCGGGCGATGACCCGCGCCGACATGATCGAGGTACTCGAGCAGTTCGCGGCCGCGACCCGACGTGCGACGGCCGCGGGGTTCGACTGGCTGGAACTGCATTGCGCGCACGGCTACCTGTTGTCCAGCTTCATCTCGCCCCTCACCAATCGTCGCCAAGACGCCTACGGCGGTACGCTCGCGGCACGCCTGCGCTATCCGCTCGAGGTGTTCGAGGCGGTGAGAGCGGCCTGGCCGGAGGATAGGCCGATCTCGGTGCGGATCTCGGCGAACGACTGGGTCGACGGCGGCATCACCCCGGCCGACGCGGTCGAAGTCGCCGCGGCCTTCGCGGCCGCCGGAGCCGACCTGATCGACTGCTCCTCGGGACAGGTGAGCAAGCGGGAGCGCCCGGTCTACGGGCGGATGTTCCAGACCCCGTTCGCCGACCGGATCCGCCAGGAGGCGGGCATACCGACGATCGCGGTTGGCGCGATCTCCGAAGCCGACCACGTCAACAGTATCGTGGCGGCCGGCCGTGCCGATCTATGCGCGATCGCGCGCCCGCATCTCGCAAATCCGGCCTGGACGCTCAACGAGGCGGCGCGGATCGGCTATACGGCGATCAATTGGCCGAAACCCTACCGCGCGGGCCAGGCGCCGCTCGAGAACCAGTGGCGGCGCGAAGCCGCATCGCGAACCGGGCTCGTCGGCCGCTCCCCGGGGGAGCGACCGTGAGCGCCGCACTGGCCGGGCGGCATGCGCTGGTGACCGGCGGGGGGCGCGGCATCGGCGAAGCGATCGCCGTCGCGCTCGCCGGGCAGGGCGCCGCCGTCACGCTGCTCGGCCGGGACCGGCGACGCCTCGATGAGGTCGCCGCCAGAATCGGCGCCGCAACCGGCGTCGTGATCGCCGACGTCACCGACCCGACCGCGATCGAGCGGGCATTCGCAGCGGCGCGGGAGGCGCACGGCCGCATCGATCTCCTGGTGAACAACGCCGGCGAGGCGGTGAGCGCCACCTTCGCGAACACCGATGCGGCGCTGTGGCGGCGGATGTTCGAAGTCAATGCGACCGGCGCCTACCACTGCATCCAGGCCGCTCTGCCCGACATGCTGGAGGCCGGCTACGGACGCATCGTCAACGTGGCGAGTACCGCCGGGCTGATCGGCTACGCCTACTGCGCGGCGTACTGCGCCGCGAAGCACGCACTGGTCGGACTGACGCGGGCGCTCGCGGTCGAGCTCGCTCCGCGCGACATCACGGTGAACGCCGTGTGCCCCGGCTTTACCGACACCGACATCGTCAAGCAGGCGGTCGCGAACATCCGTGCCAAGACCGGCCGCAGCGAGCGCGAGGCCGAGGCCTCGCTGGTCGCGCGCAATCCGCAGCGCCGCCTGGTGCGCCCCGCGGAAGTCGCGCATGCGGTGCTCTATCTCTGCCTGCCGGGAGCCGAGGCGATGACCGGCCAGAGCCTGCCGATCGCCGGCGGCGAGGTGTTCTAGATGACCCGCAACTCCTCGCGGGACACGGCGGCGCGGGCGGCCGCCGACCTGGAAATGCGCGCCGGGCCCGCCGACCACGCGGCCCTGCGACTGTGGTTGCGGCTCCTCGCGACCACCAATCTCATCGAGAAGCGCATCCGTCGCAAGCTCGAAGACCAGTTCGAGACCACGTTGCCGCGGTTCGACCTGATGGCGCAGCTCGAACGCGCGCCCGAGGGGCTCAAGATGGGCGAACTGTCCCGGCGCATGATGGTGAGCGGCGGCAACGTCACCGGGATCGCCGACCTCCTCGAGAAGGAGGGATTGATCCGTCGCATCGCCGATCCGCGTGACGGCCGTGCGGCCCTGGTGCGACTCACCGAGCCGGGCCGACGGGAATTCCGCCGCATGGCCGAGCTCCACGAACGCTGGATCGTCGAGAGCTTCGCGGGTCTCACCGGCGCCGAAGTCGCACGGCTCGGCACGCTGCTCGCCAAGCTCAAGGCTGCCGCGCGCGCATTGGACGAACGAGAGGTCGAATCATGAACGCCGGCCGCACGCCACTTGAGGACTACCAGCCGCGGCATTTCCTCTGGCGGGTCGACGCCCGGGTGGGCCGCGTGACGTTGAACCGGCCGGAACGCAAGAATCCGCTCACCTTCGAATCGTACGCCGAACTGCGCGACCTGTTTCGCGCGCTCGCCACCGAGCCCGCCATCCGCGCGGTGGTCATCTGCGGCGCCGGCGGCAATTTCTGCTCCGGCGGCGACGTGCACGAGATCATCGGACCGCTCACGCGGATGAGCATGCCCGAGCTCCTGGCGTTCACGCGCATGACGGGCGATCTCGTCAAGGCGATGCGCGCCTGCCCGCAACCACTGATCGCGGCGATCGACGGGGTGTGCGCGGGCGCGGGCGCGATGATTGCGCTTGCCAGCGATTTTCGCCTGGCGACGCCGGCGGCGCGCACCGCCTTCCTGTTCACGCGCGTCGGTCTCGCCGGCTGCGACATGGGTGCCTGCACCCTGCTGCCGAGACTGATCGGTCAGGGCCGAGCCGCCGATCTGCTGTTCACCGGTCGGGCCCTCGGAGCCGAGGAGGGCGAACGTTGGGGTTTCTACCGCGCGCTGGTCGAGCCTGAACGCCTGCTCGACGAGGCGCAGGCGCTGGCGGGTTCGCTCGCCGAAGGACCCTCGTTCGCGCATGCGATGACCAAGTCGATGCTGCATCAGGAGTGGAACATGAGCATCGACCAGGCCATCGAAGCCGAAGCCCAGGCTCAGGCGATCTGCATGCAGACCGAGGACTTTCGTCGGGCCTATGCCGCGTTCGCCGACAAGCGGACGCCGCGGTTCGAGGGGGACTGATGGGTCCGGCCGACGCGACGCACCGGAGTGGCCCGCCCGCGCCGCCTGAGGCGGATTGGCTGCAGTGGCCGTTCTTCGCAGCCGAACACCGCGAAGTCGCCGCCCAGGTGCGCGCCTTCGCAGAGCGCGAACTCGGCCGGGGCGATCATCCTCAAACCCGTGAAGCGGTCGACGCACGATGTAGGGCGCTGGTCGCCGCGCTGGGCCGCGCGGGTCTCACGCGCTACTGCGTGCGGGCCGCCGACGGCGGTGCGCTCGAGGATTGGGATGCGCGCGCGATCTGCCTCGTGCGCGAGGGTCTGGCCCGCGAGGACGCCCTGGCCGATTTCGCGTTCGCGATGCAGGGTCTCGGCAGCGGCGCGCTGTCGATCGCCGGCGACGCGGCGCTGCGGGCGCGCTATCTGCCGCGCGTCGCGGCGGGCGAAGCGATCGCCGCGTTCGCCTTGTCGGAGCCGGAGGCCGGATCGGATGTCGCCGCGATGCGCTGCACGGCGCACCTTGACCGCGATCACTACCGCCTGGATGGGGTCAAGACCTGGATCTCGAACGGCGGAATCGCCGATTTCTACTGCGTGTTCGCCCGCACCGCGCCTGGCGAGATCCGCGCCGACGGTTCGATCGGGGCGGGCGGCATCACGGCATTCGTCGTAGAACCCGGCGACGCAGGGTTCGGCGTTTCGCAGCGAATCGACGTGATCGCACCGCACCCGCTCGCCGAACTGCGCTTCGATGCCTGCCTCGTTCCGGCCACGCGGCGCATTGGCGCCGAGGGCGAGGGGTTCAAGATCGCCATGCGAACCCTGGACGTCTTTCGCACCTCGGTCGCCGCGGCGGCACTCGGCTTCGCGCAGAGGGCGTTCGAGGAAGCGCTCGCACGGGCGCGGGCACGGGCGATGTTCGGCCGTCGGCTCGCCGACTTCCAGCTCACGCAGGCGGCGCTGGCCGAGATGGCGACCGAACTCGAGTCGGCGCGACTCCTGACCTATCGGGCGGCCTGGCAGCGCGATCGCGGCGCTCCCGTGACTCGTTCGGCGGCGATGGCAAAGCTCGCCGCGACCGAGAGCGCACAACAGATCATCGACCGGGCCTTGCAGATGTTCGGCGGGCAGGGCGTGCGCAGCGGCGAGACGATCGAACGCCTGTACCGCGAAATCCGCGCGCTGCGCATCTACGAGGGGGCGAGCGAGGTGCAGAAGCTGATCATCGCCCGCGAACTTCTGGCGTGAAGAACGATCCACCGAACTTCGTGGAAGGCGAGAAGATGAATCAACGCATCCTGCAACCCACCGACTGGCCGAAGCCGCGCGGCTACTCGAACGGGATCGAGGCACGCGGCCGGCTCGTGTTCATCGCCGGACAGATCGGCTGGGATCGACAAGGGCGTTTCACCAGCCAGCGTTTCAGCGACCAGGTGCGCCAGGCTCTCGCCAATGTGCTCGCGGTGCTGGCCGAAGCGGGCGGGGAACCCCGGCATCTCGTGCGCCTGACCTGGTTCGTGACCAGCCGCGAGGAATATCTGGCGGAACTCGACGCCCTGGGTGCGGCCTACCGCGAGATCCTCGGACGCCACTTTCCCGCCATGTCGGTCGTACAGGTCGTCGCGCTGATCGAACCCGAGGCGAAAGTCGAGATCGAGGCGACCGCGGTGATTCCCGACTCCTCGCCATGAGGCCCGCGCGCCGATGACGATGTGGCGACCCCCGGAGCGGATTCGTCACGACGCCGGCTCCGGGCGTTGGCCGACCGCAGCCGAGGCGGCCGCGTCGCAACTGTTCCAGGAGATCACGCTCGGTAACGTGAGGCTCGCGCAGCGGACCTGGATTCCGGCGATGGTGCCCTGGCGGGCGAGCCCCGAGGGTTTCGTGACCCAGAACGTGCTCGACTGGTACGGCCGCTTCGCCGCCGGCCGACCCGGCGCGATCGTGGTCGAAGCGACCGGGATCCGCGACGTGCCGAGCGGGCCGCTGCTGCGGATCGGCGACGATCGGCATCTGCCGGGCCTCGCCGAGATCGTGCGCGTGGTACGCGAGGCGAGCGGCGGACAGACCCGCATCTTCATCCAGCTGATCGACTTCCTGACGATCCGTCGCCGGCCCGAGCGAACGCAGTACCTGCGCCGCTATCTGCCGATCACCGCGCGGCATCGTGCTCACCTCGGACTCCTGGGTGCGCCGGAGTCGAGCGTGCGCGAGGCTCTCGAAGCGCTCGACGAGGAGGGATTGCGCGCCGCGCTCACTGACCGCGAGTTCGAGTCGCTGCAGATGGGTTACCGAGAACGCGTGACGGACCTCGACTCGCCTCAGGTCCGCGATCTGCCGCAAACGTTGCCCGGGCTGTTCGCGGCGGCGGCGGCGCGGGCAGGCAAGGCGGGCTTCGACGGCATCGAACTGCACTACGCGCATGCCTACACGATGGCTTCGTTCCTCTCGCCGACCAATACGCGCACGGACGATTACGGCGGGGACCGCGATGCGAGAGTCCGTCTGCCGCTCGAGGTGTACGCCGCGGTACGCGCCGCGGTCGGCACGTCGATGGCGGTCGGCTGCCGCATGCTCGCCGAGGAATGCATCGAGGGCGGCGGCCGCATCGATGATGCCGCCTGGTTCGCCAAACGTTTCGCTCAGGCCGGCATGGACTTCATTTCACTCTCGCGCGGCGGCAAGTTCGACGATGCCGCGACCCCGAAGGTCGGCGAAGCCGCCTATCCGTATACCGGTCCTAGCGGCTACGAGTGCATGCCCTCTTATTATTCCGACGCTCGCGGCCCCTTCGGCCGGAACCTCGCGGCCAGCGCCCGTATCCGCTCGGGGCTTCGGGATTCGGGCTTCGCCACGCCGGTCGTCTCCGCCGGCGGCATCCACAACTTCGAACAGGCCGAGGGCGTACTCGCCCGTGGCGAGGCGGACCTGGTCGGAATCGCCCGGCAGGCACTCGCCGACCCGGACTGGTTCCGCAAAGTGCGCAGCGGCCGGGGCGCCGAGGTCAGGTTGTGCCGCTATACCAATTATTGCGAGGCGCTGGACCAGCGCCACCGCGAGGTCACCTGCGAACTCTGGGACCGTCTCGGGCTGGAGGAGGGGAATACGCCACGGTCGTCCGACGGACGGCGCCGGCTCGTGGCACCGCGCTGGCCGAACGCATAGAATCAGCGGCTGATCCTTCCCGCCGACGACGAAACACCTCGCCTCCGCGATTCATGCCGATCAGCGCTATCAATACGACCTGGCCGCTCCTGCTCGGGATGGGCGTGCTGATGCTCGGGGCGGGACTGCAGAGCTCGTTGCTCGGCGTACGCGCGACCCTCGAGGGCTTCCCCTCGGTGGTCACCGGCCTGATCATGTCCTGCTACTACGTCGGCTATCTGATCGGCACGATGCTCGCGCCGCGGCTGCTGCGACGGATCGGCCACATCCGCGCCTTCGCGGCGCTCGCCGCGATCGCCGCCGCCGCGGCCCTGGCCCATGGCGCATTCGTCGACGCGACGGTCTGGGCGGTGATCCGGCTCACCTCGGGTCTGTGTTTCGCGGGACTCTACGTGGTCGCCGAGAGTTGGCTCAACGACCGCGCCACCCGCGAGACCCGCGGCCGCCTGTTCGCTCTCTACATGGTGACCCTGTACGTCGGCCTCGGTGCCGCGCAGTTCCTGTTGCTCGCCTGGGACCCCGCGACGCCGTTGCCCTTCATGATGGTCTCGGCGCTGATCTCGCTGGCGCTGGTACCGATCGTGCTCTCGGCGCACAGTGCACCCGAGATCACCCTGCCGCGGCGGGTACGCCTGGGCGAGTTGTATCGCGATTCGCCCCTCGGCGTCGCCACGGTGATGGTCTCGGGGCTGATCTCGGCGACCGTGTTCTCGATGGGGCCGGTCTACGCGCGTCTGAGCGGACTCGACCTGCGCAAGGTCGCGGCCTTCATGTCCGTGAGCATCCTCGCCGGGGTCCTCATGCAATACCCGGTCGGGCGCATCTCCGACCGCATGGACCGTCGTACCGTGATCGCGATCGTCTGCATGGTCGTCGCCGGCGTCGCCGGCACCCTGACGCTGCTGCGCCATCTGCCGCATCCGTTGTTCCTGCTGCTCACCGCGGTAGTCAGCGGTTTCGCGTTGACGCTCTATTCGCTCGCCGTATCGCATGTCAACGACAAGCTCGAGCCGTCCCAGATGGTCGATGCGAGCAGCGCACTGCTGCGGATCAACGGCACCGCCGCGGCCTTCGGTCCGGTGGCGATGGGTGGGCTGCTCAGCGTGTTCGGACCCGGCGCCTACTTCGCGACCCTGGCAAGCCTCGCGGTCGCGCTGCTCCTCTTCGACCTCTGGCGCAAGCTCCGCGAGCAGCCGGTACCGAAAGAGCAGAAGAGTCGGTTCGTCGGCACTCGACCTCGCGTTTAATTGTCGCGCAAAATCATTTAGTTACATTATCTATATGATAGTGTTTCTAGATAAATTTGCGCGTCATATCAACAAAAAACGACTTTTTATTCAAACGTTTATCGAATATTTTTCAGGCATTTACCCAGATTTATTTTTAGAAAGATGCCTATCTAATTGTATTTCAAGCACTTCACAAGGCCCTAAGAGTTTGATCGCAGGCGTCCCCGAAACAGCAATCCGACCGAGGCCATGACCACCGCCGCCGCGATCCAGTCGCTCCCGCCCACCCGCTCGTGGCCAAGGGTCACGCCCAGCACGAGCGCGACCAGCGGATTGACCAGGGAATAGCTGGTCGCGAGCCCCGTCGAGGTGCGGGCGAGCAGCAGCATGTAGGCGTTGAAGGCGATCAGCGACCCGAAGACCACGAGGTAGGCCCAGGCGAGCCAGGCGGCCGGATCGGTGCCGCCGACCCAGGGCTCTCCGCGAGCGGCCGAAAGCACGAGCAGCAGCACGCCGCCGCAGAGCATCTCGCTCGCAAAACCCGCGGCGCCCGCCGCCAGTGGGAAACCGCGCTGGCTCAAGAGGCTGCCGAGGGACCAGCAGCAGCAGGCGAGCGTGATCGCCGCGAGCCCCGCGGGCGAGGCTTGCATCTGCGGACCACCGGCGAGGACGATGACGCCGACCAGACCGATACTCACGGCCGTGATCTCCGAACCCCGCGGGCGCAGTCCGAAGCCCCAGTTGAGCAGGATCATCAACAGGGGCGTGATCGCGATGTAGACCACGACCAGACCCGAGGCGATGGTCTGTTCCGCGAAAGCCGTGGCGCCCATGCCGCCGCCGAGCATCAGGGCGCCGACCACCGCGGCATTGCGCCACTCGCGCAGGCTCGGCAGCTTCGCGCCGCGCACCATCAGAGCGGCCATCGTCAACCCGCCGGCACAGAGGAATCGCGTCGCCATGAGGAAGAACGGCGCAAAGCCGCGCAAGGCGAAGCGGATCGCCAGGTAGGTCGAGCCCCAGATCAGCCACGTGGCGGCCAGACAGGCCATCACCAACGGCGAGATCGCGCGGCGCGGCGCGGGCACGAGGGCAGGCACGTTCAGGCCGGCCCGACGCAGGCTTCGACCGCCGCGCCGATCGCGAGCAATCGGCGGTCGCTGCCGCCGGCCGCAAACAGACCGAGCCCGACCGGGGCTTCACCGGGTGCGTGACAGGGCAGGGACAGCGCGCAACCGTCGAGGAAATTCACCAGACTGGTGTTGCGCAGGACCAGGGCATTCTGGCGCAGATAGTCCTCGTCCGCGGCGAGATCCTCGATCCTCGGCGCAACGATCGCGACGCTCGGCATCAACCAGGCATCGCAGTCGGCGAGCGTTGCGGCCGCCCGTTCGATCAGCGCCGCGCGCACCCGATGCAGATCGGCATACTCGGCCGCGGTCTGTTCAGCGCCGCGCTCGATGCGTCTCAGGACCCGGGGATCGTAGCGCTCCGCGGCGCGCTCGATCAGCGCACGGTGATGCTGCAGGGCCTCGTAGGCGGCGAATCCACCGCGCCGGTTCGCGAGCACGACCTCGGAGAGGACCTCGAAGCGCGCCGGTTTCACCTTCGCGCCGGCCCGCGACAGGGCCTGCAATGCGCGCTCGAACGCGGTCGCGACCGCGGGCTCGAGACCGTCGAGCACGATGCGCTCCGGCACACCGAGGCGAAGCCCGCCCAGATCGACGGCCGGCAGCGGCTCGCCCGGGACACCGGCCAGCAAGGCATCGAGCACGGCGCAGTCGCCGACGGTGGCGGCCAGCGGGCCCACCGAATCGAGCGTCGGCGACAGCGGATAGACCCCCTCGAGGGGTACGCGCCGGGCGGTCGGCTTGAATCCGACGATTCCACAGAACGCGGCCGGGATCCGGCACGAACCGCCCGTGTCCGTCCCCAGGGCCGCCAGGGCCATGCCGTCGGCGACCGAGACCGCGGCACCGGAGGAGGAGCCTCCGGGTATGCGCGAAGCGGCGCGGTCCCAGGGATTGCGCGGGGTTCCGTAGTGTGGATTGAGTCCGAGACCGGAGAACGCGAATTCCGTCATGTTGGTGCGGCCGATCGGCAGGAAGCCCGCCGAGCGCAGGCGCGCGACCGCGGCGGCGTCGGACGCGGCCGGCGCCGCGTCCGCGAGCACCCGCGAACCGGCGGTGGTGACCTCGCCGGCAAGATCGAACAGGTCCTTCACGGAAACCGGAATGCCGGCGTAACGGCCGACCGGCTCGCCGCGGCGACGACCTGCATCGATGCGATCCGCGGCACTCCGTACCGCCCTGGCATCGACCCCGAGGAAGGCGCGCGCGCCTTCGCCGGCAGGGTCGGCGATCCTCGCCAGGCAGTCCTCGACGAGCGCACGGCTGCTCGTCTCGCCGGCAGCGAGCGCGGCGGCAAGACTGTCGAGCGTGCGACGCGATGGCTGCGTCATGATCGGTCTCCGGAGCGGCTTCGAAGGCGCGACTCTATCGCAGTCGATCCGACATTCCGAGCGACCGGCGCGAGCGATGCGCTACCATGCGCTCGGTACCGCGTCGTTCGCGACGCCACGAGGATGAGGGAGCGGCGATGAAACCTGCGATGACGGTGTTCACGTTGACCGGTTTGCTGATCGGCGGTTCCGCGTTCGCGGTCGACCCTCCGGTGAACGCTCGCCTCGCCGCCGCCAACAGGCTGGTCGACATGGTCGGCATTCAGGCCACCGTGCGGGCGAGCGAGGAGGGCATGGTCTCCTCGATGATCGCCGGTAACCCGATGCTCGGCCCCTACCGCGACGTGATCCTCAACTGGGCCGGCCAGTACCTCTCCTGGGAAGCCCTGCGGCCCCAGCTCGTGCAGATGTACGCGAAAACCTTCACGAAGGCCGAGCTCGCCGACCTGATCCGCTTCTACGCGAGTCCGGCAGGCCGCAAACTGGTGGAAGTCTCGCCGCAGCTCACGCGCCAGTCGATGGCGATCGGCCAGGGGCTCGCGCGCGATCACATCCCGGAACTGCAGCAGATGATCAAGGCGCGCGCCGAACAGCTGAGCAAGCTTCCCGTGGCGCCGCCCCCCCAGGAACCGGCCTCGCCGACAGGGAAGCCGCGATGAGCGACTCGACCGGCGGAGAATATCCGGTCGATGACCTGAACCGCGTGCGCCGGCTGGCCGAGCGCGGTCACTACGATCGCGCCACGATTCATGGGGTGCTCGACGCGGGGGTGCTCGCGCACGTCGCCTACGTCGTCGACGGACAGCCCTTGTGCACGCCGACGTTCTACTGGCGGGACGGTTGGCGCCTCTTCTGGCACGGCAGCAACTCCAGCCGCATGCTGCGCACGCTGGCCGACGGCGTCCCCGCCTGCCTCACGGTCACGCATTTCGACTCCCTGGTGCTCGCGCGCAGCGCCTTCAACCATTCGGCCGACTATCGCTCGGTGATGGCCTTCGGCCAGGCTCGTTTGGTGAGCGACCCGCTCGAAAAGGAACGCGCGCTGTTGCGCGTCGTCGAGCGGATGTTCCCGGGACGCCAGCCGCTGCTGCGTCCGAACGCGCCGCAGGAGATCCGCGCGACGACGGTCGTCTCGATGGACATCGAGCGCGCTTCGGCCAAGATCCACGCCCACGGCATCTCCGACGACGAAGCCGACTACGCACTGCCGATTTACGCCGAGCGCATTCCGATCCGACAGGTGATCCTGGAGCCCGAGTCCTGTCCGCGACTGCTCGCCGGGGTCGAGCGGCCCGAACACCTGCGGGACTTTCGCGCCGGCGCCAGCCTCGAGGAGCTGCTGAGCACGGCCGCCCGCCGTCTGGGGGGCGATTGATGCCGGCGCGAGTGCGCGGACTCGTCGGCGCAACGGCGCGGGCGGGGCTGGCATCGATACTCGCTCTGTCCTCGGGCGGATTGAGCTCACCCGCGCGCGCCGCCGCGCAAGCCCCGGACCAGGCCGCGCAGATCCTCGCGGTGATGCGCTCCTCGGCCGCCGCCTGGAACCGTGGAGATCTCGCCGGTTTCGCGGCCAGCTACGATGATTCGCCCGACATCCTGTTCATCGGCCGCACCGTGAGCCATGGCTACGCACAGATGCTCGCCGCCTACCGGGCGCACTATCCGACGCCCGCACGCATGGGCCGGCTCGAGTTCTCGAACCTCGCCGTGCAGCCACTCGATCCGCGCTTCGCGACCGTCACCGGGCGGTTCCACCTCGCGCGCTCGGCACGCGACGGCGGGAATGCCGATGGCTATTTTCTGCTGGTCTTCAAGCAGACGGCGCAGGGCTGGAAGATCGTGCGCGACGACTCCACGGCGCTACCCGCGCCGCGGCCCTGTGCTACGACCAACGAACGCTGACCCGTCGGAGCGCGGCACACTGTTATGCTTCCGCGGGCCGAAACGATCCTTCGGGAAGGAGAGACCGTGCTGAAATCCCTCGCCTCATTCGCCGCCGCGTCCGCGTTCATGCTGAGCACGGCCGCAATCGCCACGGCCGCGGCCCCGAATACACCGCAATTCTCGGATGCCAACCTGCGCAGTTCGATCCGTACGCTTTCCTCGGACGCGTTCGCCGGTCGGGCGCCCGACACGATCGGCGAGCGGAAGTCGATCGCATTCATCGCCGCGCGCCTGCGAGAGTACGGGCTGCAGCCGGCCGATCACGGCAGCTACTTCCAGGACGTCCCGCTCCTACAGATCACCGCGAACCCCGATGCCTCGCTCTCGTTCACCGGTGGCAAGACGCCCCTGACTTTGCGCTACGGCACGGACATGATGGTCTACACCGAGCGGCCGGTCGCGACCATCTCTTTGCGATCGAGCCCCCTGGTGTTCGCCGGTTACGGCATCGTCGCGCCGGAGTATCACTGGAACGACTACGCCGGTCTCGACGTGCGCGGCAAGACCGTCGTGGTTCTGGTGAACGACCCGGGCTATGCGAGCGGCGATCCCAAGCTGTTCGACGGCAAGGCGATGACCTATTACGGCCGCTGGACCTACAAGTACGAGGAGGCCGCGAGGCAGGGAGCGGCGGGGATCCTCATCGTGCACCAGACCGGTCCTGCCGGCTACCCCTGGGCGGTCGTGCACAACAGCATGATCGGCGCGCGCGAGGAACTCGCCCCGGGAACGGCCTATCGTACGGCCGTCGAAGGCTGGCTCACGCACGCCGCGGCGATCCGCGTGTTCGCCGCCTCGGGACTCGATTTCGACCGACTCGCGGCCGCGGCCGCGAGTCGGACATTCAAGCCGGTCCCGCTGCATCAGCAGGTGAGCGTGACACTGCACAATCAGGTGCGCTCGATCGTGAGCCACAACGTGGTCGGTATCCTGCGCGGCAATGCCCGGCCGGATGAGGCGCTCGTCTACAGCGCCCATTGGGACCATTTCGGCACGCGTCGGGGCCCGGACGGCAAGGCGGAGATCTTCCACGGCGCGGTCGACAACGGTTCGGGAATCGCTTCGCTGCTCGAACTCGCGCGGGTCTTCGCGAGCACTCATCCGCATCCCCGGCGCAGCGTGCTGTTCCTCGCCACGACCGCGGAGGAGCAGGGGCTGCTCGGCGCGGCCTATTACGCGCATCATCCGCTCGTACCGCTCGCCGACACGGTCGCCGATTTCAACATGGACGTGATGAACGTCTATGGACCGACCCGCGACATCGAGGAGCGCGGGCAGGCGATGTCGACTCTCGACGATGACTTGCGCGCAGCCGCGCACGATCTCGGGCTCGTGGTCAATCCGGACGCGGAGCCGGAGAAGGGCTATTATTTCCGCGCCGACCATTTCGAGTTCGCGAAGGCCGGAGTGCCCGCCCTCAGCATCCAGGATGGCACCGACTTCGTCGGCCGCCCGGCCGGATGGGGCATCGCGCAACTGCGCGAATACACCCGATTTCACTATCACAAACCCGCCGACGTCTACGACCCCCACTGGAACCTCGGCGGTCTGCGCCAGGAGCTGCAGGTGCTCTACCTCGCAGGCCGTCGACTCGCCGACGGCGAGGAGTGGCCGGCGTGGCGGGCCGGCAGCCCGTTCCTGAAAGCGCGCGAAGCCGAACGGCCGGCCTCGCGTTAACGCGAGCGACGGCCCGACTCGCATGCACAAACCGAGGCTCGGCTTTCGACAGATCTTCGATCTGTGCTTCGGCTTTCTCGGCCTGCAGTTCGGCTTCGCGCTGCAGAATGCCAACGTCAGCCGGATCTTCCAGTCCCTCGGCGCAAGCCTCCGTCAGATCCCGACGCTCTGGATCGCCGCGCCGTTGACCGGCCTGCTGGTACAGCCGATCGTCGGCTACTGGTCGGATCGGACCTGGACGCGGCTTGGCCGGCGACGCCCGTATTTCCTGGCCGGGGCTCTACTGGCGGCCGCGGCACTGGTCGCGATGCCGCTCTCACCCGCGCTGTGGGTCGCCGCCTTGCTGCTGTGGCTCCTGGACGGTTCAATCAACGTGTCGATGGAGCCTTTCCGCGCGTTCGTCGGCGACCAATTGGCGCCCGAGCAGCGCGCGATCGGCTATTCGATGCAGAGTTTCTTCATCGGTATCGGCGCGGTCGTGGCGAGCCTCATGCCCTGGATGCTCGCCCGCGCCGGCGTCGACAATTTGCCCACCGGCCAGAGCGGTGTCGAGGCGATCCCGGCCACCGTGCGCTGGTCCTTCGAGATCGGCGCCGCGGTTCTATTCGCCGCAGTCGCGTGGACGGCGTGGCGCTCCACGGAATATTCACCGCAACAACTCATGGGCTTCGACGACGCGGTCCCCGCCGCCGCGCCACCCCGCCGCGCGGGGCGGGTCGGCACCTCGGCACGCCGGGGCCTCGTCTGGCTGGCGATCGGCGTCAGCGCGGTTCTGTGGGTGCGGCTCGAACACTTCGATCCGCAGCTCTATTTGCTCGGCGCCGGCGCGGCCGCCTGGGGCCTTGCTCAGCTGCTCGCGCGGCGCACGCGTCCGGACGGCATGCTGGCCAGCGTGATCGAGGATCTGCGCTGCATGCCGCTCGCGATGCGCCGACTGATCCCGGTGCAGTTCTTTTCGTGGCTCTCGTTGTTCGCGATGTGGATCTATTCGACCGCCGCGGTCGCCCAAGTCGACTTCGCATCGACCGATCCGCACTCGGCCGGCTACAACGCCGGCGCGAACTGGGTCGGCGTGCTGTTCGGCGCCTACAATGGCTTCGCGGCGGTCGCCGCCGTGCTGATACCGGCCATGGTGCGCCGACTCGGCTTGCGGGCAAGCCACCTCGTCAATCTGGCGCTCGGCGGTGCGGGCCTCCTGTCGTTCATCGTCCTGCGCAATCCGCAGTGGCTGCTCGTCTCGATGATCGGTGTGGGTTTCGCCTGGGCATCGATCCTGTCGCTGCCGTATGCGCTGCTCTCGGACAGCGTGCCGGCGGAAAAGATGGGCATTTACATGGGGATATTCAACTTCTTTATCGTGATACCGCAATTGGTCGCCGCGAGCCTGCTGGGCCTGCTGCTGCGTACGCTGTTCCATGGAGCACCGATCGGCGCCTTAGGTCTCGGCGGCGCCGGATTGCTGGTCGCAGGAGTGCTTGCGCTGCGCGTGCCTCAACCCGCGGCGAAACGCTCCGCCGCGCCACAGGATTCGCGCACGACCAACTGAACCGGCAGCATGCGATCGGTCGCCGGCTCGCCGCGAATCAGCCGCAGGAGGGTGTCCACCAGCTCGACACCCGCCGCGCGCGTATCCTGCATCACGGTCGTCAGGGCCGGGCTCGCGAGGCTCGCCGCCGGAAGGTCGTCGAATCCCGCGACCGACACCTCGGTCGGCACCTCGATCGAATGCTCCTTGAGAGCGCGCATCGCACCCAAGGCAATCAGATCGCTGGCGCCAAGAATCGCGTCGAACCGCACGCCTCGGCGCAATAACTCGCAGGCTGCCTCGTAGCCGGCCGCCTCGGTGCTCAGCGCATCGATCCGCCGGGTCTCGTCGAATTCGATCCCGGCATCGAGCAGCGCCTGCTGGTATCCGCGAAAGCGCTCGAAGAACTCCGGGTAATGGCTGGAGGCATTGCCGAGAAAGGCGATGCGCCGACGGCCGCGGTCGAGCAGATGACGGGTCACGACGTAGCCGCCGCGGAAATTGTCGCAGCCGATCGAAATACCCGGTTGTCCTTCCTGGACCTGGCCCCAGCGCACGAAACAGGTGCCGTCCGCCGCCATCGACTCGATGCGGATCCGGTGATCGTGATAGTCGCCGTAGCCGAGCAGGATGATCCCGTCGGCCTTCTGCCCATACGCGCGATCGGTCTCGGTGTCCGGGGTACGCGGCTGGAACGACACGAGCAGATCGTACCGGCGCTCGGCGCAGGCATGGGTGATCGATCCCAGCATCGAGTGGAAGAACGGATTGATGAGCGAGCCGTCCGGAGTCGGATCCTCGAAAATCAGCAGGGCGAGGGTGCGCGTCTGACGCGTACGCAGACTGGAGGCGTTGCGGTCGACCGAGTACCGCAGCTGCCGGGCAATGGCCTCGATGCGCTTGCGGGTCTCCGCGTTGACCATCGGGCTGCCGCGCAGGGCTCTCGATACCGTGGGCTGCGAAACGCCCGCCAGATGGGCAATCGTCAGCGAGGTCGCTTTGCCGACCGGACGCTTGCGGTTACCTTGCGCCATCACATCGCCTTGCGCCATCACGTCGCCGTTGTCGACTGACTTCCGCGGACCCGACCGAAGAACGCGCCGAACGCCGGCAGGACGATGCGCGATCCCTCGACCGACCCGGGCGGCAGTCCGTGTCCACCCACCGATTCGAGACTCTGGGCGGCGTCGAATGGCAGTTCCAATCGCTCGCCAGTGAAATTGAAGGCGGCGATCAACCGATCCGCCTGCAATGCACGCTCGAGAATGTATCCGCCGCCGGTCGCGGCGACGAATCGGATCCCGCCTCGCACCAGTTCCGGATGGAGTTTACGCCACTGCAGGAATCGGCGAAATCCATTCAGCGCGGAGAGAGGATCGAGGTCCTGCCGGTCCACGGAGCGCGCGAGATGCGCGGCCGGAATCGGCAACCACGGGCTGGCTTTGCTGAATCCGCCGCTCGGTGCCGCGCCGGTCCATGGCATCGGTGTGCGGCAGCCGTCCCGCCCCTTGAAATTCGGCCAGAAGGCGATGCCGTAAGGGTCGCGCAGCGCATCGAATGGCACCTCGGCCTCGGTCAGACCCAATTCCTCACCCTGGTAGATGCAGATCGTGCCGCGCAATGAGCAGAGGACCGCCGTCAGGAACGTGGCGAAGTGGGCCGGTGGATCACCTGCCGCCCAGCGACTCGCGACGCGCTCGACGTCATGATTGGATATCGCCCAGCAGGGCCAGGTCGAGGGGCCCGCCATCGCATTCGCACGTTCGACGGTCCGCCGGATGTGCTCGGGCGAGCCGTCCGTGCCGAGCAACTCGAAGCTGTAGGCGACCTGCAGCCGTCCGGGCTGCGTGTACTCGACCATGGTCGCCAGCGAATCCTCCGAGGAGATCTCGCCGAGGGTGACCGCACCCGGATAACGATCGATCAGCCGGCGGATCTCGGCCAGGAACTCGAGATTCTCCGGCCGGGTGTTGTCGAAGACATGTCGCTGGAAGGCGTAAGGATTGTCGGCGCGAAATCCACCGCCGGCGCGAGCCTCCAGGGGTTTCGGCGGATTGTCGCGGAGCAGGGGATCGTGAAAGCAGAAGTTGATCGCATCGAGACGGAAGCCATCGACGCCCCGATCCAGCCAGAACCGCATGTTGTCGAGCGCCGCCTGGCGCACCGCCGGTTCGTGGAAATTCAAATCCGGCTGCTGGGCGAGGAAGTTGTGCAGGTAATACTGTCCTCGACGCGGCTCCCACTGCCAGGCGACGCCGCCGAAGATCGACAACCAGTTGTTCGGCGGCCCGCCGTCGGCGCGCGCGTCGGCCCAGACGTACCAGTTGGCGCGCGGGTTGTCGCGGCTCGTGCGGCTCTCGAGGAACCAGGGGTGCTCGATCGAGGTGTGGCTCAGCACCTGATCGATCATCACCTTGAGTCCGCGTCGGTGGGCCTCGGCCAGCAACCGATCGAAATCCTCGATTCGGCCGAACAACGGATCGACCGCGCGATAATCGCTGATGTCATAGCCGAAATCGGCCATCGGTGATTTGAAGAACGGCGAGATCCAGATCGCGTCGATGCCGAGGCTCGCGAGGTAGTCGAGACGCTCGACGATGCCCGGCAGATCGCCGACACCGTCGCCATTGGTATCGAGAAAGCTGCGCGGATAGATCTGGTAGATGATGGCCCCCTGCCACCAGTCGCAGCGATTCGTCACGGGAAAACCTCGATTGTGCTTATTGTGGTCAAGGCCCCGACCCGGCGGCCGGCGCCCGCAATGCATACGTATAAATGGTCGATGCCGCCCGATCCGAGGAGGGCTCGGATCGAATGCGCGGCGCATCAGGCATCGCGACGCAGTCTGCCACAAGGGTTCGAGATTGCGAACCACGAGCGGCGCATCGCTCCCCGGCCGCGCGCTCACGGCGCCGTGGCCTGCCGGGTCATCGCAACGCGGGTGCCTCGAGAAAAATGCCGCCCCAGGAACGATTCGCATTATCGTCCGACCCCGGTCGATGCGCATACGCAACAAGAATTTCGCGCCTGAACGAATGAATACGTATGTAGCGGGATTGGCAAAAATTGCGGTCCAAATAACATCCGTACAAACGAAATCAGGCCGCGTTTTCGACTGGGTAGACGCGTCTGCATCGATACACACGTGCCGGCTGGCACTTCAACGGGGGAAATATCCAAGTGAAGAAATACAACAAGTCCAAGATGCGCCGCGAACTCGCCCAAGCCGCCCGCCGACGCTCGCCGGCGGCTCTGGCGACCACGGCGACGGGCTGCGCGATCCTGCTGCTGTCGGGCGCCGAGCCGGGTTTCGCGCAGGACGCCTCCGCCACGAACCAACAGACCAGCACGACGCCGCAACCCGCGAAGAACTCCAAGTCCAAGTCCTCCGGCGAACTGCAGGCGATCGTCGTTACCGGCATCCGCCGCAGCATCCAGCAGGCGATCACGATCAAGCGCGACTCCGACCTGATCGTCGAGGCCGTTTCCTCCGAAGAGATCGGCAAGCTGCCCGACCTCAGCATCGCCGACTCGATCGCGCGCCTGCCCGGCATCGCCGCGCAGCGCGACCAGTACGGCAATGCCACCCAGATCAGCATCCGCGGCATGGGCCCCGACTTCGTCGGCACGACCCTGAACGGCCGCCAGCAGACCTCGACCTCCGACACCCGTTCGGTCGACTACGCGAGCTACCCTTCTGAACTGGTGAGCGGCGTGGTCGTCTACAAGACCGCCGACGCGAGCCTGGTTGGCCAGGGCCTCGCCGGCACCGTCGACGTGCGCACCGTCAAGCCGCTGGACTACGACCAGGCCAAGGTCGCGCTCAACGTCCGCAAGGAAAAGCTCGGCGAGGGACTGCCCACGACCGGCAACGGCGACCGCTACAGCGCCTCGCTGATCGACCAGTTCTTCGACCACACGCTCGGTATCGCGGTCGGCTTCGCGCGCCTCGACGACAACGGCGGCACGGTCGACGACAGCGGCACCTGGGGCGGCGGTACGATGCAGTACAACGGCCAGACCGTGAACGTGCCGTACGGGGGCCTCAACGAGAACAGCGACAAGGCCCACCAACGCCGCGACGGCATCATGGGGGTGCTGCAGTACAAGCCGAACGACAACATCTCCACCGAAGTGGACATGTTCTACTCGAAGTTCACGACTGAAGATCAGTTGTGGAACTTCCAGATGGATCTGGTCAATCCGCACACGACCAACTATCCGAATCCCAATGGCACCACGACGACGGTGATCCGCCAGCCGCAGCCGGTGCTCACCAATGCCGTGCTGAGCGGCAACAACGTGCTGAGCGGCACCATTTCTGGCATCCGCCCGGTGATCCAGAACGTCGCAATCGGCAGCAATCAGTTGCTGCGATCCCTCGGCTGGAACACCAAGGTGCGTGCCACCGACAACCTCACGCTGGATTTCGACGTCAACCTGAACGACGCGCACAACCAGCAGTACGACATCGAGACCTACGCGAGCACGCCGACCGTCGTCGGCGGCGTACCGAACACCACCTCGATCACCTTCAACTCGAACAATCTGCAACTCGGTTCGAGCCTCGACTTCTCCAACCGGCAGAACACCAACTTCACCGACGTACTCGGCTGGAGCTGCTGCGCTCAGGAACAGCCGGGCTACATCAAGTATCCGCTCACCATCGACAAGATGGGCGAGCTGCGGGCGGGCGGTACCCTCGACCTGCCGAACAGTGCCTGGTTCAAGGACTTCCGCTTCGGTTACGACTTCTCCGACCGGCACAAGGACAATTCGACCGACGAGGGTTATCTCTGGGTCAAGGGCACGAACGGCGCTCTTTACCAGAACGGCGCCCACATCCCCGGCACCGGCTTGAGCCTCGCCGGCGAATCGGGCCTCATGATCCCGACCTACGACGTGTTCAACCAGTGGACCCAGTACTTCGACATCGGCTCACGCGTGACGCCGAACATTCTCGCGAAGACCTGGAGCGTGCGCGAGGTGCTGCAGACCGCTTACGGTCAGTTCGACGTACGCAGCCACCTTGGCGACATCCCCCTGCGCGGCAACGCGGGACTGCAGATCGTGCGCGCGGATCAGAGTTCAACCGCGTTCGCCACCAGCCAAACGAGTTCGGGTCAGGACGTGTTGTCCGGTTCCCCGCAGCAGGTGACGCGCAGCTTCTCGGACACCGAGTTCCTGCCGAGCGTCAACCTGATCGCCAAGTTCGTCGACAGCCAGGACCTGCGGTTCTCGGTCGGGCGTGAGATGGCGCGCCCGAACATGGCGGACATGAACGCCTCGACGGCGATTTCGGTGGGCTCGGCCACGATCGGCGGCAATGTCGGCCAGAACATCCTGATCGCCTCCGGCGGCAATCCGGACCTGAAACCGTTCCTCGCGGACGCCGTCGACTTGTCCTACGAGAAATATTTCGGCACCGAGGGCTACTTCAGCGTCGCCGGCTTCTACAAGCACCTGGAGTCGTTCATCGTCACGACCACCAACGGCAGCTTCAATTTTGCCGGAATCGTCTCACCGACCATCACCACCAACGTCTCGTCGCTGGTCGGCGAATACACGACCACGGTGAACGGCAGCGGCGGCTACATCGACGGCGTCGAAGTCGCGGCGACCGTGCCGTTCGGCATGTTCACCGACTGGCTGGAAGGCTTCGGCATGCAGGGCAGCTTCTCGCTGACCAACAGCTCGATCGTCGCGCCGAACACGATCGCCGGTAGCGGCAACATGACCCTGCCGGGTCTCTCCAAGGACGTCGCCAACCTGCAGATCTACTACCAGAGGTTCGGCTTCGAGGCGCGCGTGGCGGAGCGGTATCGGAGCCAGTTCATCGGCTCGCTGATCACCAACTTCGGCGTACCGGGTGCGACCTACATCAAGTCGGAGGCGCCGCTCGATGCGCAGCTCTCCTACACGATCCAGTCGGGTCCGGCGAAGGGTCTGCAGCTCCAGCTGCAGGGCCAGAACCTGAAGAACACACCGTTCCGGACGTACACCAGCACGACCGGCGGCGTGACCAGCCGTTACTTCGGCCGCACGTACTTCTTTGGCTTAAACTACTCGTTCTGAGACGCTCTGCGGTCCAGGCCGCCGGCCCGCCCGATTCCCCCCCGGGCGAGCGCCGGCCGGCCTGCGGCGCAGACCGCCTTTCCATCGGAGTCTAGACGCCGAATCGGATGAACGCGCCCTCGCTGCAGCGGATCGTGATCGTCGGTGGCGGCACCGCGGGCTGGATGACGGCCGCGGCCTTCGCGAAGACACTGGGCGGCCGCCCGCAGATCGAACTGGTGGAGTCGGACGCCATCGGCGCGATCGGTGTCGGTGAAGCGACGATTCCGATGATCCAACGTTTCAACGCCGCGCTGCAAATCGACGAGAACGAGTTCCTGCGCGAGACCCACGGAACGTTCAAGCTCGGCATCGAATTCACCGACTGGCATCGGCGCGGCGAGTCCTACATGCACGGCTTCGGCCCGATCGGCCAGGATGCCGGCGTGCTGAGCTTCGACAAGTACTGGCAGCGGCTCGCGGGGCAGGGCAAAGCCGCCCCACTCGGCGAATATACGATGTCGGTGAGCGCCGCCTACGCGAAGAAATTCATGCGCCCCGCGCTCGATCGGCCGAATTCGCCGCTCGCGAGCATCACTTACGCCTTCCAATTCGATGCGACCGCCTATGCCGGGTTCCTGCGGAGGTACGCCGAGAAGCGGGGCGTACGACGCACCGAAGGCCGGATCGTCGACGTGCAGCTGCGCGCCGGCGACGGGTTCGTCGAGTCGGTCCAACTCGAGGACGGTCGACGGGTGGTCGGCGACCTGTTCATCGACTGTTCGGGATTCGCCGGACTGCTGATCGAGAAGGCGCTACACACCGAATACGACGACTGGACAGAGTGGCTCCCCTGCGACCGCGCGCTCGCGGTCGCATCCCCGGCGGACGCCTCGCCGCCGCCGTACACGCGGTCGATCGCTCGAGAGTCGGGCTGGCAATGGCGCATCCCGCTCCAGCATCGCACCGGCAACGGCCACGTCTACTGCAGCGAATTTCTCAGCGACGACGAGGCCGCGGCGACCCTGCTCGGCAACCTCGAGGGCGGTGCGCTCGCCGAGCCGCGACCGGTACGCTTCAGGACCGGCATGCGCAGGCGGGTCTGGAACCGCAACGTGATCGCAGTGGGCTTGTCGAGCGGCTTCATGGAGCCGCTGGAGTCGACCAGCATCCACTTGATCCAGGCGGCGATCGCGCGAATCCTCGATTTCTTTCCGGACAGCGGTTTTGACTCCCGGGACATCGACGAATTCAACCGGCTGCTGCGGATCGAGTACGAGGGCATCCGCGACTTCATCATCCTGCACTACAAGCTCACGCAGCGCGACGACACGCCGTTCTGGCGGCACTGCGCAAACATGGCCGTACCGGAGGCGCTGCAGCGGCGCATCGACCTCTACCGCGCGCACGGCCGCGTGGTACGCGAGGGCAACGAGCTCTTCACCGAACAGAGCTGGCTTCAGGTCATGAACGGACAGGGGCTACGCCCCGCGAATCCGCATCCGCTCGCGGCCAACATGAGCGAACCCGAACTGCTTGCGTTCACCGAAGAGGTGCGCTCGGTCATCGCGAGATGCGTGGCCTACATGCCCGGTCACGGCGAGTTCATCGCAAAGAACTGTCGGCACCGGGCGGCGGAACCGGCTTGAACGCACCGGCCGAACCGATCCGTTCGATCGTGATCGTGGGCGGCGGTACCGCCGGCTGGATGACCGCGGCCGCGTTCGCGAAATTTTTGCCTCGCCACTGCAAGATCCGCCTGATCGAGTCGGACGCGATCGGCACGGTCGGGGTCGGCGAGGCGACGATTCCGACGATCCGGGTCTACAACGCCTCGCTCGGCATCGACGAGGACGACTTCCTGCGCCGCACCCAAGGCACGTTCAAGCTCGGCATCGAGTTCGCGAACTGGGGCGCACTGGGCGAGTCCTATATCCACGGCTTCGGCCGAATCGGCCGTGACCACGGGCTGCTCGGCTTCCATCAGTACTGGCTGAAGGCCTTCCTGCGCGGGGAAGCGGCCGACCTCGAAGCCTACTCGATCAACACCGTCGCTCCCAGGCGCCACAAGTTCAGTCGGCCGCGCCCCGACCTGCCGCTATCGCCGCTCGCGCAGATCGACTATGCGTTCCACTTCGACGCGGGGCTGTACGCGCGCTACCTGCGCGGCTTCGCCGAAGCGGCGGGCGTCGTGCGCACCGAGGCGAAGATCATCGAAGTGCGGCTGCGCGAACGGGATGACTTCATCGACGCGGTTCGCCTCGAATCCGGCGAATGGGTGGATGGCGACCTGTTCGTCGATTGTTCGGGCTTTCACGGCCTGCTCATCGAGCAGACACTGCACGCCGGGTTCGAGGACTGGACCCATTGGTTGCCCTGCGACCGCGCGACGGCCGTACCGTGCCGCTCGGTCGATCCTCTGTTGCCGTATACGCGATCGACCGCGCACGGCGCGGGTTGGCAGTGGCGCATACCCCTGCAGCATCGCATCGGCAACGGCCACGTCTACAGCAGCCGGCACATCAGCGAGGACGAGGCGACGCAGGTGCTCCTCGACCACCTCGACGGTGAGCCGCTCGCCGAGCCTCGCACGCTCAAATTCCGCGCCGGGCGTCGACGCAAGCTCTGGTATCGCAATTGCGTGGCGATCGGCCTGTCGGGCGGATTCCTCGAGCCGCTGGAGTCGACCGCGATCCACATGATCCAGTCGCACATCTCCCGCTTCCTCGCGGCATTCCCGGATCAACGGTTCTGCGAGCGCGAAATCGACGAGTACAACCGCCAGTGCGCGTTCGAGATGGAGCGGATCCGTGACTTCATCATCCTGCATTACAAAGAGACCCGACGCGAGGACACGGCGTTCTGGCGTCGGTGCCGCACGATGGAGATCCCCGAGTCGTTGAGCGCGAAGCTGGAGCTGTTTCGGGCGAGCGGGCGGATCTACCGGGATGGCGCCGAGCTATTCTCGCACGTCAGCTGGCTGCAGGTGATGCATGGGCAGGGGGTCCGTGCGAGCGCCTATCACCCACTGGTCGATGCGCTCTCCGACGAGGACCTCGGCCGCTTTCTCGACAACACCCGCAGCGTGATCGAGCGCTGCGTCGATTCTATGCCAGAGCACGCTGCGTTCATTGCCGAGCACTGCGCCGCCACTTCCGCCTGACCGCATTCCAAATCGGAGAGTGACCGATGACTCATCGTGTTCGTCGCATTGGGTTATGGCGGAGCGCCGTCGCGGCACTCGCGCTCGGAACGGGTCTCGTACTCGGCGGCCCGAGCCAGGCGGCGACCGCCAAGGCGCCGCCCAGCGGCGTGTTCTATGAGATCTTCGTGCGCTCATTCTACGACAGCAACCACGACGGCATCGGCGACCTCGCCGGCGTGACCGCGAAACTGGACTATCTGCGCTGGCTCGGAGTCGATGGCATCTGGTTGATGCCCATTTTTCCTTCGCCGAGTTACCACGGTTATGACGTCACCGACTACCGTGGGATCAATCCGCAATACGGCACGCTCGCGGATTTCCACCGCTTGAT